>CACXXW010000179.1 GCA_902771635.1 uncultured Bacteroidia bacterium | reverse complement strand
GCAGCTGGGTCGGAAAAGCCAAGCTGTTGGCTGATTTGCTGGATGTTGAGGTTAGTGCTGTGGCGAAGTAGCGACTTGGCTTGAACGATGACATAACCCGTAATCCATTCATTGGCACTAATACCGGTTTGTTTCTTGATGATGCTGCCAAAGTATTTGGGCGACAAACAAAGAAGTTTGGCATAATACTGCACTTCGCGGCTTTCATGGACATGGTTGACAAAGGCGTTTCTGAAACGGTTAAACAATTGTTGGGCTGGGGTGAGTTCTGGCGCCGTTAAGCCGTTTTCTTGTAGGTAAATCTCCATCAAATGCGTCCCTATCTCCATTTGCTTGACCAATAATTCGTCACGCTCAGGGTGGCTCAACTGACTGATGGCTTGGAGCATCATGAAATGCCCTTGCATGCCTTCATATTGTTCATCGCTCAGATGGAAAACGGAATTATATCGGTATTCGACATGCTCAAAATAGAAGGGATAGAGATGCTTCAGGTTTTGAAGAAAACTGGGTGAGATGATGAGCAATGAAACCAAATAGTCGTCGCTCGACTCTTGGATCTCCATCACATGACCAGGAGGAACCATGACAAAGTCGTGTTGATGGAATTCCTTTTGTTGCTTGTCAAAAAGGTTTTTCAGATACCCCTGATGATTTAGCCAAAGTATGAAAAATGGTGATGCGTAGGCTTTCTCGTAGATGGGCACACGGTTGATATTGTCAAATATCATTAGACCATGTGTTTTTATTTGGTCTCTTATTTCCTCCAAAGCGTGTGGCTGTTTTTTCATTCTTTTCGGTCATTTTGCCTACAAAAATACTTGTTATTGGTATAATAGTTAATAATAATCCGACCAAATGACAATTTTTTCATACTGATTGTTATTTGGTGAATGTTGAAATGTATCTAATTTTGGAAACGGAAAATGAAGCAAGACGGCACCATCGTCACTGCTACGTTATGCTGGTTTTTTTAATTGTTTGGCGACGTTATTGAATTAGTCAGCATGTTTTTTCAAACATCCTACATTTATATTATTAGCTTTTATTTTATCAAAGTGTCTGATGGTGCCTTTTTTATTTTTCTGCATCTCAAACACAACCGCATGAGGCATTTCGAACAAATTCGGGAAGTCGATGCGGTAACGACCATCAGCCTCCTTGCAAAGGGTGGCTTTCTTTTTGCTGCCTAATACTTTGATTTTTCCCGTCTTCAGCTTTATGTCCTTGGCCTCAAACCAATAAGTGTCGGGAACTGGGTTTTCCTGTTCATCCAAGAGGAAAATGCCGTAGACTTTGTCGCCTTTCTGCGTGAAGCGGAACTTGCCGTATGTGAAAGGATAGATGGGTCGCGTGCCGTAGATGGCTTCGCCGTTCACCTGCATCCATTCGCCGATTTCCTTCATGCGGAGCAGGGCGGTGTCGGGCAGGTTGCCGTCGGCATCGGGGCCCACGTTGAGGAGGAAGTTGCCGCCTTTGGCCACGATGTCGCACAAGAGATGGATGAGTTTGTTGGTGCTTTTGTAAGTGTCGGTGGAGACATACGACCACGAGTTACCCATCGACATGCAGGTTTCCCAGGGATAGGGTAGGAGTGAATCGGGGACTTGCTGTTCGGGAGTCTGGTAGTTCTCGTATTTGCCGCCTACCGAGCGGTCGACAATGATGAGGTCGGGGTTGTTCTCGCGGGCAATTTCGGCTACTTTGGGCATGTCAATGTCTTGGATGTAGCCTTGGCAGCCGAGCCACGGGCGTGTCTCTTCGTTCACGCTCCATTCGGGGCGCACCCAGCCACCGTCGAGCCATAGGATGTCGATGTCGCCATAATTGTGGGTAAGCTCGTGTATCTGTCTATGGGTGAATTGTTTGTATTTCTCAAAACGCTCGGGCATGGCGGTCGGGTCGTAGTTGACATTGCGGTCGGGGGTGGCCCATTCGTGTGCCCAATAGTCATCGCAGTGCCAGTCGGGTTTGGAGAAGTAGAGCCCTGTCCAAAAGCCTTTGCCGCGGAAGGCTTTCACCACTTCGCCGGTAATGTCGGCCTTCGGGTTTTTCGAGAATGGGCAGCTTGGGTCGACAGTGGAGTAGGAAGTCTCCTTCGTGTCGAACATGCAGAAGCCGTCGTGGTGCTTCGTGGTGAAGACGACATATTTCATTCCGGCGTTTTTGGCGGCCTCGGCCCATTTTGAAGGGTCGAATTGTTGCGGGTTGAAGGTCTTGTTAAGGTTTTGGTAATCAGTCTTATATTGGTAATAATCGGCGCCATTGCGGTTGATCCAAGGCTCGTTGCAGATGGACCACGACTCCACTACTTCCCATTGGGCGTAGATGCCCCAATGCATCATGAAGCCGAATTTCAGGTCCTGCCATTGGCTGATACGATTGGTGATGACGGGGTCGGTTTCGGGAAGTTGGTCGGTTTGGGCAAAGGTGGTTGCGTAGAAAATGCTTATTAATAAGAGGAGTGATGCTTTTTTCTTCATGGAGCTGAGTTTTAATGCGCCAAAGATACGAAAAAACCACGATTCGCAGCAAACACTGCAAATCGTGGTCGGTTTTTCTATGTGATGTTGGAAGATTATTCCTGTTCCATCAGGGCTTTGACTTCCTTGGCTTTCACGGTGTAGATGTTACCATCGGCATCGCAGAAGCAGAAGGTGCCATTGTGGCGGCAGCGCATGGTGAGCAAGCGTTGCATGGAGAGGTCGAGGCCACTCATCAGCTTCTTGGTGAAGGAGGATACTTCATTCTTCTTGGCATTCACTGTTACTGTTGTCATATTGTCTGATCTTTTTAAATTTTTCTTCGTTGTAAAATTTGATGGATTTGATGTTTCCTTCGGCGATGATTTCGGAGGGCATGATACTGTTGTCGATGAACAAGAAATAGTCAACGACGGGGCAATAAAGGTGGAATAGGTTCTTGATGCCCGCCTTGTAGCGCCTGCGGATAATGTTGTCGTCCACATGATGACCGCCATGCTTCACTCGCTCAGCCACACGCTTGATGGCCAGTTCGGGACTTTGCAGCCAGAAATAGACAAGGCTGGCTTTGTAGCCCTGCTCGCGTGCCTTGAGGATGAGGGAGTGATAGGATTTGGCAGCCAAGGTGGTTTCGATGGCAAAATCAACTTTGTCAGCGATGTGTTTTTTGATGCATGTCAACATCAGGCGACCTGCGGCAACTTTGGCACCGTCGGGGTTGAGCGGCGACAGACCCTTGGCGATTTCGTCGCAGTTGACGAACTCCTTGCACTGCAGCGTCTCAGGCAAAACAGTCAAGGAGGCTGTGGTCTTTCCAGCTCCATTACATCCTGATATGATATATAAATTAGGCATCAAATAATAGTTCTGCTCGTTTTTGTGATGACATATTTCATGCCAATTCACGCTGCAAAGATACAAAAAATGTGAATGTGTCAACACTTTTCCACACTTTTCCACGATATTTTTTGGGGATTTCCTTTTAATTATCTGAAAATCAAAGATAATCCAATTCAATAATTGTTGTGGTCATTTCACTATTTTTTCGTACTTTTACCGCCTCAATCCAACGCAATGAAGATTCGTACGATTATCGGATTACTACTTTTGGCT
>CACXXW010000178.1 GCA_902771635.1 uncultured Bacteroidia bacterium | reverse complement strand
CTCGATGTAGTAGGAACCTGCGGCGGGGTCGGCCACCTTGTCGAAGTGGGCCTCTTCCTTGAGGATGAGCTGCTGGTTGCGGGCGATACGGTCGGCGAAATCGGTGGGGATCTCAAACGGCGTGTCGAACGGCATCACGGTGAACGAGTCGACACCACCGAGGACGGCTGACATCGTGCCAGTCGTTGTGCGCAGCATGTTCACGTAAGCGTCGTAGAGGCTCATGCCCAACTCTGCATTGGTGGCATGGATGTGCATCTTGCAGGTTTCTGCGGTCGCTGAGCCCGTCGAAGCGCCGCCTTCCTCACAGTATGCCTTCACGATATTCGCCCACAGCAGACGATACGCTCTCAACTTGGCCATCTCCATGAAATAGTTCTGACCAATGGCGAGGTTAAAGCGCATCTTGGGTGCAATCTCATCGATGGTGAGGCCTTTCTCGGTGAGTTTGTCGAGGTATTCGGCACCCACGGCGAGGCTGAAGGCCATCTCCTGTACAATAGTGGCACCCGCGTTGGTGAACACATGGCCGTTGACGCCGATGGTATGGAAACCAGGCATCTCGGCTTTCACCACGATGTAACCTAATTCCATGTCGGTGCTTTCGGTCACGTACCACACGCCACGACGCAGATAACGCGTCAGCGGGTCGTAGTTGAGTGAACCCTTGATGTCCGGAATCTTCGACAGCATTTCCAACAACGGCAAGTGGTACTTGTTGTTGTAGAAGTTGATCTCCACGGCCTTCTGGTCGATGCCGTTGAGCAGGGTCGAGATGGCGATGGTGTCGTAAAGCTTGTCATACTCTAACTTGAAGCCGATGCTGTTGGCACCACGGCTGATGGCGTTGAGGGCAATCTTGTTGGCCTCATGCACATCCTTCACGGTGATGTCCTGACGGACCAGCCATTCGTTGCCTTCGGCTTTGTTGCCACGGACATAGGGGAACTCGTTGGGGTTCTGACCCGTCCACGGAATGTCGGCCAGGTTTTCGGCACGATAGTAAGGCTTCACATTGAAGCCTTCGGCCGTGCGCCAAACCAGTTTCTTGTTGTAATCTGCCCCTTTGAGGTCCTTTTCGATAACGGCTTCCCATTCTTCGGTCGTCACGGGTGGAAATTCTTCAAAGAGTCTCTTTTTTTCTTCCATGTTGATGTATTTGATTGATATTCCTGTGTTTGATAAAATGTTCTATCTAAATCGGCCCTTCGACAAGCTCAGGGACCTTAACGGGCCAAGGTCGTTGAGCCTGTCGAAACGCCGGTTTAGTGGGTCGGCCCTTCGACGCTTCGACCATGCTCAGAGACCGCAGGCTCAGGGACCTTAGCTTTATGTTTGAAGTAGTTTTTTCAAAGCTCGAGGGGCACGCGTCGACCAATACTCCATATTGCGGGAGGAATGGAGGTCGGAGCCTGCCAAGTTGTAATAGTTTTTCTTGAGAATCCAATGCGCCTTATCCTTGGCTTCGGAACCATAGGCACCTGCCAAGGAAGAGAGGTTCAATTGGAAACGTATATCTTTGTTTTTCAAATCCGTATAACGATCATGGCCCATGTAAACATAGCGTTCGGGATGCGCCAACACGGGATAATACCCCTTCTGCTTGATGCGAAGCAGAATCGAGTCCATGTCCATGGGGGGCGTGAAATAGGAGGTCTCCACCAAGAGTTGGTTGCCCTCATCTCCCAAAGACAGCAAGTCGCCTTGACTCAACCGCTCCTCAAAGAGCGCATCCATCATATACTCTGCCGCAAGATGCAGCTTGATGGGACCTTGATAGGCCTCACAAAGCTCGGCAAAACGGGCTTGAAGTCCTGCGGTCGTATTGGGAATATCTTCCATAATGTGAGGGGTGCACCACACTTCTGCAATGCCCAACTGCTCGTACCGCTCCAACACTTTCAGCGACACTTCCATCTTCTTCACGCCATCATCCACACCTGGCAATATGTGGGAATGGTGGTCGGTGAAATTGTGGAGCAGGGAGGAAATCTTAGGGAACAACATAAGCGTTTCTCACAAATTATTCATCATCTTCATGATAATACCCGCTTTTGCCTTCGGAATGGTAGCCATATTTACCGCCATACTTATAACCATACCTGTAACCATAGCCATAACGGTAGCCATAGCGTCCGTCGTTGCCCGAAGCGCCATTGAGAACCAGACACATGTTCTTGAATTTATGCTGTGTATAGAGGTTCTCCAACTCGGGAACCAAACTACGTTCCATCAAGCCGGCACGAACCACAAAGATGGTGCGGTCAACATAGTTGTTGATGATTTGCGGGTCGGCCACAATGTCGACGGGCGGACAGTCGATCAACACATAATCGTATTCTTTTCTGAAACGCTCTATCAACGCTCCGAAACGGTTGTCTTCGAGCAACTCTGTCGGGTTGGGTGGAATGGTACCCACAGGCAAGTAACTCAAAGTGGGATAGTCTTGACTTGGCAGAACAAGTTGGTTGATGTCCTCCTCCTGACGGGCAAGGTAATTGGCGATACCTTTCTTCGGTGAGAAAATATAGGCCGACAGGGAGGCATGACGCAAGTCACCATCTATCACCAACACCTTTTTCTCCTTGATGGCAAGGGCAATAGCAGAGTTGATGCAAATGAAGGATTTGCCCGAACCAGGATTGAAAGAGGTGAACATAAAGACGTTGGAATCTTTGTCCTTGCTCATAAACTCCAAGTTGGTACGGAACACACGGAAAGCCTCATTGATGACATTACGGCTGCCTTTTTTCACTACCACGCCATCTGCAAAGCCTTCCTTAACCTGCAAATCTTTCTGTTCTTCACGCTTCTTTTTGGCTTCTTTCTTCTTTTTCTTTTGGTCTGACAAACTATAAGCCAAAGGTATTTCACCCACAAACGGCAAGGAAAGATCCTCCAAATCCTTACGACCACGAACTGTAGTATTCAATTGTTCCCTCAGGAAAAGGATAAGCGCCGGGATAGCCAAACCGAGAACCAAAGCAATCAACCTAACCCTAGATCTATTGGGTCTGGAAGGAGCAGAAGAACCATGGGGCTGTTCAACGACTCTTGTATTGTAGGCAGTGAATGCCTGCGTCAATTGGTTCTCCTCACGTTTCTGGAGGAGATAGAGATACAGGGCCTCTTTCACCTTCTGCTGACGTTCCACCGAAAGCAGGTATTTGGCTTGGCTGGGGTTGGCGGCAAGACGTTGGTTGATTTCGCGCTCCGTGCCCTGCAAGCTGGCCAATTGGTTATTGAGCGTCACCAATTGGTTGTCGATACTGGCGATGATGGCTTGACGCATGTCCGCAAGGTTTTCATCCAAGTCGAGCACCAAGGGGTTTTCCTCACTACTGTTGGCCACCAAGCTGTTGCGGCGGAGCATCATTGTGTTGTAGGCGTTGATCTGGCTCTCAATATTGATGCTGTTGACCCCCGAATTCACCGGCAGCAACTGATCCTTCAAGGCCTCATTGCTCAACATCTTCCGGATATAGTTGGTAATGGAAATCTGGTTGTTGATTTCCAAAATGTGTTTGCTTGTTTCAGATGTTTGCGACAAATACATCCTTGATGCCGCTTCGACATCGGGCAACAGGTTCTCACTCTTGTAGGAAGAAATGTCGCTATCCACATTGCCCAATTCCTTTTCTATCAATTCCAGACGGTCATCGATAAACATG
>CACXXW010000177.1 GCA_902771635.1 uncultured Bacteroidia bacterium | reverse complement strand
GGGCTACAGGTGCGCCATAAGTGCTGGTCGTATTTGCTAGTTCCATTCACAAAAATGTGATGCGTGGCCTCATAGAACTCGGCGGCATTGCCTGTGTTGTAGGTGTTGTTGGTACCGCTGGTCCAGTTGTGTCCCGTGGTGGTCAGCTTCAGCTTGGCTATCTGCGCCTGGTCGCTGAAAGAATAATCCACAACGGGCACAGGCTGTTGGTTGGCATAGTCGCCGAAGGCATAGGTGCCAAACCAAATCTCGGCGTGCCTTTAGTGAAGCTGAAAATGAGATTGGGGTTGGAGCCACTGCCGTTCCAAAGCTCCATATAATATTCCATCTCCACCAAGCCTTGCAACTGGGTCGTGTAGTCGCTCACGTCCACGTTGTCTTGGCATTGCACGCCAAAGGGTGTGATGTAGCGGAAGAGCTCCACCCACTCGCCTCTGTAGTTACGCACCTTCACACCACCTATGCGGTCGTAAGTGTCACAGTTGCCGTCCACGCAATTATACTCAAAATGAGCCATGATCTTTTTGAAGGCACCCACATGCGACGGGAAGACGTATTCGCCTTTGGCGCTGTGTACCGATGGCGTACAAACAAGGTCGCCGTTCATGGTCTCCACGTCCAATTGGCTGTCAATCTGGTCAGTGATTTCAAAACTAGTGTGATAAGTCGTTGTTTTCCCGCCGCTTTGGGTCACGCTGACGTTTATGCCATAATTGGTGAAGCCCAAGGGAGTGAAGAATCCATAGTAATAGCCGTTGTCAGGGTCGTCTGGATAGTCAGTCTGCAAGGCAATGTCTTGCCCTTCGACATCGGCCGTGATGCTGGTGAACTTGATGACTTCGGGGTGTTCGATATAGGCCGAGACGACAATCATCACGGGATGGAGGTCATCCATATAGACCTTGGTCCCGTCGTAGGGACGGCGAATCTTTACTTCGGGTTCGTAGGCATACGGATCAACGACCTCAAAGGTTTTCACCACATCGGGAGCGGGCAACCAGTTGGCATTGCCAGCTTGCATAGCCTTGAACTTGACCACACCCGTCTCACCCGACAAGGTGAGCACATTGCCGCTGATGGTAGCAGGGCCTTCCATCATCTCGAAAGATACAGGTAGTCCTGATGAAGCCGTGGCCTCGAGCGTAATCGGGGCGTTGAAGATCAATTGGTTGGGAATGTCTTCCATCTCGATGAGCTGGGCATTGCCGTCGGGCTGTTGGCGCACGAGGAGGTTGTCGAAGCCGCCCGTGCCGCCTTGCGAGTGGAAGAAGATGCCGTCCCACACTTGGTAGTCAAGCTTGTCGCCGCTACCCGGGGTGAGGTTCATGCAGACGTTGGTGCAGCCCGCCATCTGTATCCATTCGCCCTCGCAGCCAGGCTTGACAAACACCGTCACAGCGCCTGCGCCATCGTAGGCCGTGAAGTCGAACGACATCTTGTAGCGCGTCCAACCACCTTGTTCATAGTCGAAATCGACATGGGAGCCATCAGGCAGGTGAACTCGGGCGTGGCCGCTGTCGCCTTGGCTCTTCACAAAGAGATAGACACCGCCATCGGGGTCGGTCATCCCAGGCAGGATGTGGCCGTCGCCGTCGGCATCGAATCCCACACCGAAAAAGCTACCCCACCATGTGCGGTTCATGTCGATTTCAAGGTCCAAGATACCTCCGTTTTGGAAGTTGAAGTCGAAGTTGGGCGAAGCCTTGCGTGTAGCCGTGCGACCTACACCCGAACCACCATAGGGATACCAAATGGCCATGGATTCATCAGGGGCCATGTCGGAGCCACAGACATAGCTGACGTCGAAGTCCTGCGATGAGGTGGCAGTCTGGTAATGCGTCACCCAGCCGTCTTGGCCGTTGAGGTTCTGTGAGCCTTCAGTGAGGCTGTTGAAGTCGTAAAGGTATTCCACTTGGGCATTTGAAATGAAAGCCAAGAGGAGAAGCATGATAAGTAAAGCTGTTCTTTTCATATTGATTGGAATTATTTGAGGACAAAAATAGAAATAAATGTAAAATAATTTGCAGGGAAAGAAAAAAACACTACTTTTGCCGTATCAAATAAATTGTTTCAACATGAAAAAAATACATTTTATACTAATTATATCATTATTCATTGCTATTTTTACCTCATGTAGCACCGACGTTGACCTATACGCCGAATACCAAGACATTCCCATTGTCTATGCCATGCTGAATCCGAAAGTCGACACTAATTTCATCAAGATCACTCGCGCATTCTGCGGCACCAACGACAACCCTATTGATGCCAGGGAGGTGGCGCTGATTGCCGACTCGAGCAACTATCCGGGCAAGTTGGATGCACGCATCATCGAGCTGAAAAGCACCCACGGCAGCTACTACGAACCTACTGGCCGTGTTATGATATTGGACACGATAACCCTTCACGACAAAGAGGCGGGCACTTTCTATTCGCCCAACCAAACCTTCTATTACACCACGGAACGTTTCAACACCGGCGAGAACGGAAACAAATACAAATACCGTCTTGTCGTGGTCAAACCCGACGGGGACTCTCTTACCGCCCAGACTGGTATGGTCGGCAACGAGGAATTCGCCATCTTGACAAGTGGTGTAGGTTTTCAGGCAGCCCCAACTGAAACGGTAAGGAGAATCATGTTTAGGGCAGATGGTTTAGCCTCTCTTTACGAAGTCGCAATACAGTTCAACTACCGTGAGCAAAGGAACGGCCAAGGGATAGTGAAAAAATCAGTCGACCGCTCTTTTGGGACAAGAACCCTTAGTGAATTCCACCAGCTTGAAGGGACCAACAACTCTTATTATCTGGAGTATTCCGAGAATTGGTTGTTCAACGCCCTCGCCTATACCATCGGCGGGGATACGATTTACGATGCCAATCATCCCAACGTAACCCGTTACATTGAAGACTTTGTCATCACCATCAGTGCCGCCGGTGACGACTTGGCGTATTATTACATTGCCGATCAAGCCCAAGCAGAAAGTCCCATGTCGCTTATTACGACCTACACCAACATCGAAGGCGGCTATGGCCTGTTTTCATCACGCACCAAAATCGAAAGGGTGGCAAAACTCTCCGCCAATACCAAAAGAGAATTGTATGGCATGACATCATGGGGCTTCAAGGAGCAATAATTTTCAAATTATACGGCGCTTTATGAAAATTTGCTACCTTTGCAGTTTCTTATCAAAACTCATCGGACAATGAAAAAACTGTTTTTGTCTCTTTCGCTGCTGGCTAGTTTGACATTCTTTAATGCTTGCACCACTGATGTGGACCTCTACGCCGACTACAAGGACATCTCTGTGATTTACGGCTTGCTTAATGCCACGGCAGACACCAACTTCATAAGAATCAACAGGGCTTTCTCTGGCAGCAACGACACACACATCGACGCCAATGAGGTGGCTCTCATAGCCGACTCATGCAATTATCCAGGCAAGTTGAAAGCCTATATTGTAGAATATAAATCAGGTTATGGAAACCAATATCTGCCCACAGGCGACACGCTGATGCTTGACACGACGACAATACAAGACAAGGAGGAAGGCATTTTCTATTCGCCTAGCCAAAAAGTGTATTACACCAACGAGAAAGAAAAGTTTGACAACAACAACGGGCATTCCAAATACAGATACAAGCTCTTCGTTTTCAAGGGCAACGACACTATCTCGGCTGAAACGGGTCTTGTTGGCGGAGATGATTTTAAAATCATAAACGGTTCTCTCCATTTCACGTCAGAGCCAACTGATAAATCGAGCAAAATCAAATTTACAACAGCCGAAAATGCCGTCTTTTACGACCTGAAGTTCGTTTTCAATTACCATGAGTCCCACAATGGAGGCCCGATGGTCGACAAGCAGGTGTCATATACATTCGGAGCCAAGAGCATTGATGACTTGTATACAGAAGACGGATCTTGTTTCTTCTCTTACAACAATAACATCTTGTTCCACCTTCTGGAATCCGCCATCGGTGGCGACACGGTATTTGATGCCAATCATCCCAATGTGGAGCGTTCCTTCGACCTAAAACCCATTCAAATCCAATTGTCAGCCGGTGCCGATGAACTATACAACTACATTCAAGTGAATTCGCAGTCAGGCTTCTTACAAACCGTGCCCGACTACACCAACGTCTCGGGTGGCTTTGGCGTGTTTTCCTCCAGGATTAACCTGACAAAAGAAGTCAGTCTCTCATCGATTGCACAAACCGATCTCTATGGCAAGGAATCCTGGGGATTTGTCCAGCATTAGTATTATTTGCAAATAAAAGATTATGATTCGTTCCATGACAGGTTACGGCATCGCCGAGCAAACCTACAACGCGAAGAAAGTAACAGTAGAAGTCAAAACACTTAATAGCAAGCAGTTGGACCTTCAGGTGAAATTGCCCAATGAATTGCGCTTTGCAGAACTGGATTTCCGTAACAGGATCGGGGCTAAGCTGCAACGCGGCAAGGTGGACGTGGTCATCACCATCACCGACACCGACCTGAGCCAGACTTACCATATCGACCAAGACATCGTGAAGGCTTACAAGGAGCAAATTGAAACCATCTCCGTTGCCTTGAATGTAGCCCCTGCGGATGACATGGCTTCCATCCTCTTCCGTATGCCAGGAATCTTCAATGTGCCTGTGGAAAACTATGATGAAGCCTTTGTCGCCAAAGTGGCTGAGACCCTCGACCAAGCCTTGGATATTGTCGATGGCTTCCGCATCCAGGAAGGCAACACTTTGAAGTACGAGAAGAGCCGCCACGAGGTCATCAAGCAACGCATCACCAAGAACCTCAGTGAGTTGACCACATCCGGCCAATACGATGAAAACCGCTTCGAGCAGGAACTGATCTATTATCTCGAAAAACTCGACATCACCGAGGAGAAAGTGCGTCTGCGCCAACATTGCAACTACTTCAACGAGAGCTGCGACGATGACCAGGCAGGCAAGAAACTTGGTTTCATCGCCCAGGAGATGGGCCGCGAAATCAACACCTTGGGCTCGAAGGCCAACGAGGTGAACATCCAGAAGATTGTCGTCAAGATGAAGGACGAGTTGGAGAAGATAAAGGAACAGGTATGTAATATTTTATAAGCTATCAGCTATCAGCCGTCAGCGGTCAGCGGTCAGCAATTGCTAATGCTGATAGCTGACTGCTGACTGCTGAAAGCAAAAAAACACGACTATGAAAGGAAAACTTCTAATCTTCAGTGCTGAGATGGCGTTCTCGGTTTCGGCCACCACGCGCCCACCCCGTGGCGAGGAGGTGAACGGTCGCGAGTATTATTTCCTCACCATGGAAGACTTCAAGCAGCGCGTCGAGAATGGCGAGTTCCTTGAATGGGAAGAGGTCTATCCCGGCCGTTGCTACGGCACTTTGCTCTCCGTGGTCGCACAGATGCAGGAAGAAGGCAAGCATGTGGCCTTCGATGTGGACGTGTGTGGTGGCGTGAACATCAAGAACCACTACGGCGACCAAGCTTTGTCGGTCTTCATCCAAGCCCCGTCGATTGAGGCACTGCGCGAGCGACTCATCAACCGTCAGACCGACTCGATGGAAGAGATTGAGAAGCGACTCGCCAAGGCGGCTTGGGAGATGGAGTTTGCCCAAGGCAAGTTC
>CACXXW010000176.1 GCA_902771635.1 uncultured Bacteroidia bacterium | reverse complement strand
CATGCAGGTCTCGGCAATGCGTTGGGCCTCTTCCCTATCTCCGTTCCTCAAGCGTTTCATGAAATAAGCCGAAGTGTTGCCACTGTTCTTGTCGTTGACGCTCATCGGGCAGGCGTCGATGCACAATCCGCAGCTCGGGCAGGAATAAATCTGTGCCAAAGCATAACCCTTACGTGGCTCACGCGGTTTCAAACCTGCATGTCGCAACAGGATGAACAAGGCCTCCGTCGGGATGTGCATGTATCTCGTGAACGGCAGCATAAACATAAACACCATCAAATCAGTGGAATAGAGCCACCAAAACGCCATGATGTTGCTCTTTTCGGCAATGAGACGGAAGGGGAAGATGGTCCACAAGGCAAAACGAATCATGTTGTCGGCAAAACCGAAGTGCATGATACGCTTCACCCCCACTATCTTCGAATGGATCTTTTTCACAACGGCAATCAAGATACCGCTGATGATCATCAGAAGGAAGAAATCCATAAGGACGGCGAAAATGGGCGTTTCTTCAGCGAAATACTTGAAGAAAATCGGATAATAGAAGTTGGGTAACATCCGCTCAATACCTTGTACTTCAACACCTTCAAGCGGTCGCAATGTGAACAGCATCACATGGCCGATGACAATGATCATGAACCAGCCAAAGGCAATGGCCGTGTGCATGTAACCCAGCACAGGATTGCGTTTCCATATCTTCACATGGAAGAGGCAGTCTCCAACCAAGTCACGAATGTTGGCCCATGCCGTCTTGGGCGTCACCAGAGAACGCCAAAATTGCTTTCTGTCGTCTTTCGGCAGCTGTCCGATGACGCGTAAAAGACCCACCACACAATACGTCAGCACGAAAGCCATGCCGAGCACGAAGGGGAGCACAAAAGGATGGAATATCTGTGAATTCATCGTGTAATGTCTAACAAAATCTTACGGATATTGATGCCGCGAGGGCAAACCAAAGTGCATTTGCCGCAGAGCATGCAACGTTGAATCATTTTTTTGGCCTCGTCTTCCTTGCCTCGCTGAAGCATCAGAAGAATGCGGCGAAAGCTCATCTCGGTGAAATGGCCCGCCGTGCACGTTGCAGTGCATGAGCCACATGCGATGCAGGTATTGATGTCAGGGTTGGTCTCCTTCAGGCGGTTGAACGTCGTCAGGTCGACGCTGTCCATCTTGACATGCGAGCTGGGTGACAAACAAAAACCGAAATCCATGGCTTACCTTTTAAGATAGTTATACACTTGTGTCGCCACGGAACGCGCCTCACCAATGGTGTCGGGCAGCGACTTTGGAGCGGTGCAGGCACCAGCAACGAACACGCCATCTTGAGCAGTGTCGTTCATGCCCAAATACATGTCCTTATTCTGCATGAAACCGTCGCTGTTGTTGGCAATGCCAAGTTTCTGCTGTATCGGGTCGATGCTCTTGTTTTTCTCCATGCTGCACATCAAAACGAGCAAGTCAAGTGTCATCTTCAAAGGCTTGCCAAACAACGTGTCTTCCGCCTTGATGACCAGTTTGCCGTTCATATCCTCCGACACCTCGCAAACACGGCCGCGGACGCACTTCACGTCGAAGTCTCTTTGGGTCTTAAGATACAGGTCTTCATAGCCTGGACCGAACATGCGCAAATCCATGTAGAACGTGTACACTTCGGCATCAGGGAACACCTTCTTGATCTCGCAGGCCTGCTTCAGAGCCGTGGTGCAACACACCTTTGAGCAATAGGTGTTACAGACCTTGACATCACGGGCACCGACACAATGCACGAAGCCGATGCGCTTCGGGTTATTGATGCGGTCATCTTTGCCTGTCCTGAAAAACTTCTCCAGTTCTACACTGGTAATGACATTGTTATAGATGCCATAGCCGTATTCCTGTTTTCGCTCCGCTTTGAAAACATCGAAACCTGTGGCAAGAATCACAGCTTGTGCGTCAATCTTTTCGTTGTTGCTCAAAACGGCATGAAACCCGTTATTATCTCTTTGGATATCAACGACCTCGGTATTCAGACGGACATCGACACCTTTCACCTGTTCGAGCATCTTATCCACCACGTCCTTGGCGGGATGAAATGCAGGGAACAGTCTGTCCCACTGCGCGATATGGCCGCCAAGAGCCTCACTTTTTTCAATAATGACAGGATTCAGCCCCATTTTATGCAATTGGGTGGCGGCTTCCATTCCGGCGGCACCACCGCCAATGATTAAAATATTCTCTTTCATAAGTAAGTGTTCAGAATTAATCCATGATTTCATGGCTGTCAGCTATCAGCCGTCAGCTATCAGCATCGTTGGAACTAAGCTGACTGCTGATTGCTGAAAGCTGAAAGCCAAAACGTCGATTATATAAACTCTATTTACTCATTTTCTCAAACTGATTTCATACACGACGGGCACTGTGGCTGACCGAGGTCTTTGCCGTTGATGCCCTGATATTTCTTCTTCGGGTCGTATGGGATTCCCATCTTCTCGAGTAGCGGCTCAATGGCGACCTGATGCATCTGGAGGCCAAGGTCCCATGGGTCGTAGCCCATCACCAAACCTGCCACCTCTTCGTAGGTCAGCGCCGGGATGCCGTAGCCGTTCTTGCCGTATGTCTTACCCGTCTGCTCCGCGATGACATATTGCCATCTGTCGAGGAAATAAGGACAACCCGGGCAATTAGTGATAATCAAATCCGGCTCGTAAGGCTCCATCGACTCGAATTTCTTGTAGGTATTCGACTCGGAATAGCCTCTGTTGGCCTGCACGAAATACTGACGGAAGCCAAAGCCACAGCAATGACGGCGTTCGGGGTAGTCGACCACCTCGCCACCCCATGCCTCAATCATTCCGACCAGCACATGCGGATACTCAGCTCCACCGAATCCCTTCGACGGGAACATCTTCGAATAATGGCATCCGATATGCTCGACCACCTTCAAAGGCTTGCCGGTCTTGACATTGACCAGCGGAAACTTCATCTGTTTGGCGATGTCGAACCTAAATTTATAGATAAGGTCGCTGGCATGAGCGAGATATTTGGGCTTGGCGAACTCTTTCTTGCACGAATCCCAGAGATACTGCCGAATCTTGGCCTCCAGTTCAGGGTACTCGTGCCAGGTCTCCAACGTCTCGGTGTAGCATCCGAACGAGGTGATGCAGGAGCACACATAATTCTCGTAGCCACTCTCGTGCATCAACGCGAATTGGCGCGCAATGATGGTCATTGCCGTCTCCTGCGGGATGGTGTCGCTGTGATAGGCGATGCCGCCACAAGTGGTATGATAGGGGTTTTCGTAAAAGTCTTTACCCAACTTATTCCTCGTGATATCCAGAAAAGTCACCTCCGAGCCTGGCCAAAACGCCTGACGAATGCAGCTCCTCACGTAAAAATAATGGTCATCGGGAATGTCTTTCTGGTAGTCGGACCAAATCTTCTGTTTGCCTTCAATAATCATCTAGTATTCAAAGATTTAAAATTCAAGATTTAAAATTTGGCTCTCAGCTATCAGCAATCAGCTTTCAGCTCGTTGACAACACAGCTGATAGCTTATAGCTTTATAGATTCAAATGTTTTTCCCCATCGTTTTGGGTATAGACCTTCATGAAATACTCCTCATCGGTGAGGTGCTCATTCTCTGCCTCCTGATGAGCGTCGTTCAAGACCTGTTCCATCAACTCGGTGGCACCCGTGACGTCGAAGATCTTTTTCAATTGGTCGAGACTCTCCTTGGGAATCTTACGCAATCCG
>CACXXW010000175.1 GCA_902771635.1 uncultured Bacteroidia bacterium | reverse complement strand
GAAATACAACGGCGGCTGGCCTTGGATGGACGGCATGCCCGAGAGTCCATACATCAGCACCTATATTTTGAGCGGTTTCGGCAAGTTGCAGAAGATGGGCGCGTGGAGTTCGCTGAGCAAAGCCGACCAAAACACCGCCCAAAACATCTGCGACAAGGCCGTGCGTTACATTGAGTATGACGTGGCCGAGACTTACCGTTACATGAAAGCCCATAGCAAAGGCAAGGATTGGCCTATCGGCTCCAGTACCTTGAATGAGCTCTATGCCTTGAGTTTCTTCAAGGAGCAGAACTCCGACAGGGACTTCGCCAAGGCCAAGGACTATTATCTCAAGAGTCTTGACAAGGAGTGGACTTCGTTCAACTTCAACCAACGCTCGAAGGGTGCATTGGTGCTTTACCGCAACGGCAACGAAAAGACCTCCAAGCTGATGATCCAGAGTTTCAAGGAGTGCGCCCAAAAGAACGAGCAAATCGGCATGTACTGGCCGAAGAAATACTTCTCGTTCGAGTCACACATCGCCACCCACGCCAACATCATGGCTGCCTTTGCCGAAATTGACCAAGACCAGGAGATGATTGATCAGTTGCGCGTATGGCTGCTCACCCAAAAACAAACCAACAAATGGGAGAACTCAGCCTCCACTGCCGATGCCATCTATGCCCTGCTGATGCGAGGCAGCGACTGGTTCGCCGAGGGCAAGGAAGTGACGTTGCGTTTTGGTAATATGCCCATTAGTACCGAAGGCGGTGTGGCCGGCACAGGCTTCATCCAGCGCCGCTGGAATGCCAACGAGGTGACCCAGGACATGCGTCAAATGACCGTGAACAACCCGACCAATCACCTTGTGTGGGGTGGTCTGTTCCGCCAATATTTCGTCCCAATCGATGAAGTGAAAAGCGACGAGTCGGGCTTCACCATCAAGCGCGAACTGTTTGTGGAGACGGTGACCGACAAAGGCAAAAAGCTTGTACCAGTTGGAACGGCCCTTCGACAGGCTCAGGGACCTGCAAAAGCTAAGGTCGTTGAGCCTGTCGAAACGCCGACCCTAAAAGTCGGCGACAAACTGACCGTGAAGATCACCTTCACGAGCCAGCAGGATATGAGTTTTGTCTTTGTTAAGGACCTCCGTGCTGCAGGCTTCGAGCCGATTGAGCAGGTCTCGCATTATGAGTACAATGACCGCATGAGCTACTACCAGAGTAACACCGATACCGACATGGAATTCTTCATCGAGTTCCTGCCCAAAGGCACGCATCAGCTGGAGTACAGTATGTTTGTCACCAAGGAAGGCTACCTCAACAATGGCTACGCCTTGATCCAGTGTCAGTATGCGCCGGAGTTCAGCGCTTATTCAGATGGGAGTAAGGGGTGTGTCGGAGACACACACTCCTATTTACCCCATACGTAGTGTGGGGGAGTGGCGAGCTGTCGCCCGACCGCGTGTCGGAGACACGCTACTGTGGATGATGTCCTAGACCCCACACTGCATGTGGGGTAAATAGAATAACGTGCCTTGGCACGTCACGTCTCACTGAACAACAAGCTTTACCGTCTGTTCCCAGCCTCCATCATGCTTGATGCGAAGCAAATAAAACCCTTTGGTAAGGCCTTGAAGCGCTAACTCATACTGTTGCGAACCCTCGCTAAAATTGCCTGCTGTGCTTTGCATCAGCTGCCCTTGCAGCGAATACAACTCAAATTGCACTTGCCCTTGCATGGGGTTGAAGAAGTTTACGATAGCTTGGTCAGAGGCAGGGTTAGGCGCCACAGTGGCATTAAGGCTTTGCGCTTCGTTATCCTCCAAGCCGAGATGCGCATCTATCGCGATCTTCATGGTCACAGGGAGGTGGTCGGAACAATCGAATAAGGCTTCAAGTACATCCGCTGGCACTGAGGTGTTACCATTGAAAACTATGTCGTGGTTGAAGTGATTGCCATCATTGCCAACAGCCTTGTAGGAGCCTTGCACGTAACGCAAATGGTTATAACTAAAAGCAATTTCATCAGCCATCAGAATGAAGTCGAACCTATCATCAAGTCCGCCACCTGAAGGACAATCACCTACATCAGTCAAATAATGAGTGGATTGGGTGTGAAATTTGGCAAATTGGATGTTTTCGTTCCATTCACCTACACCGCCCACATTGGCCAAGGGATCCATGAAACAGATGCTGGGGTTGCTATAAGTTTGGGTGAGCAGGCGATAGCCGCTCTCGCTGGCGCCATACATATTGAAATCGCCCATAATCAGCACGTTGTCGTTAGGATAGTACTGGTTGACATGGTCCATGGCTACCTGCATCAAGGCGCGACGTTGTCCTTCGTAGCCCATTCCCGCTTTGGGATGAGCCACGATGCAAACGAGTTTGACGGTGTCGCCAGCAGCCAAGCTGGGAGTCTTCAAATACAGCTCGTAAACATCGGTGTCTCTTGGATTGGTACGCAAAGCCACATGCTTTTTCAAGCCCATCTTGCGCGAGTCAAAGAAAATGTGGTTGATGATGTTTTCTTCGGCGTAATTGATGATATTGTCAGATTGCCAATAATTCACCCCGTCTGTGTTCAGGTTGTGGCGCATAAAGTCGTTTAGCAATTGTTGCGTGGCACCAAACTCACATACGGTGAAGATGTCAGGTTTCACATAGTCCATGATGGTACGGATGCATTCGTCCTTGCGTTGCGTGTTGTTGTTGGTCTCAAAGCAGTCGGCAAAACCACTTTGGTAGTTGCCATAATACAAGAGGTTGTATTGCATCACGGTGAGGGTGTCTTGGGCTTTGGCAGGGAAGACAGCCCATGTCAGGGCTAATGTTATGATAATGAGCAAGTATTTTTTCATTTTTTGGCAGGAAATTTGCAGCAAAATTAGAAAAAATAGCGGGATATTTGAATTATTCGTATTTTTGCACGATTTTTTGATGAAGATAAGACTTAAAATTGGTTTTTGGGCCTTGACAATCTTGGTTTTGCTGGCTGCGACATCATGCCGCAAGGAAGAGAAATATGCTGAGTTGCCTCTCATAGGTCATTGGGGCTGTGAGCAATACATCAGTTGCCGTACGGACAGCACCGGCTTTGAGAAATGGGATACCTTGCAGTATGAGGTGGGAGAAGGTCATGGGTATGAGGTGTATTTTTATGCCGATGGTTCTGGCAAGTTGTTGTTGAATGACAGTCCTGCATTGATTAAGAAGTTCAATTGTAGTTTTGATTATGATACTATAAATCATATACTTACGATCTACAATACCTCTTGGATCATTTCAGTATTCTCCGATGCTACGAGTGCCGATATGGTCATAGAAGAGATGACGGACAACAGCGTTAGGGCATCATGGACAAACTATTTTTCAGAGCCCACGCCTTTTTTTGAACGATTTTTCTTGAAACGAATTGATTAACACTTAAATAAATAGAAAAAATGAAAAAACTGACTTTTTTGACAATGGTGGCCATTGCTGCCTTGATGTTTACCTCTTGCTCAAAGAATGACTACAAGTCTTTCGTTGGCACTTGGGGCGTGGAAAAAATTGAGTATTACAACATTGACTATGCAGGCAACCCGATTGCTGCTTCATTGGAAACTTTCACCTATGATCCAAATGATACTAACAATGGTATCCATTTGATTTTCAAGGCCAATAAGACTGGTGAAATGCGTGACAGTGCCATAGATTCGCTCCCGAAAATTCAAAACGGTGACACGATTTATTTCCCATGTCCCGACACGGTTGTGGTGACTACTTTCACCTACTCTTACGACAAGAACGACAAAAGTTTGTACATGAACATGTCTAATACTGCGCGTCCATACAAATTGCAAATCCAAGATATGACCGATAATTCGTTTATTTATGAGAACGAATACGGCATTGATTATATGGAAAAAGCTTATCTGAAGCGCGTCAGCAATTCTACGAAGTCGGCAAGCAGAAACGTGCCTTCCCATCCGCACAACCGTCCTGGTTCATTGTTCGGCAACAGATAAAAAACACGAAATATTTGGTTTTTGTAGAGACGTGCCATGGCGCGTCCCTACTTTTTTTTATTCCACCATCAGCATTAAGCCCTTCAGGTAGGCACCTTCGGGATGGAAAATGTTGATGGGATGGTCGGCGGGTTGCGACAGCTGGTCGATGATGCGAACATTACGTTTGGCCTCGATGGCCGCTGCTGTGACGATGCCTTGGAAAGTAGCCTTGTCGACAGCTTGCGAGCAACTGAAGGTGAACAACAGACCACCTTTGGCGATGCGCTTGATGGCTTCAGCGTTGATGAACTTGTAGCCGCCTAAGCCACGATGTCGGTCGTGATGCCGTTTGGCAAACGCAGGGGGATCGAGGATGATGAGGTCGAAGGCACCTTCGCGCATCTCTGTCACATATTCTTTCATGTCGGCCACATAACAAGGGTTTTCTTCTTTTGAAAAGCCGTTCAGTTCGAGGTTGGCCTCTGCGGCGGCGATAGCTTTCTTGGAAGCATCGACGGTGACGGCTCTTCGGGCACCGCCTTTCAGTGCAGTGACGGAGAATCCACCTGTGTAACCAAAGGCGTTGAGCACGGTTTTGCCTTGTGCAAAGTGCCGCACCAGTTCTCGGTTCTCGCGTTGGTCGAGGAAAAAGCCTGTCTTTTGGCCTTCTTCCCAGTTGGGAAGGAATTGGCTGTCGTTTTCCAAAATTATTTCATCCAGTCTTTCACCAAAGAGATAACCGTCTTCAAGCACAGCATCTTCCTTGCCCATGCGTTGCATGGCATCGGCGCTTTTGTTGTAGATGGCTTGTAGGCCGAGGTCGGGCATCAGTTTGAGGGCGCGGACTATCTCTTTCAGGTGGAGCGCCATGCCTTCGGTCTGGGCTTGCACCACGGCAGTGTGGCCATAGATGTCGATAATCAGTCCTGCCAGTCCGTCGCCTTCAGAATGGACGAGACGGAAGGAATTGGTATGTGGGTTGTCGGTGAGGCCTATGGCTTTACGCACCTCATAGGCTTGGGAGGAAAAACCATTCATCGATCTTGCGGTTGTCAAAACTGAGTATTTTGACGGCGATGCTCTCCGACTCGCAGAAGCCTGTGCCGAGGATGTTGCCGTCGTAGTCGGTGACGGTGACCGTGTCGCCGGCCTGCAAGCCTTCAGCGGCATCGTGAATGGCACCCGAGAACACCCAGGGATGGAAACGGCGCAGCGCATCTTCTTTGCCTTGGTTGAGCCGTATGACGGGATATAGTGGAGTTTGTGTCATTTTGCAAGTATTTTGGCGCAAAGATAAGGAAATATTTTCCGTCCAGAAAAGTACATCGAATGCCTTTTTTCCATATTTTTGCAAAATGTTTTACTCTGCCTAAATAGGTGGAAATGTAATATATTGATTTACAGTTCCTTAATTAGTTTTAATGGGACTTAGGAGGCGAAGCTGTATAAAGAAGGAACGAAGGTTTGTTGGTTTTACTTTAGATGGCTCTCCTCTGTTCGCAATGACATCAACCGAATAATTAAAACACAATTATGAATATTGCAGTAGCAGGCACAGGTTACGTCGGCCTAAGCATTGCCACATTGTTGTCGCAACACAATCATGTGATCGCGGTAGATGTCATCCCTCAAAAGGTTGAACTTATCAACCAACGTAAGTCACCCATTCAGGATGAATACATCGAAAAATATTTGGCTGAAAAGGATCTTGACCTGACTGCTACTCTTGACGGCGCATCGGCTTACAAGGATGCCGAGTTTGTTGTCATTGCTGCCCCGACCAATTATGATCCGCAGAAAAACTTCTTTGATACAAGCCATGTAGAAGAGGTTATAGATTTGGTTCTGTCGGTCAACCCTGATGCTGTAATGGTCATCAAGAGTACCATCCCAGTGGGTTACACCCGTAGTCTTTACGTAAAGTATGCTGCCAAGGGCGTAAAGCGGTTTAACCTCTTGTTCTCGCCCGAGTTTTTGCGCGAGAGTAAAGCCTTGTACGACAATCTTTACCCTAGCCGTATCATCGTGGGTTATCCGAAACCTATCAAAGGTTATGATTTGGAGAACGAGGCTATAAAGCGATTGGCTTGTTCTAACATTGAAGAAAGAGCGCATCAATTTGCGATGTTGCTTCAGCAGGGTGCCATCAAGCAGGATGTACCCATACTTTTTATGGGCATGAAGGAAGCAGAGGCGGTGAAACTCTTTGCTAACACTTATCTTGCCTTGCGCGTGAGCTACTTCAACGAATTGGATACCTACGCAGAGGTAAAGGGTCTCGATACCCACGCCATCATTGACGGCATCTGCCTCGACCCGCGCATCGGCAGCCATTACAACAACCCTTCGTTTGGTTATGGTGGCTACTGTCTGCCCAAGGACACCAAGCAGCTTCTCGCCAATTACGAGGATGTGCCGGAAGATCTTATTCGTGCTATCGTGGAGAGCAACCGCACCCGCAAGGATTTCATCGCCGACCAAGTGCTAAAGAAAGCGGGATATTACGACTACTATGACCAAGGGCAATACGATGCTGCTCAGGAACGCCATTGCGTCATCGGCGTATATAGGCTGACGATGAAGTCGAATAGCGACAATTTCCGTCAGAGCAGCATCCAAGGCGTGATGAAACGTATCAAGGCCAAGGGTGCCGAGGTCATCATCTATGAGCCCACTTTAGAGGATGGCACAACATTCTTCGGCAGTTTGGTGGTCAACGACCTCGCTAAGTTCAAAACTCAAAGCCAAGCTATCATCGCCAACCGTTACGACAGCTGTTTGGATGATGTGAAGGAGAAAGTGTATACCCGCGACATCTTCAAACGGGATTGATTTCTTCTTATCACTGGTTGTGACTGACAAGGCGAAATTGTAAGTGAAGCAAAAGAGATTGAAAGTATAATTTTAAATAATCAAAACCATGAAAGGCATCGTACTTGCCGGAGGTTCGGGCACAAGATTATACCCTATTACCAAAGGGGTCAGCAAGCAGTTGTTGCCCATCTTTGATAAACCGATGGTGTATTATCCCATCTCAGCCTTGATGCTCGCTGGTATTCGAGACATCCTCATCATTTCAACACCATATGATTTGCCAGGGTTCAAACGTTTGCTTGGTGATGGCTCTGACTATGGTGTGCACTTCGAATATGCTGAACAGCCTTCTCCCGATGGCTTGGCACAAGCTTTCATTATCGGTGAGAAGTTTATCGGTGATGATTGTGCATGCCTTGTCTTGGGCGATAACATTTTCTACGGTAGCGGATTCACTGCATTACTTAGAAATGCTGTCAAAGATGCCGAAGAGAACAAGAAAGCCACGGTTTTTGGTTATTGGGTGGCAGATCCCGAGAGATATGGTGTTGCTGAATTTGATAAGCAAGGCAATTGTTTGAGCATTGAAGAAAAGCCAAAAGAGCCCAAGAGCAACTATGCTGTTGTTGGATTGTATTTTTACCCCAATAAAGTGGTAAACATAGCGAAAACGATTAAACCTTCAGCAAGAGGTGAG
>CACXXW010000174.1 GCA_902771635.1 uncultured Bacteroidia bacterium | reverse complement strand
CAAGCCGACACTTAGGTTGGGCAACCTTAACCAAACCCAATTCAAGCCCGATGAATCCATTAACATTAACTTCACGCTTACGGGAACCATGTCGCCCGACAACCTCAATGCAACTCCAAATGAAGTCATTGCCCAGCTTTCCGATGCCAATGGCAACTTCAGCAATCCCATTGAGTTGGGCCGAAAAACCACAAACGGAAGCGGTTCCATCATAGGGACCATCCCGAGCGTACCTAATGGCGACCACTATCGTGTTCGTGTGGTTTCCACCAATTATCCTATGATTGGAGAAAATGTTCAAGAAATCTGCATTTCAGATACCTTGGACATTAATGAGAACACGTTTTTTTGTTGCCTGTACCCCAACCCTTTCACCACTACATAAGATGAGGTCAAAAGCATTCGTGTCTATGATGTTAACGGTCGAATGCTGAAGGAACAGTTCGTTTCGGGCACACAATTCAATCTTGATATGAGCGAATTGAGTATAGGTACCTATCTGCTGCAAATCGATCACGGCCTCTGGCAAAGCCATCATCGGATGCTGAAGGTCGAATAAACAGAAATCGCGATGAGGTGCTCCCCCGCCGCGATTTTCTTTTAGCTGCGTTTTGTTTAGAGTCTTTCGTTCACCACATCCCAATTGATGATTTGCCACAAAGCATTCAAATGGTCAGGACGTCGGTTCTGGTAGTCGATGTAATAGGCATGTTCCCAAACGTCGAAGGTCAGTAAGGGCTTGAAACCGCGTTGCACAGGGTTGCCGGCATTGGTCTCCTGCGTGATTTGCAGTTTGCCGTCTTTGTCGACGGAGAGCCACACCCAGCCTGAGCCAAACAAGGTAGCGCCTTTCTTCGTGAATTCCTCCTTGAAGGCGTCGAATGAGCCGAACTGTTGGTCGATCCACTCGGCAATCACCCCTGTTGGCTTGTTGTCGGCTTTCGGAGCGCGGAACTGTGTGAAATACAAGTTGTGGTTCAAAATCTGGCCAGCGTTGTTGAACACGCCACCGTCGGCGGTCTTCACGATTTCCTCCAAAGGCATGTCTTCGTATTTTGTGCCTTCGATGGCCGCATTCAGGTTGTTGACATAGGCGTTCAGGTGTTTGCCGTGGTGGAATCCCAGAGTCTCTTTGCTGATGACGGGTTCCAAAGCATTTGCCTCATAGGGCAATTTGATGAGTTCGTATTTCATAAGTTTATGTATTAGAAGTTCGTGGCTGCAAATATAGTAAAAAGTGGGATTCCGAATCGAAATCCCACTTTTTTCATTGGTTCATGTACATCTGGTAAAGTGGAGAGTTGGGCT
Source organism: uncultured Bacteroidia bacterium (assembly GCA_902771635.1). Classification (GTDB taxonomy): domain Bacteria; phylum Bacteroidota; class Bacteroidia; order Bacteroidales; family F082; genus Limimorpha. The sequence goes on along the minus strand of CACXXW010000174.1, from coordinate 5,346 downwards.
CCGTCTTCAGACGTTTCAGTGCACGGTCGCGAAGCTGACGGGTGCGCTCACGCGAGATGTCGAGCTTCATGGCGATCTCTTCCAAGGAATACTCACGCGAAGTGCCGAGGCCGAAGTACATGCTGATGATGGTACGTTCCTTCTCGTTGAGCATGTCGAGCGAGTTGCGGATGGCATTGCTGGTCGATTCCTGCTCCACGGCAGCATCGGTCTTCACTTCATCATCGGCAACAAAGACATCCAAGAAGTTGGCATCGTCTTCATCATCCAAAGGCGCGTCGGTCGACACGGTACGTGAGCTGAGGTTCATCAGTTGTTCCACCTTGTCTTCAGGCATATTGATCTCATCGGAAATCTCCTTGATGGTAGGACGGCGTTCCAGCCTCTGCTCCAACAGCGACACGGCCTTCTTCACCTTCGCCAAAGCGCCTACTTGGTTCATGGGCAGACGGATGATGCGTGCCTGTTCGGCCACGGCTTGCAAGATGCTCTGACGGATCCACCATACGGCATACGAGATAAACTTGAAGCCTCTGGTCTCATCGAAACGCTGGGCGGCTTTCACCAAACCCAGATTGCCTTCATTGATCAGGTCTTGCAAACTAAGACCTTGGTTCTGATACTGTTTGGCCACCGAAACGACGAAGCGCAGGTTGGCCCTGACCAGTTTGTCCAATGCGACCTGGTCACCCGCTTTGATGCGCTGCGCCAACTCGACTTCCTCATCGGTGGTCAGCAACGCCTCCTTCGCAATGTCAGCCAGATACTTGTCCAAAGTACCGGCATTGCGGTCAGTGATTTGCTTTGAAATTTTCAGTTGTCTCATTTTTTCGTAATCTTAATTATTGTTTTACATCGTTGTTTTTTACATCTTCTCTCTTCATGCCAATCTCCTGTTTTTTTGCATAATCTTTCAGATTTGGGATAAGCCAACATCAGCCGACTTCTCTCAAGTCCAAAAATTAAATACTATCAAAAATCGTACCGAAATCTCTGTCTTTCAAGGAAAAACTACATCATTTTTGTTTTTTGTTTTTCCTACTATGACCAGGGACCATGACTATGACTGCTTTCACTTTCGTTGAAGCGGTCATAGTCATTGTCACATAGCTTCAAGTCTTTTAAGCGATTTAATCTCGCTCATTTACTTAGTAGTAGAACGATCCCGTCATGCCGTTCGGGAAGACACCTTCGATGGTTGTGCGGCGCGAACGGGCATTCTTCAGCGCATTTTCAAGGTCGGTCTTGTTGTTCACGGCATAGCCGTTCACCTTGGTGATGACAAAGTCTACCGGCACACCCGAGTTCATGAAGCGGCCTTCGCGTATTTCGACAATCTTCAGGCCGTTCTTGATGTTCAGTCGGCCCATGTCGTTTTGATTGATGGGTTGCAGCATCAAGCCGAACTCCGAGTTGTAGAAAGCCTCGCCATTCTTGACCAGATCCACATTGCCGGCTTCATTCAGCAGGGTCAGCTCATAACGATGGTGATGGCCGTTGCGGTTCACCTCGACATCCACTTTGTCGCCAGGACGGTATTGTCCGATGTTTTCCTTGAGTTGTGTCGTGGAATTCACCTTCTTGCCGTTGATGGCTGTAATTACATCACCGGCTTTCATGCCTGCCAATTTGGCAGCACCGCCTTCCGTAACTTCGGCGACATATACGCCTTCAATGTTTTCCAAACCTTCCTTATCGGCCAACTCTTGGGTGAGTTCAGCAATTTGCACACCAAGATAGCCACGCTGGGCAGTGCCATAAAGCAAGAGGTCGTCGACCACCTTGCGTACGATGTTGGACGGGATGGCGAAGGAATAGCCTTCGTAGGAGCCCGTATGCGAGGCGATGGCTGCGTTGATGCCAATCAGCTCACCTTTAGTGTTCACCAAGGCGCCACCACTATTACCTGGGTTGACAGCAGCATCGGTTTGGATGAAGGATTCCACCGAAGTACCTTCGCCCAAAATGCTAAGGTTACGAGCTTTGGCGCTGACGATACCCGCCGTTACGGTAGAGGTCAGGTTGAAAGGATTACCTACAGCCAGCACCCATTCGCCAATGCGGACATTGTCGGAGTCGCCGAAAGTAAGGAAGTGCAAGTCGGATGCTTCCACCTTGATGAGGGCCAAGTCGGTGGTCGGGTCAGTTCCGATGATGGTGGCGGTCTTCTTCACCTTATTATTAAAGGTGACCTCCACTTCATCGGCGCCTTCCACAACGTGGTTGTTGGTGACGATATAGCCGTCGGGGGTCAGCACTACGCCGGAACCGTAGGCCACCATCGTGTTGTTGCGCGTCTGCCCTGGGTAGCCATAGATTTGGCCGAGCAAGGCTCCGAAGAAATCCTCGTAGGTGTTGCTTTGTCTCACCACTTTGGTCATGATATGCACCACTGCGTCGACGCTGTTTTCGGCAGCATTGACAAAGTCGGGTGTGTTTTCGGTAGGCAGGAATGCCGTCCGTTGTACACGGGGTTGAACTTGTTCAACTTGCGAGACGCTTTCCTCTTGCAGTTGTTCCTGTTCGTTTTGGTTCTCGTTCTCTTTCGCTTTGTTAAGCATGGCATCACATGATGTTGCCATCAGCAGTCCGGCAAGCATCAACATCAAACTCACTTTTCTCATCTTGTCTCAATTTTATGGTTTCTTTTCTGTTTTATAGTTTCATTAATGCTTTTTTTCAACCTTTATTGCACTGAAAAGTGTATTTTTGTCGAAAAATTCAGCGGGCGTGCCAGCCTGCATGAAAAGCGAGTAATTTCAAAGAATTGGATGAAATGTTCATCAAGAATGACACGATAACGCTTCGTTGTGCCGAGCCCGAGGATGCCGGACAGATTTTCCTTTGGGAGAACGACCGCGACATTTGGAGGGTCAGCGGGACGCACGTGCCCTACACCCGTTTCCAGGTTGAGCAATTCCTTTTGGGCAACAACGACTTGTTCAGCAATAAGCAACTTCGCCTGATGATTGACTTGACCGAAAGCGGGCAGTCCATCGGCTGCATCGACATCTTCGACTACGACGGCATCAACCAACGGGTGGGCTTGGGCATTCTCATAGACAAGGAACACCGCCAACAAGGCTATGCCAAGGCTGCTTTGGCCTTGTGCATTGAATATCTATTCAAGGATGTCATGTTGCACCAAGTGTATTGTTCCATCGATGAAAGCAATACGGAGAGTCAACAGCTGTTTGTCGGCCAAGGGTTTGAACTTTGTGGCAGGCGGAAAGAATGGTTGAAAACGGCTGAAGGGTATTTGGATGTTTTAGAGTATCAATTGATGTCCCAAATAAACCTTAAAGCAACTCCCCCTTTAAAGAGGGCTGGGGGGATTAAACCCACCCCAACCGACCGATTCTCAATTTTCACTCCAGACTATCTTCAACAAAACGGGATACACACAGATAACCTGATATTTGTACCATATAATCTTCCATACAATCCAAATCTAAAACAACGAAGTCGCAATTTGCGCAATGATTGTCAGTTGTCGGAAAAGCTATTATGGAATCAATTGAAAGGTAAACAAACTGGCTATACATTTAATCGACAGAAACCCATACTAAACTATATAGCAGATTTTTATTGCAAAGAACTTGACTTAGTTATTGAGATAGATGGAGCTTCACATTTTAATGAAGAAGCTCAAAAATATGACAAGGAAAGAGATCGACAAATGCAAGTATTAGGATTGAAAGTTGTTAGAGTGTTGGACAGCGAGGTGAGAAAGGATTCTGAACATGTTGCTAAGAGTATTATGAATCAAGTTTTATCAATTACAAAATGAGGAGAAAGCACCTTTGAATCCCCCTAACCCCCTTTCAAGGGGGAACAACTTTTACGGAATTTGAAACATTATAATAAGAACAAATACACAAATGGTCAAAATAGAAACAAAACTTCCCAATGAGAAAAAGTCGCGCAAAAGCGGCAAGAAGAAAAACGGCAAACATACACGACGCACAATATGGCTCGTGATCATTATCTTGCTGATATTCGCCGCAGCGTTCGGCTACTGGGGCTACAAAACCGTTATGTCGCCCAATGTGAAGACCGCGGACGGAAAACCTGTCGAGCTATTCATCCCGACGGGCTCCAATTATGACCAAGTGAAAGCCCTCTTGGCGGAAACGCATTGCCTTATCAACGAGAAGGGCTTCGATTGGTTGGCGGAGAAGAAAGACTTGCCCGCCAACATCCATCCTGGCCATTATGTGCTGAAAAACGGCATGACCAACAACCAACTGGTCAACATGCTGCGCGGCGGACTGCAAACACCCGTGAAGGTTACTTTTAACAACATGCGCAATGTCGACCAACTGGCAGGACGTATCGCCGAACAGATAGAAGCCGACTCCTCCTCCATTGCCCGTTTGCTTCACAATCAGGAATATGTCAAGCAGCTGGGCTTCAACAATTACACCATCCCTGCCCTATTCCTGCCCGACACTTATGAGTTCTACTGGAACACCGATGCCGAAGGCTTCGTAAACCGTATGTTTCAGGAATACAACAAGTTCTGGAATGAAGAGCGCAAGCAACAGGCCCAAACCAAGGGCTTGACACACGTTCAGGTTAGTACTTTGGCTTCCATCGTCAACAAAGAGACCAACATGAGCGATGAAATGCCTCGTGTGGCTGGCGTTTACCTCAACCGACTGAAAAACAACTGGCTGTTGCAAGCCGATCCCACTCTCGTCTTTGCTTGGAACGACTTTACCATCAAGCGGGTGCTCGACCGTCACAAGGAAATCGAATCACCTTATAACACCTACAAATATCCCGGCCTACCTCCTGGCCCCATCTGTATTCCTTCCTTAGCTGCCGTCAAGGCCGTGCTGAACGCCGAAGACCATCATTACTTCTACTTCTGCGCCAAAGAGGACTTTTCGGGCTACCACAACTTCGCCAAGACCTTGGCCGAGCACAACCGCAATGCAGCAAAATACCAACAGGCGTTGAACCAAAGAGGTATAAAATAGCTCCTGGCCATTGGCTGCTGGCTACTGGCAATGGGCTGTTAGCTATTAGCCATTAGCTGTTAGCAGCCATAGAGATGCCAAAGCTAATGGCTAACTGCTAAAAGCTAATAGCCAAGCAAGCCAGAGGCCAGAAGCCAAGAGCCAGTAGCAACTGAACAACTGAATAACTGAACAACTAAACAACTGATAAAATGAAAGCATTCAAAGCATACGACATCCGTGGTGAATGGGGCACTGACCTCAACGAAACCATCGCCTACCGCATCGGCTATTTCCTGCCTGATGTGCTCGACACCGACACCTATCTTGTGGGACGCGACATGCGCCTCTCATCGCCCACGCTCTTTGATAATCTCACCCG
>CACXXW010000173.1 GCA_902771635.1 uncultured Bacteroidia bacterium | reverse complement strand
CAAGTTCTTCAAGGAGAGCTGCCTGCTCAACCAAGTCTCTCTGGTCGCCGACCCGAAGACCGTCGCCGAATACATCCAGGCTGCCGACAAGGAAGCCACGGTTTGCAACTTCGTGCGTATCAAGTTGGGCGAATAAGCCTGTTTGACAAAAATCAACAGAAAAGGATGGTGAAAGCCATCCTTTTTTTATTTTTGCAAAAAAAATGTTATGGATAATTCAATAGAAAAGTCAGCACAGGCCGTTGAAAGCAAGACTTATCAAGGCAAGGAAGTCCGTTTCTGCAGCGATGGTAAATACCGTTGGGTGTATGAAATGAATATGCTGAAAAACCCAATCATCTTCTTTACGGTTCTCAAGGTTATGATGATTTCCATCGGCATCGTATGGCTGTTCGGATTAATCATAGGCCTTGGCGATATGGACTTGGATTATTTCCTGTTTTGGACGAAGCTTTCGGGTATCATGTTAGGAATATTTGTTGTTTTGACAATCATTGGTGTTCTGATTACAGCTGCCATATTGGGCAAGTATGTTGTCCTTTTCGAGATGGACGAGATGGGAGTGACCCATATCCAGATGCCCCGACAGGTCAAAAAGGCAGAGGTGATTGGGTTGATTACGGTGCTGGTGGGTGCTATGGCCAAAAGCCCTACGACAATGGGTGCAGGCATGCTTGCTGCGTCGAAAACGAAGAGCACCTCCGTATTTGCCAACGTGCGGCGTGTCAAAGCTCGCCGTCGGCTCGATCTGATAAAGGTTAACCAACTATTTGATAAGAACCAGGTTTATGTTGCCGACGAGGATTTTGACTTTGTATACAACTTCATTAAGTCTCATTGCCCGAATGCAAAGTAGAGGCACTGGCCATGGCATCTCAGCCCGTCAATTTTAGTTCCTCATGAGTATTGAAAGTTTTTTTTTTTTTTTTGTGGGCGTTTGAAAAAATGTTTAGTTTTGCAAGTTGAAAGAAATAATATGTCGAAAGTAAAGGATGTTCACATAGGGAATCGGATAAAGGCCGTGTTGCAGCAGCAGGGGCGAACTACGGTTTGGCTTGCACACCAAATTCCTTGTACGCCCAACCATTTGTATAAGGTGTACGCTAGCCCTTCTATTAATACTGACTTGTTGAAACACATTTCTGAAATACTAGATTATAATTTTTTTGAGGAGTTTATCGAAATTGGATAGGTTTTTCTATTTTATATTAATGATAATAATGTTTCGAACATAAGAAAAAAAAACGTTATTTTGCAGATTGATTCAAAATAGGATAGAATCTACACAATTAATCGTATTATAAACACTTAAAACATTAAACACAATGAAACAAAACAAATTGTATGTGGCTCCTAAAATGGAAGTCATCGAAGTTAAACCGCAAGGTATCCTGTGCGCTTCTGGTGGTGTTGAACCTACTGATTTCAATGGCAAAGTCATGGAATTTGGAACAAGCACTGGAATTTGGTAATTGTTAGTAGCTAATTAATGTAAAAATTAAAAAAAAGAGAAAAAATGAAAAAAGTTGTAAGAATGTTGGGCCTTTGTGCCCTTGTGGCTCTTGCTTTCACTGCCTGCAAGAAGAACGATACCCAAAAAGTGACTTTCACTGCTAACGTCCCTCAAACTACTTGCGATTCCAGAACGCAACCCGCATATGGTGCATACTTGGTTTGGAATGACAATGATGAGATTCAGGTTTTCAACCAAGCTGGTGAAGAAATGGATTTCACTGCCCAAAGCTCTGAAGGTCTGCCTGGTAATGCCCTCTTTACCGCTGCAACCGCTGAGGAAATTGAATTTGTGAAAGATCTCGAAAACGCAGAGAAGCCCTACGCCGCTTTCTACCCGAATGCCACTGTCAATGCGGATGACAATGTGGAGTTGGTAATCCCTGCTGAGCAAACGTATGTTGAACAAAAGGGCTTTGCTAATGGCCTTTATCCGATGGTGGGCTTCAACGAGGGAACGAAGCAGTTTAATTTTGAAAGCAAAGCTGGCATGCTGGTTGTGTCATTCCACACCCTTAGCGAAGGAGAAGTCCTGTACGTTGACGAGGTTGTCGTCACAACTAATGCTGATGATGATTACCTGGCTGGTACCTATGTTTATGACAAGGATGGTACCTATGTTGACTTTATTGGTGAAAGCAATGAAGTCGTTTTGAGAAGTGATGAAGATCTTGAAATCATCTACTCAATGTCAAGAGAATTCACTTTCGTTCTTCCTGAAGGCGCTTTGGAAAGCGGCTTTACCGTTCAAGTCAAGTATCATGGTGATGTTCTTGAAACTTACGTGGCCCAACCAAGACCTCAGAATATTATTTCAGCCCAGAATTACACGGTTATGATTTCCATGCCGCTTCCTAACATCCCAGAGCCAACGAAGTAATAATCTGTAATCTAAATAGGTAGCCTAACGGCTATCTGTAACAAAACAGCGCACCCGAATTTTCGGGTGCGCTGTTGTATTATATGGACAGAAATTCAATATCTTTGCCACGAATTAATATAGATGCGAAACTATCGGACAAAGACTTGTGACAATGAATATGACCGCTTAAACGAAGCCAAGAAACTTCTACACCAAGTAAAAGCGGTCATTGTCATGGTCATTGGCCATAGTCAAAAAGTCCCGAATCAAAAAAAATAGTTACCAATGAAAAAACTGTCCATTCTATTATTTGCGGCATTCATTCTGTCCGCTTGCACAAAAGAGCAACTCCCTGTCGCCAATTACGACATCATCCCGCAACCGAAGGAAACGCATCTGAGCCGGGATGCCTCGGGGTACTTCATATTGCAGCCTTCGATGAAAATCTATTTCGAAGATGGCCTTCAACGCGAGGCGGAGTTCCTCAGCGAATATGTCAATGACATTATGGGCTATGCAATGAATGTACAAGAACACCAAGGTCAATCCGATGGCGTTGTGCTGAAGGTCGTCCCAGAAGATTTCGACCAAGCCGAAGCATACGAAATCGACATCACACCCAAGCAAGTCACCATTGAAGGTGCTGACGCTGCCGGTGTGTTCTATGGCATCCAAACCCTCCGCAAGAGCCTGCCCATCTCGCCCATAGATTCCAGCCTACGCACTTCCCATCGTGGGAATGACATGGGCGAGAGCAAGTGCCAACTACGCTGTGGTACCATCCGTGATTGGCCAAACTTCTCTTATCGCGGCATGCACCTCGACCCTTGCCGCCACTTCATCCCTTTGGACTCGGTGAAGGTTTACATTGACATGCTGGCCATGCACAACATGAACCAGTTTCATTTCCACCTCAGCGAGGACCAAGGCTGGCGTATCGAAATCAAGAAATACCCTGAACTGACGGAGATTGGCGCCTACCGTAACGGCACGGTCATCGGGCATAATGGCAACCTCTACGACACCATCCGTCATGGCGGTTTCTATACCCAAGAAGAACTCCGCGACCTCATTGAATATGCCGCCGAGCGTCACATCAACATTATCCCCGAAATCGACTTGCCCGGCCACATGCAGGCTGCCTTGGCTTGCTATCCGCAATTGGGCTGCACGGGCGGTCCTTACGAGGTGTGGAAGCGTTGGGGCGTGTCGGAAGACGTGCTTTGTGCGGGCAACGAGGAGACCATGCTGTTTGTCGAGGATGTGCTGAACGAGGTGATGGACGTGTTTCCTTCGCCCTATATTCACATTGGCGGCGATGAATGTCCCAAGGTGCGCTGGGAAAAATGCCCAAAATGTCAAGCCAAAATCAAGGAACTGGGCATCAAAAAGGATGAT
>CACXXW010000172.1 GCA_902771635.1 uncultured Bacteroidia bacterium | reverse complement strand
CCGCTTTCGCGGCCTTTCGATAGTGTCGAACATCAAAGACTATGCGTCAATATTGGCGTATGTGGCATTCTGCTCGATGAACTCGCGACGCGGGGCCACTTCGTCACCCATCAGCATAGAAAAGATGTGGTCAGCCTCCATGGCGTTCTCGATGGTCACCTGGCGCAAGGTACGATGGGCTGGATCCATGGTGGTTTCCCAAAGTTGTTCGGGGTTCATCTCACCCAAACCTTTGTAGCGCTGCACATCGTAGCCACTCACGGTGCCGTTCTTGGTCAGTTCAGCCATGCTGGCAAAGCGTTCCTCATCGGTCCAGCAATAACGAATCGGCTTGGTGCCACGCTTGATGAGGTACAAGGGCGGTGTGGCACAATACACATAGCCGTTCTCAATCAACTCACGCATATAGCGGAAGAAGAAAGTCAAAATCAGCGTGGTGATGTGGCTACCGTCGACATCAGCATCGGTCATGATGATGACCTTGTGATAACGCAGCTTCTCGAGGTTCAGTGCCTTGCTATCTTCTTCGGTTCCGATGGTCACGCCCAAAGCGGTGTAGATGTTCTTGATCTCCTCGCTGTCGAACACGCGGTGTTCCATGGCCTTCTCGACATTCAAGATTTTACCACGCAGCGGCAGAATGGCTTGGAAGTTACGGTCACGGCCTTGCTTGGCGGAACCACCTGCGGAGTCACCCTCAACGAGGTAAAGCTCTGTCTTGGCGGGATCACGCTCGGAGCAGTCGGCTAATTTGCCTGGCAGGCTAAAGCCTGACAGAGCACCCTTGCGTTGCACCTTCTCACGGGCATTGCGTGCCGCTTGACGGGCTTGGGCGGCCAAAGTCACCTTATCGAAGATGGTCTTAGCCTCTTTGGGATGCTCTTCAAGATAGTCGGATAATTGTTGACCCACGATGGAGTTGACAATACCCATGACCTCATCGTTGCCGAGTTTAGTCTTAGTTTGGCCTTCGAACTGTGGTTCTGGCACCTTCACCGAGATGACGGCTGTCAAACCTTCGCGGAAATCATCAGGCGAAATCTTCACCTTCAGCTTTTCCAACTTTTCAAGCAGGCCGCTCTTTTCGGCATAGGCGTTGAACGAACGGGTCAAGCCTGAGCGGAAGCCTTGCAGGTGGGTACCACCTTCAATGGTGTTGATATTGTTGACATACGAGTGCAGGTTTTCCTTGTACTCGTTGTTGTATTCCAAAGCAATCTCAACCGGAACATTGTTGCGCTCACCAGAGATGTATATAGGTTCCGGGATGAGTTTCTCGCGGTTGGCATCCAGATAAGCGATGAAGTCGATGAGACCGTTCTCGGAATAGAAAGTCTCGCTGCGATATTCGCCGTTTTCCATCTTCTCACGCTCATCAGTGAGAACGATGGTGATGCCGTGGTTAAGATAGGCCAACTCGCGCATACGGTTGGCAAGGGTGCTATAGTCGTATTCAAGGGTCTGGAAGATGGAGCCATCGGGCTGGAAGGTGATGCGGGTACCATTCATCTCGGTCGTGCCCACCACTTTCACATCATAAAGGGGCTTACCGCATTCATATTCCTGCTTGAAAATCTGGCCTTCGCGATAGACTTCAGCTGTGAGGTGGGTTGAAAGGGCATTCACGCAGCTGACGCCCACGCCGTGCAAACCGCCAGAAACCTTATAGGAGCCCTTATCGAACTTACCACCAGCGTGCAGCACAGTCAAAACCACTTCCAAAGCCGAGCGATGCTCTTTGGGGTGCATACCCGTGGGAATGCCACGGCCATTGTCCAATACACTGATGGCATTGCCTGGCAGGATACGGACATCAATCTTGTCGCAATAGCCCGCCATGGCCTCGTCGATGGAGTTGTCGACTACTTCATATACTAAATGATGCAAGCCGCGGAAATGGACATCGCCAATATACATGGCCGGACGCTTACGCACGGCCTCCAAGCCTTCCAAAACCTGAATCTTACTGGCACCATATTCTTCGCTTGCCAATTCTCTTTTCTCTTCTTCAGTCATTTTCTAAAATTTAGCTGTTTTCAATTAAAGGTGCAAAGATACGGAAAATTTCGGCACGAAACACAAAAAAGTTGAGAATTTTGTTTTTTGTCCAAAACGGCTCTACGGGGCTAAAAATAGGCAAATTTCAAAAACGGCTTGTTCCTTCGCGCACGCGGGAAAGAAAAAGCCCCATCCACTGGAAGGGGCTTTTTAGAGCGTTTAAGACATCTTCAGAAAGTCAACTTCACACCCGCGAAGAATTGTATGCCTGTGACAGGATAATTGTAGAACATCTGGTATTTCTGATGCGCCACATTATCCAACAAAGCGAAAGCCGTAATCTGCTCGTTCACTTTGTAGTCGGCACCAAGGCTGAGGTCGAAGACATCCTTCAGCTTTTCAGCCTTGAAATTGAAGTTCTGCCAGTCGACCACACCATCCCAAACCTTGGCGTAGCGTCCGCCTTGGTAAAGGAAGGTGGTGTTGAAAGACAGCTTGTCATCAAAGTCATAGGTCACTTTCAGCTTGCCTTCCGTTACGGGACGGTACCAAGCATATTCCTCAACGGTAGGCTTACAGCCGTTGTAGGCAAAGCCCAAATCGGCAGTAAGGCTGTTGCGCATCTTGACGCGAACATCGGCCATGACAGTCACCGTTTGCGTCTCATCATACACGAGTTCAAAAGTATTCATGATGGGATCATAGCCTTGTGGCACTTCGGTTGGGTCAGGGATATGGTAGACATAGAACGGATCGCCAGCCGTTTGGCGATAGCGAACGCCGAGATGCAAATCCACAATCTCCATGATGTTGGTGCGCACGCCTCCCTCAAAACCGAGTTTCACATTCTGAACCAGCAAGGAAGGGCTTAAGTATGAAGTAACGAAAGGATTATCTTCAACCACATCGCTGAAACGCAACAATTTGCGGCCTCCGTTCAATCCTGCATAGAATTCCAGCTTCTTGTCCAAGACAAACAAGCTACCGCTCAAATCGGGACGAACCGCCAAGAACTTGTCCGCATCAGCGCCCTTCGTGGTTCCATCCAATCGCACGCCTAGATGCAAGCGGTAAAACTCTTCACTCATCTCGAAGAAAGGATTGACCTTGAACCAAATACGGTCGACCACAAACAATTTGTCGCCTTGTCCCATGCAATAGTCATACTGGAATCCCAAGTCAACGCCCACCTTTTGCGGATGACTCTTGTCGCCCCAGAAATTGTCAGCATAACTAAGGGTATATCCTAAATCCAGATTGTGTTCTCTTCCAAACAGATAGAAATAGTCCACATGAGCAGCGTGTCCCAATTCACCGATACGGGTCGAAGTGGAGGTCAATCCCAAATGTCCACCTATTTTGTTGTAGGTGACCCTCGGAGCATAGACTTCAAGTTGTTCTTTGTTCAGCGAGTCCTCCGCCAGATTGATGCCATAGTAGTGGTACATGTCATTCTTGTAATAGACGCCGCCATCCACCTGGAAGCCGTCGAACTTGCTCGTCGTGACATTGATATCAAAGGCATTGTTCATGTAGCCTGAAGGTGCATAATTCTTGATATCGAGCCACGAGGAATTGTGCTTGATGCCCACACCGAGACCCAAGGTCTTGGTCTGCATAGAGTTGTGCTTATAGAGGAAGATAGGCGAAATCCTTGAGCCGAAACCTGCCATGAGGAAATTCTCCGTTGGGGTGACAAGCTTGTCGTTTTTCGATGAGAAAGCCGTCGGAGCGTCGTTTTTCGATGAGAAAGCCGTCGGAGCGATTTTCTCCAAGTCGAGGGCAAACTTCTGCTTGGCGTCCTTTGGGGTGACTTCCGTGCTTGGGAAGTTGTAAGTGGGCTGAGGTGTCTCAGGGGTGAGCTGCATCTTGTTCACCTTATTCACTTTAGGACGGTATTTGCCTTCCACGGTGACTTGTTCATCGTGCTGTGCGAAGGCGGAGATGGCCAGGAGGGCCAGGGCTGTTATTAGGATGTGTCTCTTCATATATCTTGATATTATGACCCGGGATTGCATCCCAGGGTGTGGTAGGGCGTCCCTTCGGGACTATTCCATTTCTATAGCGGGCTTCTTGTTTCAGGTCGCTGCCTTTGTAGTTGTCGATGACGCTGCGAAGGGTTTCCTTGGCCTGGAAGTAGTTGTCCTTGGCCACATACACATCAGCCAACGCGATAAACGACTTGGCAACCCAGTAATCATGGTTCGTGAAGTTATCGGCGATATCGAAGACCTTATTTTCGGCCTCATCGTATTTTTTCATCTTAATGGAAGCCAGAGCGGAATAATAGGCGCTCTCTGCACCATACACCGACTTGTCGTTGCGCGCACTCTTGTCGAGTTTCTCGATGGCCGCACTGTAGTTGCCTTTCTCGAAATACGACTTGCCCATGATGTGGTTGATCTGATTGACCTGCTCATCGGTCAACTCGCGCGACTGGCGCATGATTTCACCCATCTCGATAGCCTTGTCGTATTTGCCCATGAAGAAGTTGCTCTTCATGCAGCCTTCGAGGGCTTCGAGTCGCTTGAGCGGCTCTTCTGTGATGCGGAACAGGCGCTCGTAGCATTCTCCAGCCTTATTATAATTGCTCTTTTCATACTCGATACGCGCCATCTTCAACAGGGCATTGTCAGTGTAGTCGTTGTCGGGTTGCGACAATATATAATTAAGGTGTTCTACGACTTGGTCTTCCGTCCCTACCTTTTCAGCACATTCGAGGCCATAATAGTGTGCCTTCAGCAGATAAGCGCCGCGCTTGAAGTTGTCAAAATAATACTGCAAGGCGGTCTGGGCTTTCTGATATTGTCCATCAAGGTAGAAGCCCTCAGCATTGGCAAAGGCCAAGGAATCCTGTTGGGTGACCTTCACCTGACCGCCATTGGCGTTGACATAGCCAAAGTATTCATCCAAGTTGTTCTGCTCCATATAGATGCTGCGGATGATGTTCATGGCTTCGCGTGACTCGTCGGTATTGGGATAGGAGGCCACCAAATTCTTCAAATTGGCCAAAGCTTGGTCGTATTGGTTATTGTTGTAATAAACCATGCCGACCTTCATCATGGCTTGGCGCGTATAACTTGAACGCGGACGATCCTTGATGAGGCGGTTGAAGTTGGCGAGAGCCGAACGCTTGTCGCCGTGAACGAGATAGGTATTTCCGATTTCGAACAGTGCCTGCTCATAATAAGGCGTGCTCGGATAGGCCTGAATCAGGTCGTTCAGCATGTTGATCTTTTGGTTCACATTGCCTTTTGCACCATAGCAAAGGCTTTGTTGATAGAGGGCATAGTCGGCATTGCGTTTTCCAGGACGGATAACTTGGTCATAGTAGTTGATGGCATAAGTGTAGTTGCGCTCCATAAAATAGCAGTCACCGAGACGAAGATAGGCATCGGTCTTGAGGTCGTTCTGGCTGCTGTCCTTGGCAAGACGGATGAAGCTCTTGAAACGCATTATCGCAGCGGTATAATCAGGCTTTTGGTAATAGATGTAGCCCAAATCGTAGTCCGCAAGGTTATACTCCGGCATGCTGGTGGCAGATTTCATTCCCTTGAACTGAAGCAGGTACTTGCCCGCCGTGGTGTGGTCGCCCATCTGGTAGGCCGACTCACCCATCCAGAAGCAAGCCTCGGCTTTCTTGGTCAAGTCTTGGGTGGTGTTCATGATCTTGGAGAAATACTCCTGCGCCTTGTCGAAGCTGCCGTTCTGGAAATGGTCAACACCCGTGGCATACAGCAAATCGTTGTAAACCGTCTGCAACTCCGCGCTTTTCTTCTTCATCGCCTCAAGACGGCTGAGGGCTTCATCGTTTTCCTTCGAGTTGAGCAACAAATAAATAGACATCTCTTCTGCTTCAGCCTTGCGCTCCGAATCGGGATGCTCGGCGACAAAGTTGTCAAGCAAGCCCACAGCCTCATTGAAGGGGTCAGTGCCAGGGATGAGGCTCAGCCGGGCATAGTCAAACAAGGCCTCTTCAGCAAGTTCGACATCGAAGCCCGCGGAATAGGCAGTAAAGAAGGCACTGCGGGCATATTTCAGCTCGTCCGTTTTGGCGTAACACGAAGCCAAGTAATAGGAAGCATATTGCGCGAGAATGTCGTTGTTTCCAGCCACCTTCTGCAAATCAGGAATGGCATCCTTGTAGTTGCCCTTCATCATCTTGCTGACACCCATCTGGTAAAAGGCCTCGCGTGTGGCAGCCCGAGTCAGGTTCTTCTTATAGATGTCGTAGTATTCCAAGGCCTTGTCGTAGTCCTTCTGTTGGAAATAGGCATCTGCGACGATTTGTGCCATCTCCGCCTTGCGTTTCTTGTCGGCCTGACGGATATAGTCGGGACCTTCTTCAATCACCGACTGGTAATCGCCTTTAAGGTAGGCTATCTGCATGATGTAAGAGGGCACCACCTTGGCATAGTCCTTATGGGTTCGTAGACGGCGGAAGTTGTCCAAAGCCTCGTTATATTTCTCTTTGACATATTGGATATGAGCATAATAGTAACGCGCCGAATCCTTGTATTTTCCTTCGTTCATCATCAGTCCGTGGAAGAGCGGCATAGCCTTGTCCAACTCATTCGACTGGAAATAGGCATAGCCCATGTTGAACTGCATCTGCTGCGCTTCATCGGTGGTAAGCGTGAAGGTGTCCGTCTTTTCATAGATGGCCAAAGCTTCCTTGTACTTCTTTTCCTTGAACAAATGGTTGGCATACAAGAAATTGGCGTGTTTCGCCCAAGTGCTGCCCGGGTTGTCATTCACGAACTGGATGATCTTCGCAGGGCCGTCGGCCTGACCCAAATAGAGCGAACTGACCGCCTCATAATACTGCGCATCAACGCAACGCTGCGATTTGGCATCAGCCGCTTGGGCGCGATATTGGTTGAAAACGGAGAGCGCGGCACCATATTCCTGATTTTGGAAGAGCAACACACCTTCATTGAAAAGTGCTTCAGGGTCGTAGTTTTCGATATGTTTTTGTGCTGATAATGAAATAGTTAAAATGGTAAACACCACCATTATCATGCCTTTGATCAGTCCTGATTTCATAAGTCAAAATTTGGGCGAAAATACAAAAATCTCTCTTTGGTTTGTAAAAAAGATTAAAATTCGTTCGAAACGACAGTATGAAAACGGGATTCATGGGTTTTTATTATCGGTTTTTGGCGGTTAGCACGGAAAAATGCACTACTTTTGCCGCAGATATCTAACAACCAAAAACACTACATTTATGTTGAGTCTTTTCACAGGTTCAGGCGTTGGTCCCACCATCCTCTATTTAGCTTTGTCCATCTTCATTGGGCTCCTTTTGGGTAAAATCAAGATCGCCAAAATCTC
>CACXXW010000171.1 GCA_902771635.1 uncultured Bacteroidia bacterium | reverse complement strand
GGCCTGCTTTTCACTATTGTAGAAGAACAGCTTGCCCTTGTCGAGCATAGCCATGTCGCACTCCGAAAGATCGGAAGGTGCTTGTTCCGGTATGGCAATATCCAAGCTATCGACGACCATTTCTTGGTTGTCGACTTCGGTAGTGGTTTTGTCTATTTTCTGTTTGGCGGAAAAGTCGCAGCTGACAACACCCATGGCCAGCATCATGAGCAGAAAAAAACAGTGTCTTTTCATAATGTGATGAGTTTTAGTAAACAATCTGATTGAGAATGCCTTTATTTACCCAAGTGCATGCGAATCCTTGAAGCGAGGATGTCGACCACCACGGGGCTTGAGCCTCGAGGCAGGATGATGTCGGCGCTGCGTTTGGTGGGTTCGATAAACTGCTGGTGCATGGGTTTGACAAAAGTCTGGTAATGGCGAAGCACGTCTTCCCAGGTACGGCCGCGCTCAGCGATGTCGCGACGAATAATACGCATCAAGCGTTCATCACTATCGGTATCCACAAACACCTTGATATCCATACGTTTGCGAAGCTCTTCCTGTGTCAACACCATGATACCTTCCACGATAATCACTTCGGTAGGATGCACATAAATCACTTCCTGCGAACGGGCACATGTGACATAGGTATAAATCGGCATCGGGATGGTCTCGCCATTCTTGAGACGGTCAAGATGGTCAATGAGCAGGTCCCACTCGATGGCATCGGGATGGTCGAAGTTGATTTGTTTCTTCTCCTCGGGGGACTTGTCGCCATTGTCGAAGTAGTAAGCGTCTTGCGAAATGACTGAAACTGAGTTTTCTGGCAGCTGTCTGACCAGTTCCTTTACGACGGTGGTTTTCCCTGAACCCGAACCGCCAGCAATTCCAATGACTAACATAATTAAGAAGTTTTGAGGTCACAAAGATAGTGATTTTGTTGATTTGTTTGCCGTTTAATTATTTAAATCTTTGATTCGATGCGGTCAATTGTTGGAGGGAATTGCTTATTTTTGCCAAAACTTTAAGAAATAATAGAATATGAGAACCATTCACAAATTTGCAGGCTTTTTCCTGCTTGCCGCAATGTTAGGGTTGTGCAACTGCGGCCCCAAACTGCCTGAACTACCCGTCGCAGAAGTCAAACCTTATTTCGCCGATGCCGCCAAGACCAAGGCTATCGACACGGCTTTATACGAAGTCAAGGATGCCAAAGGCAACAAATTGGGTACGGTCTTGTACTCCTCGCCTTATTCCGACAACGTGAAAGGCTTCAAGGGCCCCACACCTTTATTAATAGCTTTGGATGCCGAAGGGCGCATCAAGAATGTCGTTTTGCTGGAGAACCAGGAAACGCCCAACTTTGCCCAACGCGTCGTGAACGGCGGTCTTTACGAAGCTTGGAACGGTCTCACTCCCGATGAAGCCATCAACAAAGAGGTCGATGCCGTCAGTGGTGCCACCTACACCTCCAATGGCGTGAAAAAGAGCCTTATCGCCCGACTGAAGGCATATCAAAAACAGGTGAAATAATGAATAATGCATTGTAGAGACGTAGCGCGCTACGTCTCTACTGTTTTTGGTATGTTTTTTGTATTTCATAGTTCAACATCAAAAAGATATTGACTATGAAAAAGACTGTTTTAGCCCTATGCCTCCTCTTTGTATTGTCGATTTCGGCTGAGGCACAAATCCGTCCACCACATCTGCGCCATAGGTATCACCCTAAAAGGACCATGGTGCAAACTCATGAAAGGCATGAGTCCCACCATTATAGTCCAATCGGAGAGTTTCGGTTCCATGTTTATGGCGAGCTCGGTTCCGATGATTTTGGAGCCGTTTTCATGCACGAAATCCCTTATCATTTCAGCGTGGGCGGCATGTCCGAGTACCAAATCGGATATCTTACCAGCATCGGCATAGGCGCAGAATACTATTCGACCTACGGTGAGCACTGCAGCCTGTTCCACAACATGCAGGAAACCTATATCTCTACCCTGCCCATCTACGCCAACTTGAAACTTACCTTGCCCAATGCGCCCATCAGTCCTTTCATCGAAGGACGCATCGGCTATTCGGTACCTTTGGGCGATGTGACCTGCAACGACCCCGAAGGCGTGCGTCACTACAAATCCACGGGATTGTACACGGGCGGTGCCGTAGGACTGAAGATTTATCGCACCTACATCAGCTTTGGTTTGTCGGCCATCGATATCGTGGATGCCGACCTGGGCTTTAACGGCGGCAGACTAGATGTCATCACGGATTACTACGTGAGGCTGTCGTTCGCGTTTTGATTTGAAAAAACAATATGGGATATAATGGGTAGAGACGGTGTGACACCGTCTCTACTGTTTTTATTCGTCGTCTTCTGAAGGTTCCGTCGAGGGTTCTGTAGCGCCTTCCAGCACGATGACAATTTCGCCCTTGATGTCTTTCTTGGAGAAATGCTCGATCACCTCTGCCAAGGTGCCACGGGCATTTTCCTCATGGATCTTGGTTAGTTCACGGGAAACGCAAACCTTACGCTCGGGGCCACAAACCTCAGCCAACTGTTGCAAGGTCTTCAGCAGGCGGAAGGGTGATTCATAGAGAATAGTCGTGTAAGGATATTCCGCCACGGCCTGCAACTTGGTCTGACGGCCTTTCTTATGCGGCAAAAATCCCTCAAAGATGAACTTCTCTGCCGGTAAGCCCGAATTAACCAAGGCGGGCACAAAAGCCGTCGGTCCAGGCAGGCACTCCACTTCGATGCCACGCTTCACACACTCGCGAACCAAAAGAAACCCAGGGTCGGAGATGGCGGGCGTGCCTGCATCGGTCACCAAGGCCAGAGTCTCTCCTGCCTCGATGCGTTCGGCGATGCGTTCCACCACCTGATGCTCGTTGCGGATGTGGAAGGCCGTCATGGGCTTGCTGATTTCGAGATGCCGCAAAAGGTTACCCGAGGTACGGGTGTCTTCGGCCAAGATACCATCCACTTCCTTCAAGATGCGGATGGCACGCAAGGTGATGTCCTCGAGATTGCCAATCGGCGTAGGCACAAGATAGAGCTTCGACATGGTTGTGTTTATTCAAACTTGCGGGAAACCAAATCCTTGAGTTTCAGATAAGCCTCGTTGCTGCTGTTCCATTGCAGTTCAATCTTCAGCTCGTTGAGGTAAATCATCGCACCGTTCAAGGTCTTCAAGTCGTTGAGATTCTCGATGGACTTGGTATATTTCTCCATACTTCCACCAAACAACTCATTGACAAACAAGAACTTGTCATTGATTCCGATGACCGACTTCAGGTCACGGCCTGGGGTTTGTTGCAGCTTGGCGGCCAAGGAATTGTCCTCACCCATCATCTTCTCGCCCAAGGTCTCGCCCGTCGACAGCTCAAACTCGGCATCATCTTCTTCGGTGAAGACACCTGTCACGCCTTCGGACGACTGCCGCTCAATCTCTTCCTTCTCAGCCTTGACTTCCTCATCCAAGCGAGGCATCACCAGCGGGTTGTCGTGCACCAACTCATCGCCATGCACACGGTCGCGTTCGGGAATCTCCTCTTCGGGAATGGCTTCCATCACATGAACAACCTTACCTTCAGGTTCCTTTGTCTCTTCTGGCGCTTTCTCCTCTTCTGGCATATCCTCGAAACGGAAAAAGAAGCCAAACTCATCGCCCAAGGGTTTTTCCTCAGGCACTGGATCAGATTCAGCTGGTTCACACAGTGAAATGCTCTTCAACAGGTTCAACAACGGTTTGCTCCTCAGTTTCGACAGGCATTTCCTCCACTGGTTCAGGTTGAGGCTCGACAACAACAGGTTCGGGTACAAATTCCGGTTCTGGCTCAGGTTCAGGTTCTTGTTCAGGCTCAGGTTCAAGCTCAAGTTCTGGTTCGGGTTCGGGAGCTATCTCCTCGACAGGAGCTTCTTCCTCAGCTGGAGCCACCTCATTGTCCGACTCTTCCTCAGCCTCGTTCTGCATCATGCCACCAAAAAGACCTGAAAATGCTTCAGCATCAAACGGGAGATCCTCATCGAGGCTCTCATCTCCCACATTAATAGAGCAAAGCTGGTCGTAAAGGGTGTGCGTGCGGTTCATCAACACATCCAAATCGAGCAGTTCAAGGGGTTTTTCGTTTCTTAACAGGTAGTTGACTTGTTGGTATAACAAACTGATTTCCTGCTTTATAGAAATCAATTTTTCTTTTTGCTTCTCAAACTTGTCGTTCATAAAGGATTTATCTCTAATTTTGGGTGCTAAATTACAAATATTCCTAATATTTTTGGCATGTTTATCGAAAAAGATTCTCATAATAGGTCGCAAGGATGGATCGAAGTGATTTGCGGCTCCATGTTTTCGGGCAAGACGGAGGAATTGATCCGTAGGTTGAAACGCGCAAAAATCGCCAAACTAAAGGTGGAGATTTTCAAACCTGGTGTAGACACTCGTTACAGTGAGGAGGATGTGGTGTCGCACAACGCCACTGCCCTGCATTCCATTCCTGTGGAGAGTGCCAATGAGATTCTTTTTTACGCAAATGATGTGGACGTCATCGGCATCGATGAAGCCCAATTCCTTGACGATGAGCTGCCAAACGTATGCGAGCAGCTGGCCAACCAAGGGGTACGCGTCATCATTGCTGGCTTGGACATGGACTTCATGGGCAAGCCTTTCGGCCCCATGCCGAGGCTGATGGCCATTGCCGAGGATGTCACCAAGGTACATGCCATTTGCGTACGTTGCGGCAGTCCAGCGCAGTTCTCGCACCGCACCATCGCAGGCGACAAATTGGTGGTATTGGGAGAAACCGAAAGTTACGAACCGCTGTGCAGGGCTTGCTACCTTAAGGCACGAGAGGAAAGAGATAATGGGCTGTCTTCATAGAGACGCAAGGCCTTACGTCTCTACTTGCCGCGCCCTTGGATAACGATTAAAACCGTGTAAATCAGAATCTTGATATCCAGGGCAAGATTTACATTCTCGATGTAGAGCACATCGTATTTCAGGCGCTCGATCATCTCATCGACATTCTCGGCATACCCGTATTTCACTTCGCCCCAGCTGGTGATGCCTGGCTTCACCTTCAGCAGCAAGCGATAATAAGGAGCCTTTTCCATGATTTTGTCAATGAAA
>CACXXW010000170.1 GCA_902771635.1 uncultured Bacteroidia bacterium | reverse complement strand
GGACCAAAGTTCCAGCCTTTCTTGATGATTTCGCCTTTTTCGTTGTAGGTCTTTTCTTTCTTGGCTTTCTTTTCTTGAGCCATGCCGCCCACGGCCAACAGCAGGGCGAGCATTAATACTATGGTTTTTTTCATATTAGTTATTTTTATTGTCGGTTTGTAGGGCTGTCGTACCACGGCAGCCTTTATTGTTCGTTTTTTGCGGCTGCCACCATGTGACAGCCCTACAAACCGCAAAAATAAATCCTGACGCAAATGTCCTTCCTCGAACTATTACTCATCGCCATTGGACTTTCCATGGATGCCTTCTCGGTCTCCATCTGCAAAGGCTTGACCACCAAGAAATTCTCTTGGCGAATGGCTTTGGTTTGTGGTTTATGGTTCGGGGGATTCCAAGCCTTGATGCCCACGATTGGCTATTTCTTGGGCGCACAGTTCCAAGAGATGATTGAAGCTTACGACCATTGGATTGCCTTCGGATTGCTCTTTCTCATTGGTGCCAATATGATTCGTGAGGCGGTCTGGGGTAAAAAAGAGGAAGGAGAAAACAGTGGTGCCCTCGATTTCAAGACGATGTTTCTTTTGGCTATTGCAACCAGCATCGATGCCTTGGCGGTGGGTGTGTCGTTTGCTTGTATTCAGGTGAAGCTGTGGTCATCTGTAGTGGTTATTGGCCTCACCACCTTTGTTTTCTCCGTCTTGGGGGTGAAAATCGGCAATGTTTTTGGTTCGAAATATGAGAAATCGGCAGGAATTATTGGTGGTATCATACTGATTCTCATCGGATTGAAGATTCTTTTAGAGCATTTGGGCATTATTAGTTTTTGACGGAAAAGAAAAATCTGACCAATTAATTGCACACCATATCAAAATATTGTGTAATTTTGCAGCGCAAAAGGGTTCGGGATGTAGCGCAGCCCGGTAGCGCGCTTCGTTCGGGACGAAGAGGCCGCAAGTTCGAATCTTGTCATCCCGACTTTGAAAAAAAATCAGCTTGAATATCAGTCGAGCTGTTTTTTTATTTATTTTTGCGTTTGTATTAACTCTAAAATTAGCCCCATGAAGAAGTATTTACTTGTTGCAGCTGTTTTATGTTGCATGATTTCGGCAATGGCTCAGATGCCAAAAGAAGGTTTTTCAAAACAAATGAATGCATATACCGAAAAACTTGATAGTATTGATGCAGGAAGGTATAAATACCATTTTGTGTATGACAATCAATACAATGTAGAGAAAATGGAAATTAAAGAAGGCGGTGATTTATTCTATTTTGAGTTTACGTATGATAGTCTGAATAGACTTAGTAGTGCTACTCAAACAGATATCGATCCTGATTATAGTTATCGTACAGAATATGTTTACGACAATTTAGGTAGAAGGTCGGAAGCATTGCTTTGTTTTTTGGAAAACGGAGCCGTAACTGATGAAGCGAAAACCGTTTATGAATACAATGAAGATAACAATGTTTCAATTGTAACGGAATTGTTTCTTAATAATGGAAGTTGGCGAGAAGAGAGTAAGAAAGAGTTTTTTTATGATGACCAACTTGATATTGATGAAATTGTTTTTTGGGGTACTAATTCGCTTGGGGTTTGGATTCCTGAAAGTAAAATTGTACACACCTATGACAATCATCAAAACTGTATAGTTTCAAAACAATACTATTATGATGCTGAGGAATGGTGGCTTGAAAATGAAATCAGTTCTTATTATGATACGACAGTTCTTAGCAGTAATATTGCGGGTCTTGATTTCTATTTTTACAATTTGTATAATATCAACGGCATCAATAAGTTTTGCCGCAACAAATTATTGTATAGCGATGATGGGTGGGGAAAACATGATGGTCAATCTGAAAGAAGTCAAAAGATATTCTATTATTCGACTATTACAGGAATTGACGAAATGCCTGAAATCCTATTGAATATTTGGCCAAATCCCGTTGACGAAGTGCTTTATCTTGAAGCAGAGGAATTGCAACAAATAGAAATCTTCAGTTTGGACGGAAAATGCATTATGACAATTGCAAATAGTTTAGAATCAGTTAATATAAGAGGTTTGGCATCTGGTTGCTATTTGTTGAAAGCAACTACGAAGAATGGTTGTGTGGTCACACAAAAGTTCATGAAGCAGTAAGATGCTTTTGGAATAAGTCGTACCTTTGCAGCCATGAAACGAAACATTGAAATCATGGCTCCCGTGGGCTCCTATGAAGCCCTGTCAGCCGCCATACAAGCTGGCGCTGGAAGCGTCTATTTTGGCATCGGCAAACTCAACATGCGCTCACGCTCGGCGAAGAACTTCACCCTTGATGACTTGCACCAATTGGCTGAAACTTGCAAAGAACATAATGTAAAAAGCTATGTTACAGTCAACACCATCATCTACGACGAAGAAATGGAGGAGATGCACCAACTGCTTGATGCCATCAAGGCTAACGGCATCTCGGCCATCATCGCTTCCGACCAAAGCGTGATCCAATATGCCCGACAAATCGGCGTCGAAGTGCACATGTCGACACAATGCAACATCACCAACCTTGAAGCAGTGCGTTATTATTCCCAATTTGCCGATGTGATGGTGACCGCCCGAGAGCTTAACATCGACCAAGTGAGATACATCACTGAACAGATTGAGAAACAGCAGATCCGTGGTCCTCATGGCAACTTGGTGCGCATCGAGGTGTTTTGCCATGGTGCCTTATGCATGGCCATCTCGGGCAAGTGCAACTTGAGCCAGGACATCTACAACTCATCTTCGAACCGTGGTGCATGCATGCAGCTTTGCCGCCGCGGCTACGACGTGCGTGAGCGCGAGGAAGGCTACGAACTGATGCTCGACAACGAGTACATCATGTCGCCCAAAGACCTCTGCACCTTGCCTTTTTTGGACAGAGTCTTGGATGCTGGTGTGGAAGTGCTGAAAATCGAAGGCCGAGGTCGCTCGCCGGAATATACCAAGCTGACGGTGTCGGTCTACAGCGAGGCGGTGAAAGCCATTCAGGAAGGCACCTTCACGCAAGAGAAAATCGATGCTTGGATGGAACGGTTGAAAAGCGTTTATAATCGTGGTTTTTGGGACGGCTATTATCTGGGTCGCCGCACGTTTGAATGGTCAAAACAATATGGCTCGCACGCCACCCAAAGCAAGGAGTATATTGGCTTGATTACCAACTATTACAGCAAATTGGGCGTGGCCGAAATCCGCATGGACAGCAACGACCTCAAACTCGGCGAACAAATTATGATCATCGGTCCGACAACTGGCGTTTACGAGGACACGCTCACCGAAATCCGCGTGGACTTGGGCAATGTCCAGCAGACTTTGAAAGGCGAGTATTGCTCCATACCCGTGAAGTCGCTGGTTAGGCGCGGCGACAAGGTTTATAAAGTAATTACAACGTTGTAGGGACGCATCGAATGCGTCCGCAATTTGTTTCAATTATGCAGAATTTCAATTTACATACCCACAGCATTTATTCCGACGGTAAATCCCTACCCCGCGAAATCATGGAAGAGGCCATCCGTCAAGGCTTAACTACGATTGGTTTTTCGGAACATAGTCCGCTTCCTTTCGACAATACATTTTCGGTGAAGTCAGCCGACATGCCGCGTTATGTGGCGGAAATCGCCCAGCTGAAAGCGGAATTCAAGGACAAAATCGACATCTACTGCGCTTTGGAGGCAGATTACCTCACGGGCGTTTCCGAGCCTTTTTCTGTGACCAAGGAGAAGTATCACCTTGATTATCTGATAGGAGGAGTTCATCTCGTTATTGATCCGGCCCTTCGACAGGCTCAGGGACCTGCAAAATCCAAGGTCATTGAGCCTGTCGAAATGCCGGCCATTTCAGCGGATGAAATCTGGTTCATCGATGGCCCGAAATGGGAAGTCTACGATGAAGGCCTGCAGAAGTTCTTTAATGGCGACATCCGCCGTGCCGTGCGTAGATTCTTCGAACAATCGAACGAAATGATCGAAAATGAACATTTTGACATCATCGCCCATTTCGACAAAATCAAGATGCACAACCGCGACCGTTATTTCCATGAAGACGAGCCATGGTATCGCAA
>CACXXW010000169.1 GCA_902771635.1 uncultured Bacteroidia bacterium | reverse complement strand
CTCATCACGGTGCAGCCATCGGCAGGCGGCCACAAAATCCTCGTAGCAGCTGAAGGTGTACAGGTCAAGCCACATGCCAGCCAGCGGCCTGCCTTCATTGTACTTGTGATAGGTGCAGCAGAACACGGCAGGATGGCCGCTGCGGTAATCGTACTTGTGGAAATCCAAATCGACCTCCTCAAGCTCTTCGCATTCATTGAGATTGGAGGAGCTGAGAGAGCCTTTTACGATTTGCTCTTGAACACTGGTGCTGTCAGCACCGCTTGCAGGATTGAAAGAAATTGAATTGTTGTCCATAACAGTAAATTGAACACTGGTGCTGTCAGCACCGCTTGCAGGATTGAAAGAAATTGAATTGTTGTCCATAACAGTAAAAATTAAAAAGTTAAACATTCATTGATCTTGTTCTCGCTTCAATCGCCTTTACACTGCCTGCAAAGTGCGGCTGTGACACACCTAAAGCAAGGCTTGCCCGGGAATTACTACCCTGGGAGGGCTGGAGAATTTCCGAAGGCAACTCGTCTCGGCCTTGCGTGTGGGTAAGCCGCAATACCTTTGCAGCGTAAAGGCATCGAAAGCGAGGGTGAACAAGTCATGGATGTCTTGGAGATTTTTACGGACAACAGGCTATTTCTCCTGCAAGCGGTTGCGCCCAAGACCGCTCCAGGGACAAGAGCTGAAAAATAGCATTTTTGATTATCTCAAAAACACATACACTTTCTGAAATTTACTGACTCTACAACTTCTACAAATCTGCAATAAACTGAGGTTGAAAGGATTATAATGATGATTAAAGTAATCATATTGTAGAAAATGTAGAAAAATCATCATAGTTTCAATGGATTTTGAGAAATCAAAAACTTATATCATATTGATTATCAACAATGTAGAAGATTGTAGAAAAATGTAGAGTGCTATAGAAGGGCTAACCGTCTCTTTTCTTGCGTTGTAGAGTGTGTAGAGAATGTAGTGACAAAAGGGCAATTAAAATTTTTCGAACGAAAAGGCCCCAAAAGAGCCGACTACTTTCACAAGCCGTCGGCTCCGGCTATAATTCAAAACTTTTCAGGGTTTTGAAAGAAAACGGGTTATTTTACAGATTTTATTATGAAGCGAATTCTTCGAGATTCAATCCGAATTGGTTCACAAGCAGGTCATAGTCGAAGACGAGAGCCTGGTCAACAGCTGTGACGGGCCGGGTTGTCACCTGTCCTTTTTCTATCACCTCAATCCTCGTTTGTACTCCGTTGACGATATTCTTGAACCTGATGGACTGTTTCCTTCCTATATAGGCATCAGAGTTTTCAAGATAGTGCTGGAGAGAAGCGGGAGGCAATAAGGCCTCGTTCACATAACGGCCGTGCATCTTGTATAACTGAAAGATGCGCGTGTGCCTCAGATAGAGAATCTTTTTAGCTGCAGGGAACTCGATCTCATACTTGTGGTTCGTGCATTTGATCCTGTTTTCGAGTTCTATGCGGTAGTCTCCGCCAAGCCAGATCTTTCCTTCCTGTCTCAAGAACGAGACAATATCCCAGAATATATTCAGTTCGTTGTTTGAGAGTGTTTCCCCGTTCTGCGCTATTATTCCATCAATGCTCACTTTCAACAGGTCATTATAGGTAAACGGCAACCGCAGCGCGTCTTGCAGCGTCCTGAGTGCCGCAAGAGGAATGACCCAGTTACGGATAATTCTGTCCTCGATGTTCGACTGACCAAGAGCATTGATGATATCCTCGAAGGCTTCATTGTAGTTTCCACGAAACTCGGCCTCAAACAATGCTCTGCACTGAAGTATCTCAAGGACGAGGTGCGAGCATCCCAGTTTGCGGATTGCCGCCATCTTGGCGAACTTCTCTTTTGCCTCCTGTGAGAACTGGCTTTTGGAATAGGACAAGAAGATGAAGCGAGAGAACAGGGCGATGTCTGCCGTCGCCATTTCCTGGCCGCTGACGATGACCCCGCAGGAGACTTTCGTGACCTCGCGTTTTTTGTCCCTTTCCATATTCATCCTGTTACGGCCAGTGCCGTCCCAAAGGCCTTTCAGGAACTCGCGTTTGTCTATATCGATGTTGTTCTTGAACTCGTCAAGATGAACAAGCGCATTAGAGCACTGGGCAACCGCATCAGCAAGGGCCGGCAATGTGGAATTGCTGATGTTTGGCGGTATGT
Organism: uncultured Bacteroidia bacterium; assembly: GCA_902771635.1. Lineage (GTDB taxonomy): Bacteria > Bacteroidota > Bacteroidia > Bacteroidales > F082 > Limimorpha. The sequence continues at coordinate 2,002 of CACXXW010000169.1, read as the reverse complement.
TGTCGATGATAAAAAACGCCATGAGAGAGTGGCCCAATTCTGATTTGCCCGAACCTTTGGGGCCAAAAAGATTGAGGATCGGGAAACTCCTGGTGTAGGAGACAACGACATCTCGGAACAAGGTGGCAAGCAGGAATGCGATGCCCACTTTGGCGTTGTCGCCAAACACCTCTACAAGTAGCTCGCTGTAGTCATACAGCGGGATTTTGTTGAGGCCTAAGTGAGTAAACCTGCGTTCAAACTGGAAGAATTGGGTATCGTTACGATACACTGACGAGAAAGCAGGGAGGTAGTAGTTACCTTGTTCGCCAAGCCTGACGATGCCCAGTTCGTCAACCTCATGCCACTCACTTGTGAAGATGCCGTTGCCGAAGGCGAAAAAGCCCTGCTGCTGCCAGCCTAGCTGAACGATCTGCTCGGCGGTCTCGGTGGTGGCGTAGAGGTACATCTTCAGCGTTGTGAGCTGCTCCTCCTTTGCTTTCCAGATAAAATTGCCTTGGCTCTCCACGCGTTGCCTGAACTTGGTGAGGGAAACAAGCTCCTCTTGTTTCATCTCCACCGTGACCTCAACGCCGTTGACGTTAGTGAGCAGGTAGAGACGCAGCGCCATCGTGTTGTCTTTAATATGAAAAAGCGGCTTCATCGTGAAGTTTGACCATTGGCGGCGTTTACCGTCTTCACCAACGGAGAAATAGCAATGGTTCTGCTCCTGGAACCCGTATTGCTCAATCATGTCTAGCGACAGGTTGCTCTCCTTCAGCTTTTGCTCGGTGAGACGCTTCTTGGCGGTCCTGATGGCATTCTTCCACAACGACCGCCCCGGCAGTGTCTTCACCAGCATATCGATGAACATGGACTGCTTCACGTCGTCTTCAATCTTGGCGACGAGCGTGGATATGGTCATAACCATCTGACTCTTTTGCTCCTGCGAACGATTTTCTACTGAAAGCTTTTTGGCATACCAAATGATGAAGTCCTCTTCCTCAAGATCTTCCAGAATGGCCTTGCTCCGACAGAAGCTGTCGGGGTCGTTCTTCGTGTTTCCCTTACCCAAAGGGATTTCCTTGACAGTGATATTGAACCCCATATCAAGAGCCATCAAGGCGTTCTTGATGACGGCTGAAATTCCTGTTCCGTAAGGTTCTCCCGGCTTGGGCGGGTCGGCATCGGGCAGGAAGCAAAGGTTTTGCGAGAAACGCTTAATCTGGCTGAACTGTTTTTCAGTCCAGGCAGAACCGAGTGAAGCAATGGTGTTGTTCACGCCAAGCAAGTGGAGACGCAGCACGTCTGGCGCTCCTTCAACAAGATAGAACTTGTTCTCTTTTGCGGCAGCGCGTAACGCTACATGAATGCCGAAAATCGAGTTCTCTTTGCTGTAGAGCAACGAAGACGTTGAATTGAGGTATTTGGCGGTTTCTTCGTTCTCGCCGATGTAACGAGCTGTATAGCCGATGATGCGTCCGAAACGGTCGCGAATCGGTATCATTACCCTCTCTCGGAAAAAGGAATACAGCTGGCCGCTCCTCTCCGAAGTGCGGAGCACGCCCATGTCCAGCAACACGTCTTGAGGAATGTTGTTGACTTGGGCGAACTGAACAAGAAGGTTCCCATTGCGCGGCGCATAGCCTATGCCACATTCGTTGACAAAGTCCTGGCTCCATCGCTTTGTGGCATAGTTGTACGCATAGCGCCCTTCTTCTGAGCTCTCGCTCAACTGCGAGACAAAGAACGGCTGAAGGGCCTCATAAGCAAAGAGCATCGCCTCGCGTTTTCGTGCGTTGGCGGTTTGCTCAGCAGTCTGTTCTTTGCTGTCTGTTTCCTCGATGGTCACACCATACATCTTGCCTAGTTCCCTGACGGCCTCAGGGAATGACATGTTGCATTGGCGCATGAGGAATTTGATGGCGTTGCCGCCTTCTTGGCACGAACCGAAGCAGTGCCAAGTATTGCGGCTCGGATTTACGATGAATGACGGCGTACGCTCATTATGGAACGGGCAGCA
>CACXXW010000168.1 GCA_902771635.1 uncultured Bacteroidia bacterium | reverse complement strand
GAGTAGGGGATACAAAAGGGGGTACATCGTCAAATGTAAAAAAATAAGCCGCTGAAAATCAGCGACTCAAAAATTGGAAGCGTGATCCTGTTGGGATTCGAACCCAAGACCCACAGCTTAGAAGGTATATGACAACATTATTCCAGCGGTTAATAATGAGTATATTACAAAATTTATATTAAAAGTCGCTCGTCTTTTCGCTCGTCACGACTTATATTTCTCCACTTCTTTTCTCAGTCGTTCAATCTCCATCTCCAGCTTCTCGATGCGCGCGTCTCTCCTGTCAATCATATTGAACAGGCGCTCGATCATCATCTTGTCATTCATTCCATGGCGGTTCAGCATGACAGGAGGTTCAATGGGAAACTCCTGCTCATTTTCAGCCACTTCGGTGTCTTGCTCTTTGAAGGAGACGTAGTCGTCGATGTTCTCAATAGCGAAGACCTCTTTCACCTTATTGATGAACATCTCTGAGGTCGAAACGATTCCGCGCTCCATCTTAGAGATGTAGCCCTGAGGGAAACCGGTCTTCTCTGCCAGTTCCTTTTGAGTAATCTTTTTCTCTGACCTAATCCTTTGGATGTTAAGTCTTCGCACTAATTTTGCCATTTCTTTTAAGGAAAATTATTGGTAAAATTTTTATATACACGGAAAATAAATAGTATATTTGCCGCTGTTTCTGTCAAAATTGGCAAGAATTTGGAATAAATTCTTTCCGCAAAGGTAAGAATTTTTTCCGAAACGGAACAAATATTTTCCATATTTTTTAAAAAAATTTATTATGTATCAGCTATCATTTGTCGAAATGTATCGAGTTGCTAAGGGTAAACCAACTCCATGTGAGGCCTTTATCAAAGAAGTCTGTGAACTAACCCATCGTTCAAGATCTACGGTTAGGAAGTGGGTCGTCGGCATCTCCGAACCCGACTCCAACATCAAGCACCAGCTTTCCAGGCACTACAAGACGCCTGTTAATGTGTTGTTCCCCAATTCAGATAACAGCAGCGATGAGAAGCAATGAGCCACAAATCAAGTTGTCAAGCAGGTATAACATCGAAGAGACCTGCAATATCCTTGGTGTTCATCGGCACACGCTGCGCCGCTATACCAACAAGGGAAAGATCCGCTGCGGCTATCACCGGGTCAACGGAAGGAAGTTCTATCTCGGCAGTGAAATCCTGCGCTTCTGGCGCTCCCAACTGTAACGGCCATGCTCAACATCGGTAAAGTCTTTTTGCCCCGCAATATCCGCGACCACTGGTTATGGGACGACGCCAACAAGTACAAGCGGTGGAATGACCTCGTCATGGAGGCCACATGGGTACGCACGAAGTTCCGTTTCGGCAACGTCAAGGGATGGCTGGAAAGGGGCCAGCAGGTCACCAGTGTAAGGACGCTCATGCACCGCTGGAAAACCAGCAGCAGGTACGTTTCCGATTTTCTTGCCGACCTCGAGTCAGAAAACCTGATCAAGGTAGAGACCTTTACAACCCACACTATCATCACAATTCTCAATTATGATATCTACCAGGGAGACCCTCATGATGTGGGTGGCGCCATCCTTGAAACCGCTCCTGCGGAACAGATGGGGAAACGCATCAGACAACGCGAAGGGTCACAATCTAAAGAAGATAATAATATAAATAATAATATAAACTCTTCTCTCTTATCCGTGGAGGAGCAAAATTTTGAATTTGTTGAACAGATTAAGTCCAACGACCTTGCGATGGAGCAGGCGGTGGTAGCGTTGAGGTGCGAAAAAGAAAAGGTGCTGGAGCTGCTCGAAATGTTTGTCAACGACAGCAACTTCATATCCAAGAGGCACGACGATTTCAACGACTTCAAGAGCCACTTCATCAACTGGTCTAGACAATATCTAAGAAAGGAAAAACCCAATGGAAACGGAAAATCAAAGAAAGGCGGCGGAGGAAACTCCCAGGATCGATATGCGAATCGTAGAGGAACTGACGCGAAAGATCACACAGCGGAAGATTACGGTACTACGTTTTAGGTTCAACATGACCCCCTTTCAGGCGTTGAACGTGCTGGCTGCCCACTATACGCTGGAGGTGCAAAGGCGGCATGGCAACCCGGTGTTTGATGCGAACACTGAGGCCAACCTGCTTGCGCTGGCCCGATACCTCACGCAGCCAGACCCGAGGTTCGGCGTGATGATGTGCGGCACCTGCGGCAACGGCAAGACCACGCTGCTCTACACCCTTCAGAGCGCCATCAACGATCTGCATCGGTGTGGCCATTTCGAATTCCTGGGCAGGGAGTTTCGCATCGGCTTGAGGATTGTGGACGCCAAGGACATCACCGAGATTGCCAAAGACCTCGATGAGCTCAAGCAATACCGACTCCAGCAGATGCTCGCCATTGACGACCTGGGCAAGGAGCCGACCGAGGTGCTGAACTTCGGAAACGTGGTCAGCCCCGTCGTTGACCTGCTCGAGTACCGATACAACCACCAGTTGTTCACGGTCGTCACAACCAACCTCACCCCAAAGGAAATCAGGGAGAAGTACGGTGCCCGCATCGCCGACCGCTTCAACGAGATGCTGGAGGTCATCAGGTTTCAGGACATCAGCTACAGAAGACTCAACCGATGAGAGATGGCAGAGGACAAGCAAAATAACAAGCCCGGCGAATACAGCAACTTTTTGGTGTACCTGAAGTTGGAGCCATACCTTGCGCAATGGGTTTCCCATGAGCACGGCCTCCCCATCAGGTTCCCAAGGGGCTCTATCGAGAACGACATCATTGAGCTCGGCTTAAAGATAAGAGACGACGACAATGATGAGGAGGTTGACCTCCCGGGTGAAGGGAAATACCCTGTTGTTTTGCCCTTCTTCAAGCACAAGGATGTCAGATACTACAATTATCTTTCCGATAGCTCAAAGGAGCATCTCATCCATTGTCTGAAGATACGATTTGCAATCGCCCTTTGGAATGACCTGTACAAGTTCGGCAACATCGGCATCCAGAAGCAGGACTTGATATATGCCTGGATGGACGCCCATGATATAGATGACACAGAAACCAATTGGCTCGTCATCTCAAAGATCTATACCCGTAAGCGTAAGGCTTACCAACAGCAGAAAAGACGTCGAAAAGACTCCTCTTAACATTTTTTAATTGCACTACTTCGAGGCATAAAAAATTCCCAGTGTAACCTAGTGTAACCCAGTGTAGCCCAGTGTAACCCAGTGTAACCCACAAACAGTATATTAATTAAAATGGACAGACTATCACTCCCAGGAATTAAGGCCATTGGCTATATCTCAGCCGAACGGCTGCAACGAGAAATCATGTACAAACACCTCGCGGGAATTCCCGTGGGCATCTTCACCGACGTGACGCCGATAGCGTTTGTCGGCGTACCCACCTGCGAGGCCGTTTCGACGTATAACAACAACGGTAGGGTAGAGCAGACCACGCTGCGCTTCCAGACGCTGGACGACGTGCCCCTTTACCAGCACATCGCTTTCGTCGTGACCGACTGCAACAACCAGACGTATGTCATCGGCCAGCATGAGAAGCCGCGCCCCATCATCAAGGAAAGCGGACACACGGGAACGCCTTCCGGCGATCCCGCAGTCCGCACCTATGAGGTGACGCTCTATGCCCAGAAGTCGCTCATTCCGTGCACAACGACATAAGTATAATAATTTTTTCATAGGCTAAAGATTTAAAAGTTAATAAATAAGTAAGCTCTGATACATGAATCTGAAGTGCCGTCGCTGGGACAGCGGTGGCACTTTTTCAGCTCTTGACACCTGCGCCGTCTTGGGCGCAACCGCTTGCAGGAAGAATCTGCCATGTTGCCCCTGAAAAACAAGCCAAACATACTTTCACTTGTTCACCGTCGCCTCCCTTGCCTTT
>CACXXW010000167.1 GCA_902771635.1 uncultured Bacteroidia bacterium | reverse complement strand
GGTGGGGAAAACATCGCCTTCAAAATTGTAGGTTGTCAATTCATCATTGACCCATGAAGAGCCAACCCAGTCTTGATCGAGGATTTCAGTGACTCTCTCGTCAAAACTAAGGGTGATAACCTCTTTCTCATCGTTTTGCCAAGCACCGCCTTGCATGTATTGCATGACGAGTTCGATGGTGTTGTCAATGCGAGTGTAGGTGTAAAGTTCGTCGGAAGTCCAATTGGTACCGTTCCAATCCCAATAAAGGACACTGGTCACATCACCGTTGTAGTTGTAGACCTCTTTCATTTCGTTCACCCAAGCTCCGTTTTCCCATTCTTGATAAATGACTTCGCTCAATTGGTCACCGTCGTAGGTATAGGAAGCGCGAGCCTCGTTTTCCATCACACCAGTTTCGTATGCCGACTTGGCCACCGCCTCAAGCAAATTGCCATTGAAGTCGTACTCATATTTAATCATGTAATATTCCATCCAGCCGTTGCCTTCGTCTATTTTTGTGTACTCTTCATTGAGATAATATTCATACTCATCGTAGGTGTAAACAGTACGATACTTCTCGCCATAGGTGGTTTCCCAAGTAGCGCTCTCCGGCACCAAAGTTGTTTCATCGCGAACGCCATAGTGCTTGAGCACATTGGCCGTCGCATCTGATTTCAGATTCACTTTGTGTTGTGCGAAACCAACATTTCCAAATGCCATCACGAGGATAGCCAAAGTAAATAATCCTTTTTTCATAGTTGTAAGTATTTAGTTTTTAATGACATCGAAATAATAATTGACCTTAGACTTGACATAATAAACTGTCATGCCGTCTTCCACTTTGATTTCATACGTGATATGCCTAGCAAAACCGTGAAGACGGATTTTGCCTTGGGCATTTTTATAGACATAAACCGTCAACTCATAATCTGGATGTGCGTTTCCCGATGGAGCGGTCATGTTAATCAGGAAGTCATCATCAGTAAAACATGGTCTACCCTCAAACGTGCGGTTGAACTCATCGCTCGGGCAATTGACATTAAACTCTATAGCGTTCCCCGAGCTAGCCGTGATATTGATTCTGGCATCTTCGCAGATATGACAATAGCTGCTTTCGGTCAAGTCATCAAAGGCATCCTTGACGTTGGAAAAGGCATACGACCCAACGATTTCCTCATTGGTGTATCCATAATACTTTTCCCATTCGCTCTCCTGAGGCTGTTTTTCGCACGAAACGAAAAGGAAGCCCAGCACGAACAAAACCGACAAATACTTGATATTCTTCATTTTAATCCTCATTTAATGATTAATTTCTTGGTTTCCATTACCGCGCCACCTTGATTGAGGCGCACCACTGTGTAGCAACCCTTTGTCAAACCTTCGGTTGAAAGCTCAAGGTTGTCTGTTTGGATAAACGTAGCGTTTCTCACTTCTTTCCCATCCATGCTAAGGACGCGGATGACACCATCGCAAACGCCATTCCAAGTCAGGCGAACCTTGTCTTTAGAAGGATTGGGGAACAGTTGCATCTGCTTCTCCGGCTCGGCATATTCCTCAGTACTGAGGGCTTCCTTGTCCCATACAGCGATGGCATATTCACCCGGCATGACATCATCGACCACAAGCCGACCCACTTTCCAAGTGGAGCCTGAATAGATCGTGTGGGCGATTTCGTGCCATGCTTCCGAGGCGTTCTTGCGGTAAAGCAAGGTAGCCGAATCGTTTTCGGATTGGATGATGTCGCCGTCTTGAGTCCTTGAGTAATCAAACATGCCCTTCACCTTAGCCGTACCAAAGTCATAACGGTTGATGGACCAGAAATGCTTGGATGAAAGGGTCAGATTGGAAATCAGCGGGTCATCGTAGGGGCCGACCAAGTTGCTCTCAACGGCGACAAATACCGAGTCAGCCAGAGCGGTGGCCTCAAACCTGAAACCATGGCAGGCTTGCTGTGCCGATGTCTTCACCATAACGGTCTTCTGCTGCTTTCCGTCCAACCAGTTGTTGTTGATGTCGCTCACCATACACACAGGTTCAAAGTCGAGGATGACCGTAGCGTTGCCATGCTGGTTGTCCCAACTTACTTTCTCAGTGACCCACTGGAAGTCGGGACCAATGAAAGTCAGTTCGCAAACGTTACTTTGTCCAATGTGAGTGTCGCCAATATGTTGATAGTGCAAGTCAAGTGTCACTTCATATTGACCACCGACTGGTTCGATAGAGATTATTGATGCAAACAGATTAGGCATACCGCTTGAATAGACATAGGTGTCAAAGAAACCGTGCATGTCAATGCCAGAATATTGGGTTAAGGCTTCACACAGTTGCTCGGAGGTAGCTGTCTGATAGGCATATTGTTGGAAATAGGCTCGCATGGCTGCCAGGAAATTCTCGCGACCCATGTAGTTCATCATCGTGTTGACAATGACCGCACCGCGCTCATAGACCGCATCACTGTCGTAGGTCATGTTCAAGGGCATGTTGTTGAGCGGCATCCAGTTGGAGGGACTATTGCACCATGCTGTGATGGCACTGACCTTATTCGAAATCGTATTCTGGAAATGCTGTTCACCATAGACACCGGCTTCGTAGAATGCACCCCAGAACTGCGCGAAGCCTTCGTTGAGCCACATATCGCCCGCTTCGGCACAAGTCACCAGGTTGCCCGACCACATGTGCGACAGCTCATGGGCCACATACTCCTCACCCGAGGTGGTGCCGTCGATGATGCTTGCTGCAAAAGCGATATTGTCGGTATGCTCCATGCAGCCCTTGCCCGTGCTGACATAGCCGATACGGTTGAAAGGATATGGGCCAAGGTTCTCTTCGAAGAACGCAATGATTTCCTTGATGTGGACAAAGGTTCCTGGCACATTATTCATCTGGTTGGGTTTGGCGTACACATCGATCAGGATGTCACCATTAAGGCCTTCATAGGTATCTTGCCATAGTTCGTAATTGCCGATGGCGAACGAGATGTGATAGGTCGAAATCTCTTGAGGCGTAAACCAATGCCAAGTGGAAGTACCATCTCCATTGTCATAATGTTCCACAAGGTTGCCGCCACAGATGGCCTTCTTGTCATTACTGACACTGATGATCAGGTCGTAGGTGGCCTTGTCGGTAAAGTTGTCCACGCAGGGGAACCAAGTCTTGCCGAGATTGTGGGGTTGGCTGTCGAAACCCACGCCAAGGTTATAGACATAATCGGCGCCCCACCATTCCACGCCGCCCCAGGTCTCGTTGAAGGTAGATCCTCCATAGCGCACGTCTAAAGTGACATGCTCGTTGGCGGCTATGGTCTCATCGAAAACGATGGTAAGGAAATCGCCCTCTTGGCTGAAACTCTCCACACCATAGTAGTCGGAGGCCACGTCGGTGACGGTGAGGGTCTTCAGCTCCAGCACGAGGGTGGAAAGACTGGCTGTTGTGTTGAAGTCAACAAAAGCCTCGCCTTGCAGCGTACGATTGGTAAAGTCGAAGCCCCAAAGGTGGATTTCATAGTGCGTAACATCAATGTTCTCGCCAACGGTTTGCGCTTGTAAACTGGCAAAAGTCAATAACAAAACTAAGAATAATAAAAGTCGTTTCATATTGCTGTATTATTATTTCATTGTAGGATTAGTAAAAATGGGCTCGGTCTGTATCACATTGCTTTCATGCAATGCACGGTCAAGGATACGAATCTCAAACTTCACCGTGTCGTTGGGTGAGAAAGGATTTTGTACTGTAAGCTTGTACTCCATCGTGCCACTGATGGCCTTCGGTTCCTCCGAGTCACGAAGTCGCTTGAAACGGGCATTCGTATCGTAAAGCACAAGCGTGTCGGCAGGACTGGTCGGCACATGAGGACTCAGCAGCGGCGTCTTTACGAACTCGCCATTGACACATTTCAGGTAATCAATCACCATATTATAATAATGTGTATCGTGGAAGCCGAAAGGCGGCAATGTATCGCCGTCGTCAAGGCCAAGGTCACCGTCGCCATCGGTATAGGAAAAGGCGACAATGCCCTCACCGCTGAATGTACTGTCAGCATTAATCAAATAGGTAAAACCCTCGTATGTAATCTTTGGCTCGATAGGATACTCCACGGGCTTTTGGCAGGAACATACCGCCAAAGCCAAAAGTAGTAATCCGATAATCGTACGAATCTTCATTGCGTTGGATTGAGGCGGTAAAAGTACGAAAAAATAGTGAAATGACCACAACAATTATTG
>CACXXW010000166.1 GCA_902771635.1 uncultured Bacteroidia bacterium | reverse complement strand
TGTTTATCGATGAAGTTACCTCGCTTCCCATCTGCATCGACTGTATCGTCAAATTCGTGAAGAAATGAATTTGATGGCACTTTGAGGAATCTGCATCTAATTGATTATCGGTACGATAGCCAAAAACCCGCACAAATCCGCACATTGTTTTTCTTGACAGGTGTGGGGGTGTTGGTGTAGTTTTGCCGAAAATTTCTAAACCTAATAGTTATGAAAACGACAAAACAATTCATGATGATTTGCTGCCTGATGGTGATGGGAGGCACAATGAAAGCCCAACAATGGGAAACCGTTTTACCAGATAGCGTTTCTATCAGTGGCGGCTTCATTAACGAGGACAACACGACGGAACTCATCGGTTGTTCAGGTAATGACGGTGCCTATTTCAGAGTGTTTGAAGACGGTCAATATGAGACAACCACATTTCCTGCGCCAGAGGGAAAACAACTGGTTTTGCAAACCCTAACCCCATTGGACAATGGAGGTTATTTCATTTCCGGAAGGATTATGACCAATCGCTCGAATGATTCTGGCGAACTCAAAATCATAATTCTCGATGATAATCTGAATGTGGTGAGCGAACAAACCCTACAAGTGGCAGAAGGTTTCTTGGGTCTCACAGATGGTGCCGCCGTCATGGACGACGACGGTACCATCGTTCTGTTGAAAACGGCAAGGAGAGAAAAACCCAATTATCAAGGTGCGTACGAGTCAAGAGGAGCGTTGTTCCGCTTCACCCAATCAGGAGACAGCCTGAATTGTCGGTATCTGTTGGCCGACCCGCCCGACCCGATTTGCTACATACAGCAAATCGAGAACCAAAAACTCATAAACGACCCGTATAGCGACCAAATCATTGCGGTGTGTGCGGGACAAGGAGGGGTACAGTCTTTGCTTTATTTCGATTACGACTTCAATCTGACGAATGACTTTTTTATTGACGACATATCTTTTCCAGAAATAGGGCCAGGATGGCAATGTAAACATATAAGTCACCCTTACGTGGGTTATTGGTATAATGCCAATGAGATGTTGCTTGTTGCAGATCAAGAGGACACGGATATTTATGCCAACAAACCACATTTGCTTATCGGGAAAATGAACCGTGAGGGAGAAATCATTGAGAGAGTCGAAATCAACAAGCCAGATACTTTGTTTTATGCCTATGGAGGAATGGCATACGCGAACGACAGTACCGTCTATATCTCTACAAGATGCCATACGGAGGGTTGGCTTGACCCATATTATCCATGCGTCTATCTTGTGAATACAGGGTTGGAAATCCTTGGAAAGGTTGAACTTTGGGACGAACTGGACTACTATCCTCAAACCGTATTTCCTACCAGCGACGGTGGATGTGTGTTCTGCATTAAAGGCAACTCATGGTGGGTTGAACCTTTACAAAAAGTCATCCGTTTCTCGCGCGAGGATTTCAATCCTATTCCTTGTAGTGTGAAGGAAGTGCCACAAGAAACGATAAAGGCTTTGGCCTATCCCAATCCCACCAATGGCATCTTGAACATCCCGATAAACCATGCGGAACATAACGAATTAAGGCTTCAGATTTTCGACATGAAGGGAGTGAAATGCTTCGACTGCGCCATCACTAGGCAAGGCGACCTCATCACCGTGGACACACAGAACCTTGATGCGGGGATGTATGTGTATCGGGTTTTGTCTGGCGGGAAGGAAGTTGGGAATGGGAGGTTTGTGAGGGAGTAGGTTTTTTCGTTATTTGTACTAACGTGCTTACGTGCTTACGAAGTGAGACTTATAGGACAAATAAGACAAATAGAACAATGAAAAGAACATGTGCTTTACTGGTGGTGATGGCAACCCTATTGTTGACGGGATGCCAGGAAGGAAAACTCAAGGCGGACACCACACCTTCAGTTGAACAAACGGAATCCATGATGGATACTACAAAGAAGGATACGATGGAAGCCTTCAATGAGCGGATGATGCGGTGGAGGGTGCTGCATGGTGGGATGAGCAGGTGGGAGAGCGATAAGTGAGAGGGACAAGATTGGAGGAATAATTGTTGCAAAACAAGTAAGATTTAAGCATATTCTACGATATAGTATTAGAACATCAAATAATGCCAATATGATGAAAACGAGAATCGCTATCGCATCAATTATTATGATACTGTGTCAATCATGCCTTAGGGTTCAGGTGGCTATTCCTAACCAATGGAACGAACGCTACGCCAAAAGCCATGATTACATTGAATGCCTGGATGCAGACCAATTGAAGCATTTGATCACCTCGGACACGACACATTACAAAATCGTGATGGTTTACAGTTCAGGGTGCGGTGCTTGCATGGAGCATTTGAGGAGAACCTACGCACCAGCATACGCCATGCATCGTGGCGATGTGAAGTTCTACTTCATCAGCGAAAGCACAGGAGGCATCAAGTATTGTCGTGAAGAGTTGGAGCGGTTAGGTATGTATGACGGCAAGGTGCTGTGTTTCCTTGACGAAAGTCCGCAATTCAACAACCAAAACCAAGGTAAGGATGCCAACCTTCAAGTCCTCAACAATCTGACCAACCATATTTTCGCAAATGGTCCTGAAGTGACTGGAAACTTCGGATTACCTTGTGAGTTCATCGTTAGCAAGGACAACCGCGTCTTGAAGCGGCTGACGACTACGCCTCATTCGGGTTCGGCCATCGAGACCGCCCAACTTTGGCAGATTGATTTCGATAGCATACAATCTGTTGATTTCGATTCAATCTATCGACTTGATTTGGATTTCGATAGATTTGAAGGACTGAATGTTTGCGAAGGAAATCAATGTCCGATTCAGCAAAAGAAATAAATAGAAGGGATGAGCAGGTGGGAGAGCGATAAATGAAATGTTGTAATCAGGAACTGCAACGTGTTGTAAAACAACGAAGTGACTTTGCAAATGTTTGTAATGGCCTTTGAACTTGAAAAAACAGCAAAAAATTGCTATACTTTTGCATCATGAAATTCAAAACAAATTATTAATACCTAAAATTAAAGTTATTATGAACAACAGAAAATTCAGATTCGGAACGCTGCTGGTGTTTTTGGCGGCAATGACTTTCGCCCTTCCTTGCTTGACTTCGTGCGAGTATTTTGTAGATGTCTATTTTAACGTCGAAAACCCCACCAATGACACCATTGATTTTATAGGGTGGCAAGGTACTGGGGTGGTCAATATGACAACACCATACACCAATCGGCCAGGTCAGGAATGGGAGCAAACCATGGATCACGTAACTGTAAGTATGGCTGGCGCCATGGGCGGACCCTCAGTTGCCATTTCGGAAGAGCAGGCTTTCGCTAGTTTGTGCAATGACTACGACAGCGTGAAACTGACCCGCCGTTCAGATGGTGCCTCCACCATCACCTACCGCCATGATGAGAACGCGACGGATGCACAACGCTATTTCTTCACCCGCGAAGCGTGGAGCTGCACCCCCGAAGGCGAGACGGAAAAAGACAGGACTTACACCCTTATTCTGAAGGAGGAGATGTTTAGATAAACTGATAACATTAAACAATGATAACAACAATGAGAAAAGTAGTATTATTTGTAGTTTCCATGTGCTGCATGGTGTCAGCCTTTGCACAACAAACCAGAGATGGACAGGAATTGCTCAAACAGATGCAAAGCAAAATCAAGCAGGTTGAAAAATGGAACCGTTATGCCAACACCTTCAGTGAGCAACTAGATAGCGTTTATGGTGACTTCCAAAAAAGTGTGTTTGAATATGACGAGCGCTTCAACTGCGTGAAAATCGACTATTACTGGTTTGATGACGGTTGGATGCACGACTATACCGAGAAGTATGCATATGATGAGCAAGACCGTATCGAATGGCGAATGGATCTCAGATGAATATGAATACGAACTTGATGGTGATGAGTGGATTGCCATCGGCAAATACACCTACGAATACGATGCTGACGGTCACATGGTGCTATCGATAGGTTATGCTGTTGAAGAGGATTGGGTAGCGGAAAACAAGATGACATGGGAATACGAGGATGGGAAACTTCAGAACGACATCTATTATTACCATGGCGAAAACAGCTGGAATCCACTCACAAGGAACGATTACTATTACAACGCCGAAAGTCTCTGCCGAGAACAGTTACAAAGCAATTGGGAAGGAGACTGGACAGAGAGCTGGAAGGTTGAATACGAATATGATGAAACAGGCAACCGACATACAGAAACCACTTCAACCATCTATGAGCTTGATGACTGGGTTTATACCTATATGACGGAATACTTTTACGATGCTAACGGGAATTGCTATTCTTCAGCGAGTTACTACAACGACGATTTAAGGGATTGGGAACTGGAAAGCACGATGACCTACAATTATGACCTCTCGGTGCCAGTGGAGACCGTTGCGGGTATCATGATGGTTTGGGATGAGGAGCTGCCCATCCATAACAAGTTGCTGGATTGGGAGTTGCGTGCAAACGATGATGGCTATACCACCACATTCTATTATTCCGAGTGTGAAGGCTTGAACGAAAAACCTGGAAGCTTGTTGACTGTTTATCCTAATCCTGCCAGGGAGAAGGTT
>CACXXW010000165.1 GCA_902771635.1 uncultured Bacteroidia bacterium | reverse complement strand
CCCCGTTCTATCCCATCGGGCGCGTCGGTTTTAAGGTTAGTATATTACCTCGCAAAGGTAAAAACAACCTATATACCTTCCTCCCTTTCAGCGTCATCCATTTGGCGCGAAATATTATCTTTTTTAGTTGTCGGAAATGTAAACGGATAGGTGACACCATCAGATGTACATCAAAAATGGCATCATTTTGGTACCAACATGGTTGCAAATTGAAAAAATGTGTATTTTTGCAGCAAAAAAGAAAGGAAAACACCATGATTGTAGTCAGTAGCAGAGAATTCAGGACAAACATGATGAGTTATTTCACGGAATCGAATGGCGATGATTTCATCGTCAAGACCCGCGACCATGGTTCGTTTAAGGTCAGCATCAAGCCAGTAAAGAGAGACGATGCGATACTCAACATCCCGCCCGAGTTCCGTCGCGACCCATACGAAATCAGCCCGAGTGGTGACCCCTTCTTCGCCGACCAAAGGAACATCGACATGTTGGAAAAACGGCTGAAAGAAGCAGAAAGTGAAGAGGCCAAATCCCATGAAATGCTTCCTGGTGAATCATTGGACGAATTCCTAACCAGAATCGAGCATGAGTTACAAGATTAAGTTCTTGGACAATGCTTCAAGAGATGCGCTCAAATTGAAGCAGGAAGAACCAAAATCATTTACCAAATTAATGAGAATGGTAGATGAATTGAAGGAGCATCCCATGACTGGTACTGGCAAGCCTGAATACTTGAAACACGATAAACGAGGTGTGTGGTCAAGGCGAATAACTCAGAAACACAGACTTATTTACAAAATCTACAATGATGTTGTCGTTGTAGAAGTGGTTTCAGCCTACGGTCATTATGGGGACAAATAAAATCTCCGTCCTTAATTATACAGGTTTTCCAAAACTACCCCTGGATAACACCACTGCATTTCCTTGATTTTCTTTTCCTTCTGAAATTCAAACTTTTGGAAGGCCTTGCTTTCGGGAAACAACGGCCTATGCTGCAGCATCTGCTTCAATTCGGCGGCAGCTTTCATGGCGGGTTTTTCCTTCGGGTCGATGGCAAAGTCGACGAAGCGTTCCCAAATGTAACGAACTGCCTGCTCGGTGGGGTGCACCATGTCCTCTTTATAGAAACGGTAGTCACGCAATTCATCCAAGAGGATTTCATAGGCGGGAAAATAATGGGCATTGCCAAAGGATTTGCACACCTCATTCACAGCCAAAAACAAAGCTGCCTTACTCAGCTGGTTCTCGTGCAGGCCGTCCTTCATGTGTCGCAAAGGCGAAACAGTGAATATAAACTGCTTCTCAGGATGCTGCTGGATGATTTCAGAAAGGTATTGGACAGATTGTTCCACTGGCATAAAAATCCGCTCAAATCGAGCTGCAGGCAGCTTGTGGCAATTGGAAACCACCTTATGAGTCTCCTTGTCTTGGAAAACCCATGAAGTGCCCAAACTAACAATGATCCACTTGGATTTCAAAAAATGCGTATGAGCCTCAGCAAGGCTCTGGTTAACTTGTTCCAAAAGCGCATCCTCAGAACGGTTCCAAAACGCCGTATTGTGGCTAAAAGTGCAGTACTGCCCCTCGCCTACTTGGACCACTTCCTCGTGACAAAACGGATTGCCACTATGGAGTCGTTCAACCGACTGGGCAATGCTTGCGGGGTTGTAGAGCACGCCAAAGGGATTCACCAAAGCATCGAAACCCAAACCATGGCAAATGCCGCCCACCTCGTCGGCGAAGCAGGAGCCTAGGAAGAGCAGGCCATCGCCATAGGAGATGGTCTGCTCTAAAGGTTGAATCTTTATTTCTGTCTGAAAAATCATTTATGCTCCGCCAAGAACCTCTCCACCTCAATGCCGGCCATGGCACCTGTGCCGGCGGCCACGATGGCCTGACGGTAGATGCGGTCCTGACAATCGCCACAAGCGAAAATGCCTTCCACGTTGGTGGCCGTCGATTTCGGCTTGGTGATGATGTAACCTTCCTCATCCATATCGAGGATGCCTTTGAAAGGCTCGGTGTTAGGCGTGTGGCCGATGGCCTCGAAGAAACCATCCACATAGATGGTACGCTCTTCTTTGGTGTCGCTGTGATACAGCACTGCGCCTTTCAGCTTCTTCATGAAGCCTTGCTGTTCACCAAAAAGTTCCTTGGTCTGGTGCTTCCATAACACCTCAATGTTGGGCGTGTTGAGCACACGATGCTGCATAGCCTTGGAAGCGCGCAACACATCGCGACGGACAATGAGATAAACTTTGTTGCAAAGCTTAGCCAGATAAGTAGCATCCTCGCATGCAGTGTCGCCACCGCCTACAACTGCAACATCCTTTCCTTTATAGAAGAAGCCATCACAAGTAGCACAAGCCGACACTCCACCGCCTTTGAACTCTTCTTCGGTAGGCAAACCCAGATAACGGGCAGCGGCACCCGTAGAGACAATGATAGAATCGGCCAAAAGCTCGCCATCGTATTCAGTGGTCACTTTGAAAGGACGCTGGCTGACATCAATGCCAGTGACTTCGCCTTCGCGAATCTCAGCGCCAAAGCGCAAGGCCTGTTGACGGATGTCTTCCATCATGTCAGGGCCGTTGATGCCCTTGGGATAGCCAGGAAAATTCTCGATTTCGGTGGTTTGGGTGAGCTGTCCACCAGGTTGCATGCCTTCATAGATGACGGTTTTTACATCAGCGCGACAGGTGTAGATGGCGGCTGTGTAGCCCGCAGGACCTGAACCAATTATCAGACATTCAATATGTTCCATTTTCTTAAGTTTAGAGTTTAGTGTTTAGAGTTTAGAGTTATACCTTGCAAAGGTAACTTTTTTTTCGGAAATTGAACATCAATTCAAAAAACATTCGTATCTTTGCAGCCGCTAAGGCAATATCTTTGCAGCCGCTAAGGCAATCGGGGTGTGGTGCAGTTGGCTAGCATTCTTGCATGGGGTGCAAGCGGTCGCCCGTTCGAGTCGGGCCACTCCGACGGAAAGCAGCAGAATTCTCTGCTGCTTTTTTTTGTACCGTCATTGCGAGGCACGAAGCAATCCAGGACATATGCTTTTGCTCTAGATTGCTTTGTCGTTTTCCGTTTTCACGGAATGAGGCCTCGCAATGACGCGAAACGACATCAACAAAAAAAGGACGTCCGAAGACGTCCTTTTTCATTGTCATTAGCAAACCATCAATACTCCCATAAGCTTTGCTCGAAGTCGAACATTTCGTTCTTGATACGCTCTGATTCATAGAGGGCGTCAATATTGAAAGCATAGGAGTTGATGTAACGGTCATAAACGTTCTCTTCCTTGATGATATAGCTGTCGAAGATACGCTTTTGCAAGACTTCATCATAAGTGCGGCGCTGGGCCGAGTTGTTGCGGTTGAAGGCAAAAGCCTTGGCCAGCACGTCACGCGATTCCTCGTAAGGAATCCAGCACACCTGTGAGAGACCGCCATCATCGTCGACAACAATGGGACCCAAGGCAATGATGCGGACAAGGAACTGCGACAATTTCTTGTCGAAATACCAATCTTCCTTGATTCTCAAGCGCGTCACGTTGATCATACGGTCCTTGAAGACGATCTCATTCGGCACTTCTTCACCGTCCTTCCAAATGACCGGCGGATCGCCAATCTTGACGTTTTCCTTCTCAAAGTCATCACGGGTCAAGGGTGTCACCATATCATCGATGTTGTTCTCAACACGATAAGGCGTGATGTCACCGCTGTTGATACCGTCGTAAATGACCGTGATGAGGTTTCTCCAGTCTTCAGTCGGATTGATCGGATAGTAGAACACTTGATTGATTTTCTGACGGAAGTCGACTTCCCTAATCACCGTCTTCTTCCACATGACGTTAGACTCGTCAATGACTGGAAGCGGCGAAGGGGCCTTTTCGTTCATGATTTGCTGTTGGCCTGAGAGGATGCTGTTCTTCGGCGGCTTGATGTCGGTTGTCTGGGCATTCAAGCACAGACTGCCGAAGAGCGCCACAAGGGTCAACATGGAAACAAGTGTCTTTTTCATCTTATAAAGGTTTAAATAGTTCATTACTTGATTTCAACACCGATAGGCGTTTCGATGGTCTTGGTCTTGCCGTCGTTACCACGCACCTGAATGGCGGTAAACACGAACATGTCACCAACATTGGCTTGGCTGATGGCATTTCTGATTTCATCAGTAAAGCTACCGCTACTAGCCTTGGCTTCCTTGGTGGTACCGCTCTTGGTCTTGTAACGGAAGGTATAACCAACCACATCATACTTGACACCGTCGAAGTCGAAGTCCTTCATCTCTGCCTCCACACGACCGGCGGCTTGCAGAGCGCTCTTCGACACCTGGCCGTTCACCACGTTACGGATGAGAGCCACAGGCTTCGGCAAGTCTTTCACACGGAACTTCATGCTGCCAAGGCTGGAGCCACCTGAAGTCACACTGATGGTCACCTCGCTGGCCTCGCCAGGACGCAGGTTGTAAGTTCCATTACCCGTTCTGGTCAATGAACCGCTACTGGCAGAGGCATTGATTTCACCTCCGACACCACCACCGACGGCGATCGGGTTGTCGATACCACGATACACCACATTCATCTTGGTGGCCGAAACACTCACCGCAGGAGGAGCCACAGTGAAGGCACCTTCAAACGGGAATTCTTCAATCTGGTTGGTGGCAGGATCCAACATGTCGATAACACCGGTGTATTTGTGCGAACCAACACCGACGTTCCATTCCAACGGAATCACGCCTTGGGCATTGCTGGTGTATTCTTTTTCGGCACCGCCATCGAGTTTGACACGGGCAGTCAGTTGTGAGTTCTTCCAAGCAGTCACCATGGCCTGAGCCCTATAGGTTTGGCCTGACAGGAGATAGCCGCTTTCAGCAAACACACGGGCACCAATCTCATCGAAGGTGAAGTCTTGGGCATGAATGTTGGTCATCAATTGGGTGATAGCATTCAACTCAGCGGTTTCAGCCTCAGAGATAATCTTGTTCAACAAGGTAACGTCAGCAACCAACACAGTGTGATGGAAGTTGTGGTACTCCCAGCTGTCTTGCACCGGGTCGGTCACACCTGGATAGTAGCCGATTTTAGCACCATAATATTCACCTTCAAGCGGAAGTCTCTTAAGTTGGGCATCCTTATAGCCGTTTTCCTCAAGATAAGCTTTCGTTCCATAGATACTGTCAGTAATCAAGCCGATTTCGTGAATGTGCTGAGGTCCCATAGCTTTGACCACTTCACCACGGAAACGTCTGATCTTCTCTGAGAGTTCATAGGCCTTACCGCCACTGCTGGGACCTTCGGGGTCACCCATCATATAAGCAGTAGGTTTGTTGTAGTTGTCTCTCGATTTGACCTTCGAGGTGTTGATGTCGTAAATCTTACGGCCATTGCGGACTGTGTCAGCTGATTTCAGCAGACCGTCGGTGAGAGCAGTAGTAGCATCCTTCGCCTCAATCTTCTTCACCAAGTCCCATTTGAGGGCCTCGACGTAGTTGATGAGGTCGGTGGCTTCCTCTCTCAGGGCTTGAGCCTGTTCCCAATAAGGACCGACTTTTTCCTGATCCAAGCCATACTGCTCTTCAAAGGCAGCATATTTCTGATTAATCTGATTCGAAAGTGTAATGTTTGTGGTCTGAACACCACTATTCACTGTGTCAAAGGCATCCAAGATGTCCTTCGAGACATTCATAGCTAACAAGGCAGTATAGACCAGGTACATCATACCGATCATTTTCTGTCTTGGGGTTTCTTTTGCGCCTGACATAATTTTACTCCTTTTTTATATTAAACAATCAGGTTTGAGTAGAATTATGCCTTGATGTTCATTGCTGACAACATTCCACCATAGACATTGTTCAAAGCGGACAAGCGCTGTTGCAACTGGGTCAACTGTTGATTGAGTTGGCCGGCGTTCTGTGATGAAGCGTTGAGGTTATCCATGTACTTGTTCATAGTTTCGGTCAACTTCTTGCTGGCGGCTGAAGTCTGCTCGGCACCTTGGAGCTGGAGCTCGTAGATGGAGTTGAGCGAGGTCATGCTGTTAGCCACCTTCTTGATGGTGTTGGCATCGAGGGCGCTGAAGTCGAGCTTGCCCAAAGAATCAGAAAGTTTCTGGTTGGTCTGGACGTATGCGTTCGAGAAGTCAGCGATTGACTTCGTGGCGCGATCCATAGCGTTGGCATAGTTGGTGGTAGCGGCCATAGCATTGGAGATGTCGGCCATTTGACCAGCGTTCTCAGCCAATTTGTCAATACCTCTACCGAGTTTCTTGAAGGTATCTTCGCTGACGTTCATCTTTTCAAACATCTTGCTCAACATAGCTTCTTCAGCATCGGTAACAGCAGGCTTACCGGCAGCACCACCGCCTGTTGTGGCAAATTGTGTACGCGTCTTTCCGTCCCAATCCTCTTCAAGTTCAACGAAAACGTTGTCCCATGCATAGTCGACATGCTGAGGTTCAAAAGCCGACATGAAGAAAATCAATGCTTCGATACCCAAACCGAGAGCCAACATGAAGTCAGCACCAGGAATGTGGGTCAGTTTAAAATATGCACCGATCATAACCACGGAAGCACCCCAACCATAGAGGTAGCCCATAAAGGTTTTGAACTTTCTCGAAACGAGGAATTGTTGGAATTTGCTAAGTTCTTTTTTTGCCATGACAATTGAAATTTAAAAGTTTAAACTTTGTTATTTTTTAATTTGTTGATTTCTTGATAATTATCTGTATACCCTCGACAATCTTGGGTTGTCGCCCTTGTTACGGCCCAAGTAAGGCTGGATGCAACGGAAGCCCGTGTAACAGTTGGCTGTATCTTGATATTGATATCTTGATATTGATAGTCGCGAGTGGTAACTTGCATGTAGTAGGAAACATCCTTCCACGAGCCACCACGCACCACTTTACGCTTCATGACCGGCGGGTCATCGTTCTTGGCGTTATAGGTGTAGTTCGGGTTCATGTCCCAAGTGAAGTTGTAGGAATTGGGGTCGTAGGCCGTGTTGGTCCATTCGGCCACATTACCAGCCATGTCGTAAAGGCCCCAGCCATTGGGAGGATAGCAGCCCACCACGAGGGTGCGCAGACCACCGTCGGCGAGATAGTTACCTCTTCTAGGCTTGAAGTTGGCCAGGAAGCAACCTTTGGCATTGCTTGCATTGGGACCGCCCCAAGGATAAGGATTCAGCATCTTGCCTCCACGAGCAGCCCATTCCCATTCAGCCTCGGTGGGCAGACGGAACTCCGAAAGGTCGACATCCTTCTTCGAACGCAAATAAGCGTTAAGCAACTCGGTG
>CACXXW010000164.1 GCA_902771635.1 uncultured Bacteroidia bacterium | reverse complement strand
CATTTATGAGTTGGATGAGGCAGGCTATCCTGTTGTGGTCAGTTTCGAAAAGTGGGACGGCGATGAATGGATAGAAGGTGTTTGGGTGTCAGATTTCTACGTGTACTCAGAGGATTATCTCAACAGACAGAATAAGGAACTGTGTATGGTAGACGTCAGACGGATAGAGATTCACTACACCACAACCCCCGAGCCCGGCTATGATGTGAAGGAACACCCAACCGAAAAGGAGTTTTGCATCGTTTATCCCAACCCCACCACAGGTATGTTCACCGTCACAGGAAAGAACTTGCAACAGGCCGAAGTGTCCAACATGCTCGGGCAAAAGCTGCTCGGCGTGAAGGGCAAGGGAGACGAACTCCACGTTGACATGGCCGCGCTACCCGCTGGCGTCTACTTCGTCACCGTCACCGATGAGGAAGGGCGGAAGTGCGTCCGCAAAGTAATGAAGGAGTAACATGCCATGAAAAGCATACAAAAATCCCTTATCCCGATAGTAGCAGTGACGGCAACGGCCGTCCTGCTGCTGGCGGGATGCCAGCAGGGGAATCACGGAAAGGACAAAATGCCATCCGTTGAACAAACCGAAGCCACAGTGGACACCACCGAAGAGGACACGATGGCCGCCTTCTACGAACGGATGCAGCGCTGGAAGGCCCTGCACGGATGGACCGATCGCTGGAAAAGCGAGAAATGAATGAAGAGAGCCTCTATCACTTCTTAGGGTAGAGGCTCTCTTAGTTTCTATGGCAAACTCATATCTTTTTCTTAATTTTGCACCGAAATAATCCATCACCTCTGTTTGGAACAAGATTTGAAGGAAAGGATAAACGTGAAAAACTGGTCCACCATAGCATTTTTGGTTTTGTTGCTGGCCGCCACCTCCTGCGCCTCGCGCAAGAAAACCGTTAAGCCCACACAGCCGCAAACCTTCGAATGGCTGACCTCCAACCTCGATATCCAAGCCGAAGGCAACGGCATGGCATTCGACGACTTGTCGGGACTCGGGACAGCTTAGGATGCGCAACGACAGCCTCGTGTGGCTCAGCGTGACCGCCACCATGGGTGTGGAAGTGCTGCGCGCCAAAGTCAGCAACGACTCAATTTGGATGGTCAACCGATTGGAAAAGACCTATTTGGCCGAGCCATTGGATTCCGTTGCCGTCCAAATCGGCATTCCCATCAGCCTGCCATGGATACAAACTTTGCTCTTGGACAATAATGAGGGGCTTCCACCCGTTGAGAATCAGATTGTCCAACTGAAGACCTTCTTTTTGGGCAACCTCTCCGCGAAAGTGAAATATAAAAACATCAAATTGGACGAAAAGACGAGCTTCCCGCTGAAGATTACGGATAAGATGGAACGCATGCGCTTGCCAAAGAAACCATGAAGAGTCTGCATATCATATTGGTATTATTGTTGTTAGCCTTGGTCAACCCTTCGTTTGCGCAAAAGACCAAAGGCAAGTCGAAGAAGCAACTGCAAAACGAAATCACTTCGTTGCAGAAGGAGATTTCGACGAGCAGCTCATCACGACATACAATGAACAGATTGCGGTTCTTGACGAGGAAATCAACGCCGGACAAAAAAACATCAAGAGCCTGAACACAGACCTGGCCAACCTTCGCAAAGAATATGCGAAAATGGTGTCGTTTGCCTACAAAAACCGCAACCATTACAATAACTTGGGGTTTATTTTTGCCTCCAAGGACTTCAACCAAGCCTTCACCCGACTGCGCTACATCCGGCAATTCAACGATGCCCGCAAAATCAAGATGGAACAGATTGCCTCGACCGAAAGGCAAATCACGGGTGAGGTGGAAGCCAGCCAACAAGCCCGAGAGGAACAAGCTGCCTTGCTGAAAGATGAGAAAAACCAAAAAGAAGCCCTCCAAAAAGAAAAGAAAGAGCTTAACGGTCAGGTGAACAAGCTCAAAAAGAAAGAAGGCAGCCTACAACAAGACATCAAGAACAAGCAACAGCAGGCCAAAAAGCTGCAAAAGGCCATCGACGACATTATCGCCGAGGAAATCAGAAGAGCCAATGCCGAAGCCGAACGGAAACGCAAGGAAGAAGCCAAGAAAAACGCCAACAAAGGCAAGACCACAACAACCAAAGAAAAAGGCATGGCCCTGACTCCTGCCGAGAAAACCCTATCGACCAGTTTTGCCAACAACAAAGGCAAGCTGCCTTGGCCTGTGGAACGCGGGGTGATTTCCTCATCCTACGGCAAACACGCCTCAGTGGTGTCAGACAAGGTCACCGTGACCAACAACGGCATCGACATCGCCACCACTGAAAACGCCCAAGCCCGTGCCGTCTTTGTTGGAGAAGTGGCCAGTGTCACCAAACTGACAGGCTCCAACACGGTGGTCATCATCCGCCACGGTGAGTATTTCACCGTGTATTCCAACCTCGAAAATGTCACTGTGAAACGCGGCGACAAGGTGAAAACCAAGCAAAATATTGGCACCGTGCACACCAACAAGACCGAGAACAAAACGGAATTGCATTTTGAACTCTTAAAAGAACAAGCACGACAGAATCCTGCTAATTGGTTATCGAAATGAAAAGTATCATAAATAGAGAAGCGTGGTTTGAATCCCCCCTGCCCCCCTTAAAAGGGGGGGATTCCCCCTCTAAGAGAGGGCAGGGGGGAGTAAAAATAATCTTACTCCTTGCTTTATGCCTTTCCCTATTCTTCATATCTTCCTGCAAGACCAAAGAAGTGCCTGGCCGTCGCCGCACACCGCGCCACTGCAACTCCTGCACCAAGTGGAGCTATACGCCACAGGAAACCATAGAATACGAACTCCTGCACAACGATGAAGGCTGAAGAACTTCAACTATTGAAACGCTACTTTCCTGAGGCAGCGATGGCGATGGTAGGTGAGATGTTCACACAACGCCGTTTCAAACTACATTTCAAGCGACCGCGCAGCTCCAAATTGGGCGATTTCCGTCCGCCACGAACCCCAAACGGCATTTGTTCCATTACGCTCAATCTGGACTTGAACCCCTATCAGATGCTCATCACCTATGTTCACGAAGTAGCGCATTATGATGTATATCAGCAATATGGCTCAAGAAATGTGCAGCCCCATGGCCAAGAATGGCAAACGAGTTTTTCCACTTTGTTGCAACCTTTTCTGACCGAAACCATCTTCCCAAAAGAGGTTCTCGCCGCTCTGCAAAAACACTTGCAACACATCAAAGCGAGCAGCACCGCCGACCAAAACCTTCAAAGGGTTTTGCACCAATACGACAAGAACCCCGAAAATGTGACCACAGTGGAGAGCCTTCCCGCAGGAACCCGATTTGTGTTGAAAAACGGTCTCATCTTCCAAAAAGGGGAGAAGCAACGCACCCGCTATAAATGCTATTGCGAGAGCAACGGACGCTGGTATTTTGTGTCAGCTTTGGCGGAAGTTCAGAGGATTTAGATTCCCTAGGGAATGGAGGTTTATCCATATTTACAAGCGGCGGTGGGTAGAGTTTACATAACATAAACGCCACAAACCGCCGCGGTTAACAAAACAAGTAATGACTCCATTCCCAAAGGGAATCTCTGACAGTTTTCTATAATTCAAACATTCAAAGCAACAATTTCATATCTTTGCAGCCAAAACCAAGCTGAATGACCAAAAAAGTATTTGTTTCAGGATGTTACGACCTCTTGCATAGTGGACATGTGGAGTTTTTCCGCCAAGCGGCACAATATGGCGACCTTTATGTAGGCATCGGCTCCGACAAGACCATCCTTCACTACAAAAACCATAAGACCCTTTACCCTGAACAGGAACGCCTCTTCATGGTGAAAGCCATCCGTTATGTGAAAGACGCTTTTATCAACGATGGCGACGGCGTGATGGACTTTGTGGGCACTGTGGACAAAATAAAACCCGACATTTTTGTGGTGAATGAAGATGGTGCCTCCGAGGAAAAACGCCGTTTCTGCGAAGCGCGTGGCATCGAATATGTGGTGCTGCAACGCACGCCATCGGAAGGCTTGGAAGCGCGTTCATCGACGGCATTGAAACATGACCTTTGTCAGATTCCCACCCGCTTGGACTTGGCCGGCACTTGGATTGACCAGCCTTATGTCTCATGTTTTGCGCCAGGTTGGGCCATCACCATCTCTTTGGAGCCGACTTTCGAGGTACGCGAGCGTTGTGGCCTCTCCACCTCGACCCGCAACATGATCAAGAAGATTTGGCCGATGAAATTGCCCGACATGGATCCTGAGACGCTTGCCAAATTGGTCTTCTGCTTCGAGAATGACCCTGAACGAAGCGACGGCATCATCAGCGGGGCACAAGACAGCATCGGCATTTGTATGCCTGGATTGGTGAGGCATTATTACGACAAACTCTACTGGCCCATCAAGTTTGAAACGTGCCAAGACGAAACCATCTTGAACTGGCTTGAAAATCATCTCATCATGATCCCAATGGAGCCACGCCGGCCGGGATGTTCCGTGGTGGAAGGCAAGGACATCACCGAGCCGAAGGTCAAGGCTCTGGCCAAGGCTGCCGACGACTGTTGGAACGCCATCATGGCTATGGATTTAACTGCTTTTGCCTCAGCCTACAAAGCCTCTTTTGAAGCACAAACCGCCATGTTTCCTGCTATGATTCAAGGCTCGGTACAAGATTATATTGACAAATATTCCGCTATGGACGATGTATTGGCTTGGAAGATGCCTGGTGCCGGCGGCGGCGGCTATCTAGCCTGCGTAGTCAAAGATTCGGTTGCTTTTTATCAGGCTCATCCCGAAGCAATTTGTCTTGTTATTAGAAGAAAGTAGTTATTTATTAAGAATTTGAGAATTAGAGAAAAAATGCCGAGTCGAATTATACAGAAGTCTTGCACCTTCGGTGCGTTGAATTGGAGAACCGAAAATCGTTCACGATTTTCATCTCTAATTCAAAAAATTCAAATGAAGACCCAAAATGGAAATTCTGAAATTCTATAATTCTTGATAAAACAAAACAACGTGATATGAGCGGATTAATTTACCCAACAGAGAGTGGAAAACTATTTGGCTTAGCATTGCAACTTCACAAAGAACTGGGGTGCGGTTTTAAAGAGAAAGTATATCAGGATGCTTTTGAAGTGCTTTTGCAAGAAAACAATATACCTTACGAAAGAGAAAAACACATTGAGATTGAATATCATGGAGTTGTTTTGGAACATGGATTTTTCTATGATTTCTTATGCTATGACAAAATTGGTGTTGAACTGAAAGCATTTACTGAGATTACTGGAGAATTCGAAAGTCAATTAATTAACTATCTTCATGTAGGAAATCATCAACTAGGGTTATTACTTAATTTTGGTACTAGCAGTCTGCAATACAAATGGATTCCAAATAGAAAAGATTATAAAGGAAAGTGAATATAAACAAATAATAATCAAGAATTTGAAAACTTGATAATAAATACTTGAATATGAATAAAGTAGTTGAAAAAAAATACCTATTGGCCTTTGTCTTGGTGACCTGTTGTTTCGCCTTGTGGGGCTTTGCCAACGACATCACCAACCCTATGGTGAAGGCTTTTTCCAAGATTTTCCGTATGAGCGTGACTGACGGCGCCTTGGTGCAACTTGCCTTCTATGGCGGCTATTTCTGCATGGCTTTGCCCGCCGCTCTGTTTGTGCAAAAACATTCCTTTAAAGCAGGTCTGTTGATGGGTCTTGGGTTATACGCCATAGGAGCCCTGATGTTCATTCCAGCCAAGGCAACGGGCAGTTATTATCCATTCCTCATCGCATATTTCGTGCTGACTTGTGGTCTTTCTTTCCTTGAAACGACGGCCAATCCCTATATCCTCTCGATGGGCAGCAAAGACACGGCTACGCGACGTCTCAACCTAGCCCAAGCCTTTAATCCCATTGGCTCGTTGGCGGGTATGTTCGTGGCGATGCAGTTCATTCAAGCCAAACTCAACCCGCTGAGCACCGAAGAACGCGCTTTGCTCAACGAAGAGCAATTCGACGCCATAAAAAATGCCGACCTCTCCGTATTGAGCCGACCCTATGTTATCATCGGAGCTGTGTTGGTGGTGTTCTTTGTAGTTATCCTGCTCTTGGTGAAGACACAAGCCAAAACTGAGGAAAGCAATGACCAAAAATTTGGTCCTACGGTAAAACGTTTGTGGCAAAACAAGCCTTACCGCTATGGCGTGGTGGCACAGTTCTTCTATGTCGGTGTGCAAATCATGTGCTGGACCTTTATCATCCAATACGGCACACGCGTCTTTATGAACGAAGGTATGAATGAACAAGCTGCTGAAGTGCTTTCACAACGCTATAATATCGTGGCGATGGCCATTTTCTGTGTGAGCCGCTTCATTTGCACCTTCCTGCTGAAATACATCCATCCGTCCAAGTTGCTGACTTACTTAGGTATAGCTGGAGCATTATTAGTGTTAGGCGTTATTTTCCTCGATGGACGCGCAGGAATGTATTGCTTGGTCGCAGTTTCAGCATGCATGAGCCTGATGTTCCCGACCATTTACGGCATTGCTTTGACCGATACGGGTGAAGATGCCAAAATCGGGGCCGCAGGATTGATTATGGCTATCTTGGGCGGCTCAGTGTTGCCACCTTTGCAAGCTCGTATCATCGATGGTGGCGGACTTGGAAGTATCGCTTCCGTGAACTTGAGCTTTGTTTTACCCTTGATTTGCTTCGTTGTCATCGTTATTTACGGA
>CACXXW010000163.1 GCA_902771635.1 uncultured Bacteroidia bacterium | reverse complement strand
TTCGATAGGCGGCAGGATAGCGGTATCTTCTTCAGTCGTGTCATCGTAACTCTCACGATAAACCTTGAGGAAACCGTCGAAAAGGATGGCCTCGCCCGTGGCCACAAACTGCTTGTCGTTAGTCGAGATGCCAATGTTCACATTGGTGCGTTCCATCTGAGCATCAGCCATTTGTGAAGCGATAGTGCGTTTCCAGATGAGTTCGTAGAGTCGACGCTCATCAGCAGTGCCTTTGATGGTTTGTTGGTCGAGGTAAGTCGGGCGGATTGCCTCGTGAGCCTCTTGTGCGCCTTTCGACTTGGTGTGGTATTGGCGCGTCTTGACATATTCGGCACCATAATTCTTCTCGATTTCCTTCTTGGCCATACCAAGAGCAAGGCTCGACAGGTTGACCGAGTCGGTACGCATATAGGTAATCTTACCGGATTCGTAGAGCTGTTGGGCTATACGCATCGTGTTGGCCACAGAGAAACCGAGTTTACGGGCCGCTTCCTGCTGCAATGTCGAGGTAGTGAATGGCGGAGCAGGATAACGCACAGTGGGCTTCTTCTCGATGCTGTCCACCTTGTAGACAGCCTCGATGCACGATTCCAAAAACTTCCTTGTTTCCTCTTCATTTTCAAAACGATGCGGAAGCTCGGCGGCGAGGTTGTACTCCTGTCCGTCTTTGGTGAAGGTGAACTGAGCCGTCACGCGATAAGCGCTACCTTGCACGAAGTTCTTGATTTCTTCCTCGCGTTCAACGATGAGGCGCACGGCCACCGACTGCACACGGCCTGCCGATAGGGCGGGCTTCACCTTTTTCCACAACAGCGGCGACAGCTCATAACCTACAAGGCGGTCAAGCACACGACGAGCCTGTTGCGCATTAACGAGTCCCATATTGATGTCACGCGGGTTCTCGATGGCGTTGGTGATGGCCGATTTAGTGATTTCGTGGAAGACGATACGCTTGGTGTCCTTTTTCTTCAGGTCGAGCACCTCATAGAGATGCCATGAGATGGATTCTCCCTCACGGTCCTCATCGGATGCCAACCATACCGTGTCGGCGGCCTTCGATAACTTCCGCAACTCAGCCACAAGGGCCTTCTTGTCGTCGGGGATTTCGTATTCGGGTTCAAAGTTCTTGTCAATATCGACACTCAAGGTGTTCTTGTTCAAGTCGCGCACATGGCCCTGACTTGCTTTCACCGTATATTCCTTACCTAAAAAGCCCTCGATGGTCTTGGCCTTGGTCGGTGACTCCACGATAACTAAATTCTTTGCCATAGTCTCAATTTTTTACGCTAAAGGCGCTTCTACGCCTCTCGTTTTGCGCGTGCAAAATTAGTGGAATAAAAGTTGACAAAGCTAATTTTTTTAGAGTTTTTTTCTTATATTATTGATTTGCAGCATAATAAAATTAACTATGGCAGATGGCTAATGGCCTATGGCAGCTTCACATAAGGGTTGGTGTTTACGCTTTTCATGTAGCTGCCATAAGCCTTAGGCTATAGACCATAGTCAAAAAAACACTACTTTTGCAGCATGGAACAACTATTGAAATTAGCCCAACATGCAGCCCTCGAAGCTGGCAAAGCCATCATGGAAGTGTATGCGCAACCCTTCGAGGTCTATACCAAGGACGACAACTCGCCCGTCACGCAGGCGGATCTCCGCGCCAGCAATATCATCAAGGAGATACTGAAGCCCACAGGAATACCTTTCATCAGCGAGGAAGATCTGCCCCCCGACCGTTCGCAATACAAACGCTATTGGCTTGTCGACCCTTTGGATGGCACGGTCGAATTCGTGAACCGCAATGGCGAATTCACGGTGAATATCGCTTTGATTGACGACAAACAACCCGTCTTAGGTGTGATCTATGCGCCTGTGACCAACCAATTATGGTATGCTGTAGGGACACACTGCGTGTGTCCGCCTTTAACCCAGCAGACGCACGCGGTGCGTCCTTACACGGTTTTGGTCAGTCGTTCCCACCGCACGCCCGAGGTAGACGCATATATTAATAAGGTATTGCGCCCTGCCCATCCCGATTTGGTCATTGACACCCAGGGCAGCAGCCTTAAATTCGCCCGTTTGGCCGAAGGCAGCGCCGATGTGTATGTCTGCTACAGCAAGACCAAGGAATGGGACACTGCCGCCGCCGATGCCATTCTTCGCACCGCTGGCGGCAAGGTGCTCCGCATCAGCGACGGGCAGCCATTGGAATACAGCAAAGAGGAGTATCCTAACCCACCGTTTGTGGCTTGGGCAGCCAATCGAAACCCGTTGCATTGCATTGATTCTTAATAATCCATAAAAAATCCGCACCAATCCGCACCATCGTTTTCTTGATAAACCAAAGTTGCATCGAAATTAATTCCCTACTTTTGTGCCTATGAAACTAGTGCACATTATAGTAGGCTTGTTGTTGGTTTGTTTTGGAGCTTCGTGTTCAAGAACTATGGAATCTGAAATCAGTTGGCAAAAGAACAGTTACCCACGTTTGGTAGTGGTTGACAGCCTTTTGCAGAGCGACCCAGATAGTGCTTTGAAGCATCTTGAGCAGTTTTATGAGAGTTTTAGTCCCGTTCTATCACCCAGTTTTGAATATATGAGTTTAATGCTTTCGGAAGCATGTTTCAAAGTGCGTCGCGAGGTAGCCTACTGTGATGAAGTGAAAGTGGCATTGACATATTTCGATAGCGTATCCTCTGTTTACCCCCACGACAAGGATATGGCTTTTCTTTCCGCTCGCACCCATTATATGAATGCCGTATGCATCAACAACGGCATCATTTTTACTGATGATTCCCTCACGATGTTAGCCTGCAATGAATACTACAAAGCTTTGGAAATCATGGAACAACATTTCGATAAGGAACAGATTGTTGGGCATAAAGCCGGTTTTATGGCCTTGATTTTTGCCCGATTGGCCAACATTTATTCCGACAAGTTCCTCATTGAGCCGACTATTTATTTCTACAATAATGTACTGAATTACAAGCGGAAAGCCTATAATCCACCGTCGAGTCTAGCCAACACCCTATTTTTCTTGGGTTACGAATATGAGAAGTCGGAACAGTATGATAGTGCCTTGCATTATTATGACCAATCGCTTGCCTGCATCAAGGATACGACTAGCATACTTTACAGGAATATTATCAATAGGAAAGCGCTTTCATCTTATCACGTTGGATATGACGCCTCAGCATCTGTGGTTGCCCTAAAGCATATCGCCTCTGTCGGCAATGAGTTTGAAAAATATGACCGTTATTTGGGCATTGGCTATATTTACAAACTTGATAACCAGTATGACTCTGCTATCGTTTATCTGAATCAAGTCTATGAAGATGCGCCAAGCCTTTTCCTGAAAACCCAAAGTGCCGATTATCTGCGCGAGATATACGAGGACCGTGGCGAGTCGGACAAGGCAGGCGAATATGCCCGATTTGTGACCCAAAACACCCCTCCAGAATTTGGCACAAAGGCCGATGAATGGCGTTTCACAAGTCTGTTTCAGGACTATTTGCAGCAAAAACAGGAAAACACCCGACTACAAGAGGCAAAGCTTAACCGTGAGCGGATTATGAAAATTGTGTTGCCTTTGTTGGCATTGATTGCAGTGTTTGCAGTTTGGACGCTTATCAATCGCAAACGGCACAAACGCACGGAGGCCGAGAAACAAGTTCTTTCGGGGCAATTGCAGGAGCAGGGCGAGGCCCTTTCCGCCATGAAAAAACGGGTGGAAGCCGCATCGTTTGCCGAAGAACCCATCTGTCGCCTGATCATAGAGCGAGTGAATGAAGGACAGTTCAAGTCGAAAGTGGACTATATAGTTTATAAGGACTATGCCCTCACCAAAGAGCATCTGTTGGCATTGCGCGAGGCAGCCGATGTCCATTTTGAGCAGTTCACCACCCGCCTCAAAAAGGAGTATCCAGCACTCACCAAGGGTGATATCGACTATTGTTGCATATATCTTTTGGGCGTGGAGGAAACCGATGTGGCAGCCTTGATGCAGCGTGCCTTCAACACGGTGTGCGAACGCAGCCGCAAACTGAAGAGCATTTTCGGTAGCGAAGAACC
>CACXXW010000162.1 GCA_902771635.1 uncultured Bacteroidia bacterium | reverse complement strand
GTGGAACAGCGGCTCGCCGAAGTTCATCGGGTAGAGCGTGTGGTAGAAGTCGTTGTATTCCTCGTCCTTGATGTCGGTCGGGGCTTTCTTCCACAGCGGCGCCACGTCGTTGATGATCCAAGGCTTCTCCACTTCCTTGGTCTTGGGTTTGCCGTCCTTGTCGGTCTCGCCCTCGATCTCCTCCTGCACCTTGCGCGTGCCGAACTGAATCGGGATGGGCAGGAACTTGCAGTATTTGTTGAGCAGTTCGCGAATACGGCCTTCTTCGAGGAACTCGGCGGCATCGTCACTGATATAAAGGATGACGTCGGTGCCGCGGTCGCCCTTCGGGATCTCGTTCATCGTGTACTCCGGGCTGCCGTCGCATTCCCAGATGACGCCGTTCGCGCCTTCTTCCTTGCAGGACTTCGAGATCAGCGACACCTTCGAGGAAACCATGAAGGCGGAGTAGAAGCCCAAGCCAAAATGTCCGATGATGTTGGCGGCTTCGGCCTCGCTTTGGGTCTTGAACTTGGCGATGAACTCCTCCGCGCCCGAGAAGGCGATTTGGTTGATGTACTTATCGACTTCTTCGGCGTTCATGCCGATGCCGCGGTCGCGCACGGTGAGGGTCTTTTTCTTCTTGTCGACTTCCACCTTGATGGTGAGGTCGCCCAGCTCGCCCTTGAACTCGCGCGAGGCGGCCAAGGCTTTCAGTTTTTGCGTGGCGTCCACGGCGTTACTGATGATTTCGCGCAGGAAGATCTCTTGGTCCGAATAGAGGAACTTCTTGATGACAGGGAAAATGTTTTCTGTCTTTACTCCAATGTTACCGGTTTGTTGCATATCTGTTTGTTTTTAATGATTCCAATACTAACACCGTATGACTACAATTCTCCTCTCAAACCGTCATTGCGGACTTGATCCGCAATCTCTTACGCGGAAGGGTACGTCTCCGCGCGAAGGAGATGGCGGATCCTTGTCCGCCATGACGGTAAAAGGCTGGATGTAGTCTTTCTCGGTCTGGTGTCCGTTGGTCAAATTGTGTGCCATGGCAAAAACTGACATTTTGGCAAGGAATTGTTGCGTCAATCAGATGAAAAATGTGTTTTAGCCCGCGGTGAACGCATATTTTTGTATCTTTGCCGCTAAATAAAACGATGTTTTAAGGTGAATATCATTGGCAGAAAAGACGAAATTACTTTGCGTAAAAAAGAAAGACTAATGAAAGTAAAGAATACTAATATACTTTTTATAATAATCGCTTTGAGCCCGATATGGATAATTCCTATAGCTTTTTTATCTGATTATCTAGAAAAGAAATATCCACCCACGGTAGTAGAAAAACACTATGTATACCCAAGATATGAATATCCAGATGATACAGTTATCAAACATCCGGAAAAATTACTTCAAAAGGGCCAGCTGATTATGCCTCAAGTGAATAACCAGAATTTAAATGGTCATGGGGTAATCTTAACATTGCCCGGAAATATTCAGGTAAACACTAACCTATCAGCTGAAGAGATCTTAGAACAATTGGAATTGGATTATCAAGACTTATATGATTATTACGGAGGAGCTGATGAATTATACTAATAAATAATATAGGGATAGTGTAATGTAAATAAAATGAAGAAAATACTATGTTTGAGATTTTGAATAAATATAGCCATACAGGGCATTTTGATTTCCATGTAGATGATGATTTGGGAGATGTCTGCAATGCCCCAACGGACAAAAGTGGAGTCTATATTATTTGGACTATTCTGGAAGGCAAAGAGCAACTTCTTTATATTGGTCGATCTGGTGAAAAAAAAAATGGCGTAATAGTTCATCGAAAAAGTGGCTTGGGTGGAATTAAAGACAGGTTGGTAAATGGTTATCAATTTGGAAAACTCCCTCGTAGACGCATTTGGCCAGAGAAAATGCGAGAAATGGGATTTTCTGTGCTTTCTGTCTTTTGGTATGACACAGAAGAAGATGCTCCTAAAGAAGTAGAGAGACTGTTACTTGCCGAAGCCACATATAAGAATGGAGTGTTGCCACCTTGGAATAATCAGTTATAATAGAAGAATTAACTATGAAAGGGATAGAAGATTGCATCAAAGAGATTACCCGAACCATGAGTAGTAACTATGAAAAGAATGTAGTCATTATTGATGATTTGTTTGAGAAATAACAAATCGTTGATAATAAATTAGTTGTGTTTTAAAAAGTGTTTTTTTATCTAGCGGTGAACCACTAAATTTCCCCATTCGCCGCTAGATAAAAGCATGTTTTTGAATAAAAATGGAGTAAAAAATGTGTTTTATTCAGCCGTGAACGAATGTTTTTGTATCTTTGCCGCTGAATAAAACGATGTTTTATGATGAATATCATTGGAAGAAAAGATGAAATTGCTGAAATCAAAAGACTGTATTCCAGCAAAATGCCACAGTTTTTAGCGGTGTATGGCCGTCGCCGTGTGGGAAAGACCTTTCTCATCGATGAGGCTCTGAAAGGGAAAATCATCTTCCGCCATTCGGGATTGTCGCCTGTGGACAAGCAAAACCACAAGAACAGTTTGAAAGAGCAACTGAAGCACTTTTATCTGTCGTTGCAGCGGCAAGGCATGAAGAAAAGCAAGTGCCCGACTTCGTGGCTTGAGGCTTTCTTTATGCTTGAAATGCATCTGCAATCCATAGATGACGGCTCGCGGCAGGTGGTCTTCCTTGATGAACTGCCTTGGATGGACACACCGCGCTCGGGTTTTGTCACGGCTTTGGAGGCCTTGTGGAACGGTTGGGGCTGCCATCGCGACAATTTCATGTTGGTGGTTTGTGGTTCGGCAACATCATGGATTACGGACAACCTTATTAATAATCATGGAGGATTGTATGGGAGGCTTACCAGTCAGTTGAGGCTGTCGCCATTTACCCTTAATGAATGTGAGCGTTTTTTTCACAGCAAGGGCATTCGAATGTCGCGTTACGACATTGTGCAAAGCTACATGATTTTTGGCGGCATTCCGTATTATCTGAGTTATTTTGAACCAGGCCGAAGCCTTGCGCAGAATGTTGACAATCTGTTTTTTAAGTCACATGCAGTGCTGACCGAAGAATTTGACCGCTTGTTTTCTTCCGTGTTTTCGAGGCCAGAGGAGATGAAGCAAATCGTGAAGATCCTCTGCAACAAGAGGTCAGGATATACACAGGAAGAACTTGCAAAAGCCGTAGGTCTAACAGTGGGTGGCTCTTTCAGCACGATGTTGAAAGCGCTTGCCGCTGGCGATTTCATCGAGCCATACATTCCATTCGGGAAGGGCAAGCGGGAGAAACATTACAAACTGATTGACCATTTCTGCCTGTTTTACATGAAGTTCGTGCAGGGTAGAAGGGAGATTGACCCTGAGTTTTGGATGCACAATGTGACTTCGCAGGGTGTGTCATCATGGCGTGGCTTCGCGTTTGAGGAAGTTTGTTTTACGCATATTGCACAAATCAAGAAAGCGCTTGACATACTTGGCGTTTCATCAACACAGTCGTCATGGGCGGTGAAAGGTGACGACGGGACAGAAGGCTCGCAAATTGATATGTTGATTAACCGCAAAGACAATGTGGTGAACCTCTGCGAGATGAAGTTTTACAACGAGAAATTCACGGTCAATAAGGCATATTATTCAAAGGTGGTTCATCGGCAGAACGTGTTAGAAGAAATGATACCACGTCGGACTGTTGTTCACAATGTGATAGTGACTACTGAGGGTTTGACTTATAATGAGTACAGCGGCATTTTCCAAAATGTAGTCAACATTGATGATCTGTTTGAGAAATGACAAATTTCTGATAATAAATCAGTTGTGTTTTAGAAAATGTCTTTTATCCAGCGGTAAACCACCAAATTATCCCGTTCGCCGCTGGATAAAAGCATGCTTGTGAAGGAATGGCAGTAAGACTTTGAGGGTAAAAATCAAAAACACAGCATAATAAATATCAAAAACACCCGATAAAAGTGCTCAAAATCGCCCGATAGGTATTGCGCAATAGGAAATTATCCTTATTTTTGAGGCTGGAAAACAGAATAATACTAGGGAATATTTACCTCGAATTGCTGACAATGAGCTGATACTTCGCCTTGAGGCATTTGAAGGAAATCAAGGAACTGGTTGAAAAAAAGAATAAGGAATCTGAGCAGTCCCGCTTGCGTTTGCCTGATTTGCTCGTGGTGTTGACGGG
>CACXXW010000161.1 GCA_902771635.1 uncultured Bacteroidia bacterium | reverse complement strand
CAAAAATCGGCAGACTATGCCATCCCGAACGAGGTGGATGTCATCCTTACTCAGATGGGCGGCAGAGGCTTGAATGCGGGTACTGCCTATGATCAGACCATGTATTTCAACACCTTCCCCTCAAACCAACTCTCCAAGTGGATGGATGTGTATGTGGAGCGTTTTCGCAATCCTGTGTTTCGCCTGTTCCAGTCGGAACTTGAGACGGTGTACGAGGAAAAGAACATGTATGGCGACAGCCCCATCAATGCATTTCAGGAGTATCTCTTCCATGAGACTTTCGGCGAGCATCCCTATGGCCGTCCTATCGTTGGGTATACCGAACATCTGAAGAACCCACAGACCAGTAAAATGCACGAGTTCTACAACACCTATTATGTGGCCAACAACATGACGCTTATCCTCGTTGGCGACTTCGACATCGATGCGACGGAGCCTATGGTGGCCGAGAAGTTTGGCACATGGCGCAGCGGCAAATTGCCCAAGGAACCGACATACAGCCTGCCGAAATTCAATGGACCAACGGTGAAGGAAGTCAGAATGACCCCTGTCAAGATGGGAGCATTGGTGTTTCCTGGTGTAAAGAATTCCGACCCGGACATGATTCCTTTGACTCTAGCCTGTACTATCTTCGCTAATGGTGAGACAGGTCTGGCTGATAAACTGATGCTTGATGGTAAAGTCATGGCTGCGGTGCTGATGCCATTGTCGCTCGAGGATCATGGCGCAAACCTGATGTTGTATGTCCCGAAACTGTTGGGACAATCGCATGAGGATGCTGAGAACCTCATTTTCGGTTGCCTTGACCAATTGAAGAATGGCCAGTTCAGCGATGACCTCTTTGAGGCTATGCGTATGACCTTATTGAAAGAACGTCTGAAAGAGACGGAAAGTTTGGAGAGTTTGTCCAGCCTTTTCCTTGAACTGGAAACGACAGGTCAGACCTATGAGGAGTATCAGGCTGAGACGGAACGACTGAAGAATATTACCAAGGCTGAAGTGGTGGCCGTCGCCAACAAGTATTTCGGCAATGATTATTTGGATGTGCGCTCCAAGATGGGCTTCCCAGCCAAGGATAAAGTCGACAAACCCAATTGGAAACCCATTGAGGCCAAGAACACGGAAGCCAAGTCCGATTTTGCCAAAGCTATTGAAGCACAGCAGGTGCCCGAGGTGGAACCACAAGTCGTGAAATTTGGCGAGGACGTGGTGATTACTGAAATCAACGACAGTTTCAAGTTGTACTCGACTACCAATCCGCGCAACGATATCTTTGATTTGCAATTGAGATTCAATTATGGTACAAACAACGACCCAGACTTGAGTCGTGCCGTGCAATATTTGCAACTGCAAGGTACCAAAACGCAATCTCCTGAAGAATTTGCGCTTCAGTTGCAAAAGATGGGAGCATCCGTAGATTTCTCTACCTTTGACAATGCGTTTAGTGTACGTTTGACAGGCTTTGAGAAAGACCTGAACGCTATTTTGGCGTTGTGTAGTAGTAAATTGTGGAATCCCTCTAACGAAGAAAAATATATCCGGACCTTGGCGGAAGGAGAAAAGACCAACCAAAGTACCCAGAGTGAAGATGCCTCCACTTGGGCGCAAGCCGTGCGCGAGTATGCACTTTATGGCGACCAATCTACTTTCCTGAACCATATTACCTTGAAGGAGTGGGGCAAGAAGAGCGGCGAAGCCTTGCTGAATGAAGTTGCCGAGGCCTTGAAATACGATGGTTATGTGCTGTATAGTGGCAATACCCAACCTCAGTTGGTGGTTGACATGCTGAAAGCGAACAATTTGGTGAAGCCTAATACCATCAAGGGAAAGGAGAAGGTTCGTGTGGAAAAGAAATATACAGAACCTCAGGTGTTTATCGCATCCAACAAGAAGTTCCGTCAAAGCAACATCTATTTCTATGTGCCAGGCGAAAAGCTGACTGCCAAAGATGAGGCGATGGCTTCCCTGTTCAGCAAATACTTTGGAACGGATATGTATTCCATCATCTTCCAAGAAATCAGGGAATTCCGTTCCTTGGGCTATACGGCCTACGCCAACTATCGGTACGACTATTTGGAACGTAAGCCAGGCCATCTCTTCGGCTTCTTGGGTACGCAATCCGACAAGACCTTGGATGGCATGACCGCCTTTAAGGATTTGATTGTCAACATGCCAGTGCGCATGGAGAAGTTCAACGCCTCGAAGGAAGCCTTGCTGAAATCGAGGGCGAGTGATTATATCAGTTTCCGCTCCATGCCAGCGACAGTTCAAAATTGGATGAAGAAAGGTTATGACCATGACCCACGCGGGGAAGTCACGGAACTCATCCGTAACGCTGGTTTTGAGGATGTGCAGAGTTTCTACAACCGCATGATCAAAGACCGCCCCGTGGTCATCATGATGTCGGGCAACCAAAAGAAAATCGACAAGAAGGAACTAGGTAAGTTTGGCGCAGTGACTAAGCTGAAATACAAGCAAATCATCAAGGAGTGATGAAACTGAAAAAGGAAGAGTCAATTGACTCTTCCTTTTTTCATTTTATTCTTTCAGTAGTTCTTCTACTTTCTGTATCAACTCTTTGGTTGGCCCAATTATTGTTTCAATTTCTTCCTC
Organism: uncultured Bacteroidia bacterium; assembly: GCA_902771635.1. Classification (GTDB taxonomy): domain Bacteria; phylum Bacteroidota; class Bacteroidia; order Bacteroidales; family F082; genus Limimorpha. The sequence goes on along the minus strand of CACXXW010000161.1, from coordinate 1,587 downwards.
TGTAATGGAATAGTAGCAATTATAGTCACCTTTTTCTCGGAGTTGTTCCATTCGAGATAAGAAAGCACCAAGTTTTGAATCAACTTTCCCTGCTTTTACGAAATGAAGCCCGAATTGGGTTAATAAACCATCATGTGTGTGTGCAACCAATTCATTTTTGATGAGCAATGCTTGAACCGCATGATAACAAGCGTAATAGTATCGGTTGGAGGCAATGTCCCAATATTTTTGCCTACACATTTCATCCGCTTGCTCAAGGAAGCGGTGTGCCTTTTCCATTTGTAGGCTTACTACAATCTGTCTTTCTTCATCAGTCAGTTTCATGCCAATCGTATAGCGTCATCAATGACATTATGATAAAATGGTGTGAACTTGCTGCTCTCCCATTCCTTGGCGGTGTACATCACAGGGTTAATGTATTCGCCAAGTTCCCAACCAAGTTCTCTTAAAGGATAGGAAATGGTATCGTAATCTTCGGGCAAAAGTTTCTCTTTGTCTAGTACAATAAGGATGTCCCAGTCGGAACCCGTATGAGCATCGCCTCTTGCCCTCGAACCATACAACAATGCATAGCCTCCCGCTGGTAAGTTCAGTAGGAGCGATTGCTTGATGCCGTTGATAACTTTCTCTTCCATTTTTATTGGTTACTTTTGCAAAAGTAGTCATTTTTTTCAAATTAGGTTGGATCGGGACAAAAAAATGAAGGAAGGACAAATGCCCTTCCTTCTAGTAATGTTGTTCTTTAGTGTTTAAGCAATCTCTCCGCCCTTCGCGAAATGCTGATAGAAGGCGATGATGGTCTCGATGCCTTTGTAGAAGTGGTCGAGGCGATAGTTCTCGTTGGGCGAGTGGATGGCGTCTTCGCCGAGGCCGAAGCCCATCAGGATGGACTTGATACCCAACACTTCCTCGAATCGGGCAATAATCGGAATCGAGCCGCCCGAGCGCATCGGGATGGGCTGCTTGCCGTAAGTGTCCATATAGGCCGCTTCGGCGGCCTTGTAAGCCGGCAGGTCAACAGGGCAGCCGTAGGCTTGTCCGCCGTGCAGCGGCGTGACCTTCACGGTCACATAGTCGGGAGCGTTCTTCTCCAGATAGTCCTTCACTAATACGGCAATCTTCTCATTGTTTTGGTCGGGCACTAGGCGGCAGGAGAGCTTGGCATAGGCTTTTGAAGGCAGCACGGTCTTGGCGCCTTCGCCGGTGTAGCCACCCCACATGCCGCAGAGATCGAAGGTGGGACGGATGCCGACGCGTTCGATCTTGGTGTAGCCTTCCTCGCCACGCAAGGCTTTCACACCGAGGCTGTTCTTGTAGTTTTCCTCGTTGTAAGGTGCCATGTTGAGCAGCTCGCGTTCGCGGGGAGAGCATTCAATGACGTCGTCATAGAAATGCGGGATGGTGATGTGGTTGTTTTCGTCCATGCATTTGGCAATCATCTCGCAGAGGGTGTTGAGTGGGTTGGCCACGCTGCCGCCAAAGAGGCCCGAGTGGAGGTCGGCGTTGGGGCCGGTGACTTCAATCTCCCAGTAGGCGAGACCGCGCAAACCCGTGGTGATGCTCGGCACATCGGGACCAATCATCGAG
>CACXXW010000160.1 GCA_902771635.1 uncultured Bacteroidia bacterium | reverse complement strand
GGCTATGACTTCAACCAAGCCCAACTGCCCAACACCGAAGCCTACGACCAATATGTCACCCCAGGCAAGAAAGTCGACTTCGAGAGCATTGGCTTTGAATACTATCCCATGGGCGACCGCAACATCCGCCTCCACCTCTGCGGGTCACACACCAGCGTAGACGGCATCAGCAAGTTCCAAGCCAACCTTGGTCTCACTTGGAAAGTCAACCTTCTCAACCTCAAGAAAAAATAATCCGCTATGGCAAAGACAAAATACAACACCATCAAGCGAACCACCACTTTTTATCATGATAAAGTGGAGAAATTGTTCAAAAAGATTGAAGAGAAACTGAAAAAACCTCTGCGGTTCACCACCAAACGAAGCGTGGAAGCCTTCATTTTCCTCATCATCTTCTTCGCCTTCTTCGGGCTCCTGGCCTATAAGATGACGCTGCCCAAGATGCTGAACACCTTCATGCAAACGGCCTACCACCTGCTGCTTGAGACCGTATTCTACATCATGGCCATCTGTGTGCTGATGGGTGCCATCAGCAAGCTGCTCACCGAGTTTGGTGTGGTGCGTCTGTTGGAGAACCTGCTGCGTCCTTTGATGAAGCCGCTCTACAACTTGCCTGGTGTAGCCGCTTTGGGAGCAGTGATGACTTTCCTCAGCGACAACCCCGCCATTATCACCTTGGCTCACGACAAGAACTTCAACCGTTATTTCAAGAAATACCAGCTCGTCTCGCTGACCAACTTCGGAACAGCTTTCGGCATGGGTTTGGTCGTGGTCGCCTTTATGACCGGTCTTGGATTCGGTAAAGGTGCTTTAGTCGGTGTGGCTGGTGCAGTCATCGGCAGTATCATCTCAACAAGAGTGATGCAACGCTCCACCTTGAAGAGCTATCCTGAGTTGGACTCCCCCGTTGACGCAGAGTTTGGCGGCGACGAACAGCAGATTTCGTTCAAGACTGAAGGCGGCGTGTTCATGCGTTTCCTCAACTCGTTGCTTGACGGCGGCAAGGACGGTGTCAGCATTGGCTTCGCCATCATCCCAGGTGTGCTGTGTATCTCCACCATCGTGATGATGCTCACCTTCGGTGCTTCAGGCGAGAACGGCGAATATCTTGGTGTGGCTTACGAAGGTGTGCCGGTCATCAGCTGGGCAGCCAACAAGGTGAACTTCATCTTTGACTGGCTCTTCGGCTTCAAGGACGGTGCCTTGATTTCCTTCCCCATGACCGCCCTTGGCGCTGTGGGTGCCGCTATTGGTCTGGTGCCTCGTTTCATCACAGAAGGCATCATCGACAACAACGCTATCGCTGTGTTCACTGCCATCGGCATGTGCTGGAGCGGTTTCCTCAGCACCCATGCCGCCATGCTCGATAGCCTTGGCTACCGCAAACTCATCGGCAAGGCCATCGGTGCACATACCATTGGTGGTCTTTGCGCGGGCATTGCAGCGCACTGGCTGTATGTTTTGCTGGCGTTGATATTCTGATAATTCAATTGCTATTTAAAACACAATCATTGTAGAGACGCAATCATTGCGTCTCTACAAGGCACAAAAAAAGCGGCCCGAAAGCCGCTTTTTGTTTTGCATAAATACATTCATCAACCTTTCTTTCCACCCATGCTGTAGGTGAGGTTGAAACGCAGGGTGTTCTCCAAGGGGTTGCTACCAGCCACTGTGTTGACGGGAATCAGATAGGAAACATCGAGGCCAAACACGTTGTATTTCAGTGCAGCGCCAAGGGTAAAATATTTACGGTTGCCCTTCAGTGCGGTTTCATTGAAATAGCCTCCACGGACAGCAAAAGTGTTGTTGTACCAATACTCGACGCCAGCGCCGATGTTGATTTCGCAAAGCTCTTCGTAGAAACTGCCATAGTTGACCAATTCATGCTTTGAGTTGTAACCATAGCCAGGAGCATCATAGAAGGATTGGATCATACCTTGCACAACGGACACATTATTGTCCATGCCATAGGCAATCTGATAGCTCCCATCATCGTTATACAATGGATTACCAACAGAATCGCGAGCAATGACAGGCGGAGTGGGCACCATCAGTTTGCTGAAATCCACAGTAAATGCCAAAGAATTGTATTCATCAAGTTCCAGATTCAGACACGTACCCAAACGCAATGTGGTCGGGATGAACTCACGACGGTTACTGGATGTATTATAGGTAATCTTACTACCAATGTTGGTGATGGCGGCACCCCATGAAAAGTCGGCATCCATGTTGCTGAACCACTCGACGGGACGTTTGTAATATACGGCCACATCGGCGGCTACGGAAACACCCGGACGGGCATAATCAGACTGACTCTGAAGCAAATTAGAATAGATGACACGACCTGCCACGGCACCAGCCAAATAATCGCCAAGCATACGAGAGTAGGTAGCATCAATGGCCCATTCATTAGGTGTGTAGGAGCCCAAGTCTTGATTATAGGAATCCCTGAAATTGATTTCACCACAGCTGAAATAGCGCAAAGATCCCGCGACAGCAGAACGGTCATTTATCTTATAGGCAAGAGCCAAATAGGCCAAATTCATATCGGGAACCAGCTTGCGCAGCCAAGGACTATAGCCTAAACCGCCAGCAAACTTGTCCTCAAGATAGACATACTTGGCGGGGTTGTAATGCATGGAATAAACGTCTGGAGCTGTAGCCACACCACAATCGCCCATAGAGCCGCCACGGGCATCGGGAGAAATGGAGACAAATGGGACACCCGTGGTGATCACATTGGGTGACACGCTATAATTCTGTCCAATGTAGTTATGATCCTGTCCATACGACATGGCCGCGACCAATAAAAGAGCGGCGATAAGGAGTTTCTTTACTTTCATATTCTTAACAGTATTAAAATTGCAAAAATAACGTTGATTCAATTGGCTTATTGTATGTGTTTGAAAATTATTTTTTGTCTTACCGCTGAATGACCATGCGCTGGCTGACTGTACGTGAATAACCCGTTTCATCCGTCAAGGTGAGACGATAAAGATAAATACCTGAGCGCAACTGACTTCCATAATAATCACAACCATCCCACACGACGGGTTCGATGACACCATCGGAGGCATACACCTTTTTATAAATATGCTGCACAGACCTACCCATGATGTCGAAAATCTCGATGTTTACGTCGAAATCGCCATCCTCGCCAATGTGGGTCATGGTGATGCGCGTCTCCTCATTGAAAGGATTGGGGTAGTTGTGTACCTGAGAGAGGAAGAGGTTGTCGTCTACGACAAACCACAGGGTGGCTTCGGAAGCGTTGTCCTGCGTGTCCCACACCTTGAGAGTGAATTCATAAGTACCTGGCTCAAGGTCGTTGAGCGGGAGGGTGATGCGCCCACGCCTGAAGTCATTCATGGCAGGTTCATATTGGTCGTTCAACACCAAATGGTTGCAAGCAGCAAGGTTACTACTCATGACAATGTCACGTCCTAAGCTGTAGCCATAGTGATAGATACCTTGAGCATCATAAAGGTCGGCATAGAGCACGCCTTGATGTTCCACCACCTGGCCGTTTTCGAAATCGGGAGTGTTCCAGTAGAAGGTGATTTTCGGTCCCTCATCATCGGGCACCATAGCAGGATCTATGCCACCCAAGACAAGCTCATCAAACTCGCCCACGGCATCGATGCCTCGTATGGAATCGTAAGCATAGAAGCTAAAACGTGGGGCACCTTCTCCAGACTTGATTTCCTTAGGCACCTGGAAAGAGATGCTGAACTTGCCAGCCTTCACACTAACCTGCCCCTGATAGAGCACATCCTTATGATAATACACTTTCCTTGTGCTGTCATCAACAAACTTGACCACCAATTTTGTTTTCTGGTCGTAGAACCTCACCCACAATGTGCCATTGAATCCTGCATCGAGCCGTCCGTTAACATCACGGACCTCGCCTTCCATCGTCACCATGCTCATGGCATGAAGCTCAAGATTGTCGGAATCACCCACCACCATTCCGTTGATTCTCGTTACAGCAATATTCTTTTGAGGCAAGGGGAAACGTAGCACAGGGTCACCCAAAAACAAGAAACGAATGTTTTGATTGCCCTGACTATTAAAATTGAGCTGGTCGCTCTTTGCCAATCTAATGATGTCGCCATAACGTAGCGGCATGCCATTGTCATCACGTTGCAAAAGTACCGGAACAAGTGCTCGCGTTTGGAGATTGTTTTGTGGTCCGTATGTAGGACGGCAAGCCGAGAAGAGGGCCACACAGCCTCCATGGGGGTTCAGGAACAGCTGC
>CACXXW010000159.1 GCA_902771635.1 uncultured Bacteroidia bacterium | reverse complement strand
GAAAGGTGGGCTTTTCGTTATGGTAAAAATCTATATCGCTAGGGCGAATGTTTGAACAGCACCACCAGCCAGGGTTGGAATGGTCTCTATAGAATGTCAGAAAGCTTCCTTCGTTAACGGCATTCTGAAATGGTAGCTTATCCCACATGTCAATCCAATCATCGAGGTATCCTATGGAAGAAGGGATGAATTGCGTTCCATTAGGCCCGAAATAATCCAGTACGGCATCTGTATTGGGGGCAACTGACCAAATAGAGTCGGGAGGGGTGGGGTCGTTGTCTTCATAATAATACTTCATGTAGAACTTGTCGCGGAGGAAGTTGTTGGTGATTTGGGCAGTAATTGCGAACCACTTGGTGTCTTGGTAACCTGAGTTGATGACAGGGTGGTCATAATAATGTGGGTCGGTGGGAGGGGAAAGCTCGTATTCAAGGAGTTTCTCTACTTGCAGTTGGCACTCATCAGCGTTCAAGACCGTCATGCGGCTGATGGCCAAATCGGGGATGCTGTCGCCGTTCATGTCTGCAAAGGGGGTGTCGGTGGGGTAGTTGTAGGTGATGACACCATCCCAGCCAGGCGGGCTGGTATAGAGGTAAGGCTTGAGGCCGAAGTCGGATTGGGTGAAATGGTTTCCGCCGAACAGTAGAACTGCCGCTGGTGGGATGGACCAGCTTTCGTAAGCGTTGAGGATATAGTTACGGATGTCCTCAGGTTCGTTACTGCCGCAATCGGCGGTGGTGACAACCTTGGTGAGGATGCCTTGCTTCGTGCGGAATTGTTTCAAGGTGTCGGCCCAGGCCATGAAAGCTGAGTCATCAAGCGTGATGATGAGGTATTCACAGCCTTCTTCCCGGTTTTGGATAGCTTCGTTGAGGCGTTCGTAATAATGCGCCTCGGGCAACATGTTGCTGTTGATGACCAAGTCGCGGAGAATGCCATCCCATGCGGGATTGCGGTAACGTGCATCGCCAAATTGACCATTGCCGCCTTCAAAGCTGATTTCGATGTCCATGTCATAGATGACTTCCAAAGTCTTCTTGACAGGGTTGTAGCGGAAGGGTGTGATGTTGAGCATCACTACATCCAAGCCTCGGATTTGGGTGGCCTGTGCAATAGTCACGTTTTCGGATGGGAAGTTGGCATCCTTGCCGAAGACGCTCATGTCCTTGCGCAACTTGGGCTGTCCCGCAGCATTGTTCAAAATCACTTCTGCAGCAGGCATAAGGTCGATGCTGTTAAAGGTCTGGCTACTGTTTTCTTTGACTTTGACGTTGACCTTGGCACCACTTGGAACAGCAATGTAGTGGTTCTCAAAAGGCAGGTTGGGCAAACCTTCGGCGAATGAGCCAAAGCTGCCTTTCATGATGATTTCCTGACCTTGAGTATCACCATTTTTGTAGTCGGCGACGGTAATTTCGTTGAGGGTGTAATGCAGCGAAAGACCTGAAGCGGTGCTGCTTTCGATATTGAGACCTTGGGGCGCATCGGTGCGGAAACGATAGGTCTCTTGAGCATTCAGAAGACTGAAAGTGCAAATGATGGTGAGGAGAGTAAAAATGCGTTTCATAGCTCAAAAAGTTTACTTCATGCTGCAAAAATACAGATTAAAATGAAATAAACAAAAAAAATGCGCCATTTTTTTTTGACGCATTTTTCTTGTTTGCAATTGCTCGTTTAATAATCAAGGCATGACAACAATCCTGACATTGGTCACGATGTCGTTTTGAATGACCTGAAGCATATATATGCCGCTACCTCCGAACTTGGAAGTCGCAATGGTTGCGGTCCCCATACCAGCGATCCCTGAGCCTGTGGTCCCTGAGGCCAATCGAAGGGCCGAAGGGCCGCATTCATATACCACTTTTCCTGTCAAATCGATGACACGCAGAGTGGCATCACCGTCTTGATGAATCCTTACATGTATCATGTCGTTTGCAGGGTTGGGATACACCTCAATGTTAGCGGTTCCCAGTTCATTGATTCCTGTCGAGTTGAACACATTGATGAGAATAGGCTCTGAAACAGCAGTGGCGCCACAGGGATTCTCATAGCGGTAGCTGATGCTGGCTTGGCCGCGGTAGCCGCTGGCCCATTCCACAAGGGCTTGATGGCCGTCACCAGTGATGGAGCCCGCCGTTGAAGGCTCGATAATCCAAGTGTAAACGGCATTGTTATTCTCTTCACCAAGATATGTGCTTTGGCTGACTAAACGCAGATCGATTTCGGCTTCTCCGGAGGGCATTTCAGGTGTATGGCTTGGGTCGAAGCTGGGCAGAAGGTTCACGGTTACCATGCTGCTTTGTTGGCTTTCATCGTATGCTGATGTACCGGTGAGAGTGAGTTCCACATGGCCATTCTCCTTGTCGGCTTCACCAAAGGTATAGGTTGGATACTCAGCATTGACATCGTCGAAAGAGCCATCGCCGTTGGTGGTCCATTCGAGACCCGCTTGGTTGTAGATATATCCTTCAGGAGTAAATGTGCCGTTGGAGCAGGCCTCTGTGTCGTTGCCGGCGTATAGTACCATCTTGGCGAAGGGTGGGAAGCATAAATGGTCAATCATGGCAGCATCTTCGCCAGCACTGCCACTTTCGTCTTTCTTGTAGGAAAAGCGTATGACGTTGGTTCCTTCGTGCAACTCAAATTCTGAACGTTCCCATTCGCCAATGCCACTCCATGAAGCGACTTCCTGACCGTTTATGGTGAGGATAAGCATGTCGTTTTCTTCAGTTGAAGTCTTGTGATAGAACGAGAACATGCCATCGGCATCGGCTTTGTAGCCGATGTTAAGGTTTGCGGTAGCCTTGTCGGCGAGGTTTGGTGAGCGAAGGCAATGGCCTCCCATGGCAGTGGAGTCTTCCACAATGGTCCATTTCTTGCCGCCTGAGCCTAAATTCCATTGCATATCTTCGCTAAGGGTCTCGCCTTCAAAATCCTCGGTGATATATCCCAGATTAATGTGGTCTTCAAGGTATTTGGTGTGGAATCCGTTTTCGGCTTGAAGTTGGTAGTTGATAATGCCATCAACTGCATCTTCATCGGCACGGGCAAGGAAGGTGACAAGCCCCGAGGCTCCTGCTTCAATGGCAGGGATGGTAACTCTGTCCTCATCAATGTGGAGGAATGGAGCCAAGAGATTGAATTTGTTGTTGATCTCCGTCGATTTGCTGCCCCCTTGGTTTTCAAGGCTAAAGGTTATATACGAGGATTCCCCTTTCATTAGGCGATCCATCTCAATGCCATCCAAATCGGTGATGCGAAGTCCGGCAAATCTCAGGTTGGGTGCTTTTATGGTGAGCATTAGACTGTCGATGAATGTGTAGTCGGCGTTTTCCATCTTTAGGTAAAACTTCACCTTTTCCTGATCATTCAGCTCATCGCCGAAGTGTACGGTGAAGGCGTTGTTTTGCATTTGGGTCTCATTGGCGTTCATGCCGTTGTATGCGAATGTGCTTTGCGTGATTTCCACGGCAGGATGGCTGCAGGATAGGGTGGCGTTGAAGTTGTCTAACGCGGAAAAGCCCGCATTATGCAAGCTGATGCCGAAGTGGCAAGTCTCGTTGTAGTCGGGGGCTTGGTTGTCGTTGCCTTCCTCATCATTGATTTCGATGGCATCGAAAATCAGGTAGGGCTCTTCCGTGGAAATGGTCTTGATGAGGTGCTCGTAACGGTAATAGTCCTGCTTGGTGATGGTGAGCTTCACCATGGTGCCTACTTCTTGTGGTGTGACGGTGATTGTTTGTGTGTCGCCAGTGGCAATGTCGAAGCCGATGATTTGTTCGTTGGCGGTCAGGCAGATGGTGGCGCCTTCATCGGCTTTCAGTGTGTATTGGTCACTGCCTGTGGGTAACACGGGCAGCATCTCTACCGTAAGTTCCTGCGGTACCTCGCTGTAGAGGTTCATATAAGCGTCGCCGTGCTGGTGGAACAGGTAGTAGGTAATCTCTTTCCAGTATTCATCGGTCCACGAGGACTGTCTGAGGAAGTATTTCCCGGCGGCATTGCCGAAGGCGGGATGGATGAAGTTGGTGGCGTGTTGCGTGCCGTAGGTGGGCATGAAATCGGGCCACATGTTGTCGTAAACACCCCATACATAGATGTCATTGACAAAGGAATAGGAGACTTGCGTGGCGGCAATGAGTCCCAAGGCTCCATATTGGTGGCGGTGGAATACCTCGGCGAAACATTCTCCGTTGACACCACCATAGTTGAACCTGCCCGTTAGGCAGTTGTTTGACATGACATAGGTGAGGTTCTTGTTGGTCAGTCGTTTGATATAGCCGATGCCGTAGCTGGGCTCGCCCCATAGCTCCTCAGCACCATGGTCGCGGTGTTGGAGGAGGAAAGCACCACTGTTGATGGCATCATTCACAGAGTTGCCTGTGGCGCTCCAGTCAGTGAGGTGCGACATGGTTTGGGGAATATAGCCGCAACCCGAAGGGCCGAAATAGTTGAGCACGGTGTTGGTGTACTCGTAGGTTGACCAGCGGCTGCCGGGTGTGCCTTGGTAGATGGCATTTTGGCGGACGGGGTGCTTGCCGAGCTCGTGTTCAAAGAAGCCGTACAC
>CACXXW010000158.1 GCA_902771635.1 uncultured Bacteroidia bacterium | reverse complement strand
CGTCAAGGCTGCTGTAGCTGTAGCCTTGCACAGAAGCGCCAGTCACCGTCTCACCAGCCCAAGTGATGGACTTGTAGTTACCCGTGGTGGTCAAATAGAAACCAACAAGCAGGTCACCGCCATTGTAGGTGTAAGGGGCGGTAAAGTTGACGGTCATCGTGCTTCCGGTGCCATTAAGAGTACCAGTGTAAACAGTGGTAGCTCCAGCTGTACCATAAAAGTCACTGATGGTAGCGCCATTCACCTCTTTCACGAACACTTGGAATGTACCTGTCCAAGGATCCGTGGCAGGAGATGAAATACCAAATGTCAGGCTGCTGATTTCACCACCTGACATCACGCTCAACTCGGAGGCGGGATACACCATCTCGCACTTCAAGTAAGCGTCGGCATAAAAGCCGTAAACCGGCACGTAACCGTTGGTAGCTGTACCATCGTGTACGGTCAGTTCATCTGCTCTCACAAAGCCTGTAACGGCCAGCAAGAGCATCATCATCAAAGAAAATACTTTCTTTTTCATAATGAATAATTTTGGTTAATAAATAGGTGAATTAATAAGTTTTCTTGCATATAAACACGAATAGCCTCCATGCAAAAAGGCATAGTGGCATCATTTTTCCTAAGCATAAAACGAACATTCGAATGCATAGTAAACGCGTTGTTTTGTTGTCTAGACATTGGAAAGACTAACAACTGGGGATTTACCCTTAGTCGGAAATGAAAAAAAAGTGGTTTTTTTGTATTTTTTGGAAAAAAAAGAAAAATTTTCGCAAAAATGTTTGGCGGATTGAAAAAAGTTGTATTTTTGCAGCCGCAAATGAGGGGCATTAGCTCAGTTGGCTAGAGCGCTTGCATGGCATGCAAGAGGTCATCGGTTCGACTCCGTTATGCTCCACAAAAGGAACCCCGCTATTTCAGCGGGGTTTTTTGTTTGCAAGTCACTTGGAAGAGTATCTCATGGCTTTGCTCCCGCGTCGCTTTGCGCTTCCCCCTCTGAGAGGGGATTAAGGGGGAGTCAAAAACTCTCATTTAATCCCATTATCTTCTACCACTTGCTCGATAATCCAATTTGCAATTCTTTCAGCATCTTTTCTTACCTCGCCATCATTCACCCTGATCACTTTCAAGCCTATTGCACGCATTTGTCTGTCACGTTCAGCATCCTTTTCTTGAGCCTCGACAGAATAATGCGAACAACCGTCAATCTCAACCACAAGATTCAATTGCTTACAATAAAAATCGGCAATGTAGTTCAATATGGGGTACTGCCGACGAAACGCATAACCTAGGTTCTTTGCTCTCAAGCATTTCCACATCATAACCTCGGCAAGCTGATACCCTTTCCGCAAATCACGACTAAACTGCTTCAAACGCGGGTTATAAGGCAAAAAGTTGGATCCAAAAGTCAATCCCTCCGGGTTGATGCCGTGGCTTGATAGATAGTCTGGGGTGATGTCATGGAAGAACATAAGATTATTGTTTTTTGATGGTTGGTTGTGTTCAACTCCCCCCTGCCCCCCTCTGAGAGGGGGAAGCCTACCGGACGCTGGCCTACCGGGGTGATACCGCTATATGGTTTCAGCCCCTTCTAGGCTAATTCTCTTTCAGTTCCTCTAATGCCCTCTGCAACACCTCATCCATCGGGGCATATATCGGATAGAAGCCCTCATCATCGAAGAGGTCGCGGGCAATATAGGCCTTCAATAGCGTGTTGGCCTCGCGGCGTGCCACCTGACGTTGCTCTTCCGTGCCCTTGACGCCTTTCTCGTCAGCTAGCTTCACCAACTCGTCGAACATGGCATCGCTCACTGCAAACGACTGGTCGAAAGACTGGACTGTCTTGTATTGTTGCAGTTGTCTACGATGCTTGTCGGTGTATTCAAAAGCATATTGGTAGAGCAAGCCTTTGTTGACAATGCGGTTGAAATAGTATTCCGTGCTGTCGTTCACCAAAGGCACATAGATGTCAGGCATAATGCCGCCGCCACCGTAAACTGTCTTGCCTTTAGGCGTGGTGTATTTCAGGGAATCGGCGAAATGGATGCTGTCTTCACTGAAGAGTTCTCCATTCTCATAACGCTCCAACGACTCGAGCATGTATTCTTCCAAATCTCCGCTGTAAGGCTTCTGGATGCAACGACCTGTAGGCGTGTAGTAACGCGCCACGGTGAGGCGGATGGCGGAATTGTCGCTGAGCATGATCTGTTCCTGCACCAGGCCCTTGCCAAATGAACGGCGACCAACAATGGTGCCTCGGTCGTTGTCCTGCAAGGCTCCAGCCACAATCTCGCTCGCGCTGGCCGACTCGCCATCAATGAGCACCACCACGGGTATGTCTTCCAACATCCCATTGCGACGTGCTTTCATATACTGGCGAGGACGGTTGCGGCCTTCGGTATAGACAATCATGCTGCCCCTGGGTAAAAACTCATCAGCGATATCGACAGCAGCACTAAGGAAACCGCCCGTGTTGCCGCGCAGGTCAAACACGAGTTGTTGCATACCCTTCGTTTTCAAGTCCCTTATCCCCTTCTTGAATTCATCAGCCGTGGTGGCAGAGAACTTGCTCAGCTTCAAGTAACCCGTTTTCTCATCGAGCATATAGGCAATGTCGACACTATAGGTAGGGATGGCGGCGCGAGTGATGGTGTAGTCAAGCAGACCCTCCACCCCACGGCGCAGCACACGCACGCGCACTTTGGTGTTTTTAGGGCCTTTCAGCTTACGCATCACGTCCTCATTCTTGAGTTTCTTGCTGGCCACCAAGGTGTCGTCGACATAAATGATGCGGTCGCCCGCCATGATGCCCACCTTCTCGGAAGGGCCGCCCTTGATGACGCTAACGACGGCGATGGTATCCTTCTCCAAACGAAACTGCACCCCAATACCGTCGAAACTGCCCAAAAGCGGGTCGGTCACCTCATTGAACTCATCCAAAGAGATGAAAGCGCTGTGCGGGTCAAGCTTCTCCATCATGGCGGCAATGGCCTGGTCTTGCAACTTCTGTGCGTCGGGTTTTTCGACATAATCGTTATCCACATACCACATCACTTCATCGAACTTGCTGCCTCCTTCGAAGGTGACCTGCCGTTTACCTACACCTTTATTAATATAGAGGCCCAAAAGAAGCCCCGACAAAAGAATGATGATGACCCACATTGGGCGGATTCTGTTTTCCATTTCGATGATTCTTCAAATATGTAACTATTCGGCAATAAATAACATTTGTTTTGATACGAACTTTTTATCGACAATGGCAGCTGACTATGACTATGACCGCTTCAACATATTGTAAAAGCGGTCATAGTCATTGTCACAAGTCATAGTTGAAATGCCTCGTGTATCATAGCCTCGTGTCTTATTCAGACCGTTGCGCTCGACAGTTCCAAGTTGCGATCCATCTTGCGGAACAAACCCTGCAACACCGTGCCTGGGCCCACCTCGACGACGGCGCGCACACCAGTGGCAAGGATGTTGCTCATGGTCTGCGTCCACATGACGGGTGAGGTCAGCTGTGCGATGAGGTTTTTCTTGATGATCTCAGGGTCGTTGACCGACTGGCCTGTCACATTCTGGTAAATCGGGCAGATACCTTGGTTGAAGGTCGTCTCCTTGATGGCCTCGGCAAGCTCCAAACGGGCAGGTTCCATCAACGGGCTATGGAAAGCACCACCCACACTCAACGGCACTACACGCTTGGCACCGGCTTCCTTCAGCTTTTCGGAAGCGGCAGCCACACCTTCCACCGAACCAGAGATAACCAACTGGCCGGGGCAGTTGTAATTGGCGGGAACCACCACAGCATCTTTAATGGAGGCACACACTTTCTCGATGAGTGCATCCTCAGCTCCGATGACAGCGGCCATCGTGCCAGGCTGGGCCTCACAAGCCTTCTGCATGGCCATGGCACGTTTGCTCACCAAACGCAGACCGTCTTCAAAACCAAGCACTTTGTTAGCGACAAGAGCCGAAAACTCACCCAAAGAATGACCTGCCACCATGGTAGGATCAAACTCTTCAAGCATTGAAGCCAAGATGACAGAATGCAAGAAGATGGCCGGTTGGGTCACCTTGGTCTGGCGCAAGTCCTCGTCAGTGCCTTCAAACATGACATCGGTGATTTTGAACTTCAGGATGTTGTTCGCTTTCTTGAACATATCCTTGGCTTTGGAGAAGTTGTCGTACAAGTCCTTTCCCATTCCCACAAATTGGGCCCCTTGACCGGGGAAAACGTATGCTTTTATCATTGTGTGATTTAAAATTTAAAATT
>CACXXW010000157.1 GCA_902771635.1 uncultured Bacteroidia bacterium | reverse complement strand
GTGTTGACCGCATGGTAGAGGATGGTACCGTTCTGCATCGAAAGCCCGTCAACAAAATTTTCAAAGTTATGCTTCGTGTCCTGGTTGAGCAGGCCGAGCGGCATGGTGTAAAGCTCACTGTTGAAGCCTACAATACCCAGGTAAAGGCCTTCCTTGGCTGGAGTAGTGTCTTCAGCTTTGGGCTTTCTGCAACTGTTGAAAGTGGTGAGGGTGGCGACAAGTGCCAAAACTGCTACCAATAAGATGTTTTTTTTCATATTCATTAGTCTTTAATCTGTTCTATAACGTAAGGGCATCAATTAAATTGTGTGAAACTCTAAACACTCAACTTTCTAATGCCTGTCGGATGGCACGGCACAGCTGGTCGGGACAGGAGGTGTTCTTGAATCCGCAGCGAATGCCTTCCAAGCGTTGCAGCACATCCTCTACTTTCATGCCTTCCACCAAAGCGCTAACGCCTTGCGTGTTGCCGTTGCAGCCACCGTAGAACTGCACATTCTTCAAGATGCCGTCCTCGATTTCAAACTCAATGGCTTGGCTGCATGTGCCTTGGGTTCGGTAGGTGTATTTCATTGGATTATTTATTGGCTTTCAGCATTCAGCAATCAGCTTTCAGCCGCTCATTACCAAGCTGATAGCTGACTGCTGATGGCTGATAGCTATTTTACCTTATATATCAAACTTTCATATTCTAGAATTTACTCATAAACTTCTCGCTGTCAACCACAAACCTTTCATGGATGCCTTCGCCCACGAGTGTCTCGCCCTCGAAGCATTTCACTTCAAAGACCAAACGGCGGCGATCCACTTCGGTGATTTCTGCGTCACAGCGAATGGTGGAGCCTACTGGGCTGGCTTTCAAGTGCTTGATATTGACCGCGATGCCCACGGTGGTATTGCCTTCGCCGATTTTGTCGGCAACGCTTTCCAAGCAGGTCTTCTCCATGAGGGCAATCATGGCGGGGGTGGCAAACACCTCCAAGGCGCCAGAGCCGTAGACGGCAGCGGTATCCTTATGCTCCACCACCAGCGTCACGCTGTTGTGGAGTCCTTTCAGTGCATTGTATTCCATCAGGCTTGGAAGTTCATGGTGATGTTAACGATGACATCGGGATGCAGCGAGCGGCCCACGGGGCAACTTTCGGCTGCGGCCCACAGCAATGCTTTCTGTTTCTCGGTGTATTCCTTGGGGGGGAAGTTGAACACGATGTCAATCTGCCCGATGCGGCGTGGGTCGGCGTTCATGGTCTTCTTCACCGTGTAGGTGGTGCCGTCGATGTCGAATTCGTGGCCTTGTGCGCTGATGCCCATGATGGTCATCATGCAGCCGGCGAGGGCTGCGCAGGCGAGGTCGGTGGGCGAGAAGGCTTCGCCTTTGCCGTGGTTGTCGGTAGGTGCGTCGGTGAGGATGGTGTTGCCCGACTGCACATGGGTCATCTCGTTGCGGAGATTGCCCTTATAAGTTCCTTTTATTGTTACCATATTTGTCTTTTTTTTGGGATTGCTTCGCAAGAAATCTATCAAAATTATGTCTAAAATCTCTCAAAATCAAAGATTTGTATTATAGATGATTTTTTAATTGATTTTTGACAGATTTCTCGGCTTCAGCCGATCCCATTATCCAATTTGTTCTAAAATAAGTCCGGCGAGGCGGCTTGTGCCCACGCGGAAGAGGTTCGGGTTGAGCCACTGTTCGCCGAGGATGTTTTTCACCAAATAATAATAGGTGAGGGCTTCTTCAGGTGTTTTCATGCCACCGGCGGGCTTGAAGCCGACCTTCTTGCCTGTGGCTTCGTAGTATTCCTTGATGGTGTCGATCATGATGATGGCGGCGAGAGGCGTGGCGGCCACTGGCACCTTGCCTGTCGAGGTCTTGATGAAGTCGGCGCCGGCGAGGATGGCCAATTCGCTGGCTTTGCGGATGTTTTCAACCGTTTTCAGTTCGCCCGTCTCAAGGATGACTTTCAGTTTGGCCTTGTTGCCGCAGGTTTCCTTGATGGTCTTGATTTCGTTGAAGACCTCGTCGTAGCGACCCGCGAGGAAAGTGCCGCGAGAGATGACCATATCGACCTCATCGGCACCTTCATTGACGCAGTATTCCACTTCCTTGACTTTTAGGTCGAACGGCATCTGTCCCGAGGGAAAGCAGCAGGCCACCGTAGCCACACGGATGCCGCTGCCAGCGAGCTGTTGTTTGGCCTGACGGATGAAGGGACTGTAGATGCAGATGGCGGGCACGCTGAGGTGCGGTTTTTGCTTCGGGAAAGCCAAGGCTTTTTCGCAGAAGTCCTTGATCTTAGCTTCGTTGTCGAAGGCTTCCAAGGTGGTGAAGTCGATGCTTTGGAAGATGGTGCGCAGGGCTTCCTTTTCGTGACCTTTTTTCTTCTCTTCGTTGAGAATCAAAGCAATGCGCTCATTGAGCGCAGCTTCGCTATGGTTGTAGGGTTTGAATTTCATGGTAGTTCGATTTTAGGCTTCAAAGATAAGGTTTTTTATTGGATTGGCTACAATAAAGTCTCCAAATTCATCTTCATCCGCCACTTCCACTGGTTTTTGGCATTGGCGGGGACGTTGATTTGATCGTCCGCAGAGTTGGTCGACCAATTCTTTTCGTCTAGATCCAGGAGGTCTTGTAGGGGATAGATGTTCCACTTTGAGGGACTGTCCAAGTGCTTTTCTAGTATCTTTTTTAGCGTCTTGGCGGTGACTTTGCGGTCATCGAGGTCGAGGCTGTCGAGAAACTGGCGGGTGCGGACGCGGTCTTCGGCCAGCCAGCCACGTAAGGTAGACATGTCGTGGGTGCCCGTGGTGTAGACGCAGTTTTCGGGCAGGTCTTCGGTCTGCACAAACTGATGGCCGAACACCTTGGGCATTCGCTGCACTTCTAAGCTCATGATGCCCAATTCTTGCATCACTTCAGGCACGCAAGCGGGAATCATGCCGAGGTCTTCGCCACAAGCTATCATCTTTGTCGCGTTGATTAAGGCAGGCAACTTCTCTAAGGCTTTTTGCTTCCAAAACTCGTTGTGGCGGTGGAAATAGAAGTCCTCGTAGAGGGTGCCGATGGCGCGTTTCTGTTCCTCACTGAGGGCTTGGTAGACTTTGGTTTTGTGCAATTCAATGCGTGGAATGTATTTGTCTTTCTTGTCTGGCGCGGAGATGAAAAGGGTGTCGACACCTTTTTTCAAGTGCTTGCTTTTGATGAAATGGAAGCCCTGGTCTTCGATTTCTTCCACGCTCAAGGGTAGGGCAGGAGAGAAGTGCCCCAGCAGCCCCGATTTGGCTGTCTTGGGAATTTCCCAAATGCGGAAGAAGCCCAAGATATGGTCGATGCGGTAGGCGTCGAAATAGCGAGCCATCACTTGCAGGCGGCGTTGCCACCAAGCATAACCGTCCTTGGCCATCGCTTCCCAGTTGTAGGACGGGAAGCCCCAGTTCTGACCTTCGGCGGCAAAGTCATCGGGCGGTGCACCTACTTGCACATCGAGGTTGAACAATTCGGGATGTGATTTCACGTCTACTCCCGATGGATTCACGCCGATGGGAATGTCGCCTTTTAGCAACAGGCCTTTGTCGTGCAAGGCTTTGACGGCCTCGCGCAGCTGTTTGTCGCAGTGGTATTGCAGGAAGAGGTGAATCTCCGTGCCGTTGCCGTCGCGTTTAGCACAAAACTGGGCATAGTCGAGTAGCCAGTCTTCGTTTTCCTTGATGAATTGCTGGAATTCAACGGTGTCTTTCAGCGTGTCCCATTGCTGTTCAAAAGCGATTTGGAAATATTTCCATTTGGCTTTCAATACTTTGGGATAATTGATGAATTCCTCCTTGTTGAGCATTGTCCGCATCCGCTTGAACGCTTTTCCCCCCATGTCATTGACTCCGTCGAATGCAAGGCATTTCCCTCGGGAATCTATGGGTGAAACAACGTTCTTATTCAATTGTTCAACATTTAAATAAATCGGATTCAGCGCAAATGCCGAAATGGCATTATAAGGATAGGAATCGTGCCAATCGTAATGTGCCGTGGTGTCGTTAATGGGCAGGATTTGGATGATTTTCAGACCGTTGGCCACGCACCAATCGCCTAATTTGGGCAGGTCGGCATATTCGCCGATGCCGAAATCATCCTCCGTGCGCAGGCTGAACAGCGGCACAGCCACACCTTTCATGGTATGCCGTTCGGTGAGGCCAAACCAATCCCAAACACGGTCTTTGCCTTCGGGCAAAATGCGGTTGGGGCCGTCCTCCCAACGGATTTGGTCGTTTTCACGAATGAAATATTTGTATTCGGTTTGTGTTGGTAGAGACGCAAAATTTTGCGTCTCTAC
>CACXXW010000156.1 GCA_902771635.1 uncultured Bacteroidia bacterium | reverse complement strand
TTGATGTTGCCGTATTCTAGGTTGAGCGGGGCGTCCTTCTTCAATAGGAAGTCCACCGAAGTGATGATGTATTTTCCTTTTAACTCATTTTTGAAAACGCTCTCGCGGTAGCCAAAACGGCATCCCTCTTTGGTGAAAACCTTGGTCTCGCCTGTAGTCAAATCCACAGCTTTGCAACGTAGGAAACTGTCTTTCAGTTCCATGCCATAAGCGCCGATGTTTTGTACGGGTGCCGCACCCACTTTGCCAGGGATATGAGCCAGGTTCTCTACGCCATGCCAACCTTTTTCGACACAGAAACGCACAAATTCGGGCCAATCCTCGCCGGCCTGAGCCCTAACAATCACATTGTTTTCCTGCTCTTCAAGGGTCTCTATGCCTTTTGTATTGATATGCACAACGACACCATCGAAAAAATCATCCCGAAAAAGCACATTGTTGCCTCCGCTGAGAATCAGATACTTCTCATGCTTGAACACATCGGAGCGAATCAAGGATTCAAGCTCTTGAATATCGTTGACTTCAGCGAAATGCTTTGCCACAGCATCGAAGCCAAAGCTGTTGTAAGGTTTGAGGTTGACATTGGTTTTCATGGGTGCAAAGATAAGGGAAATGTGTGAAAGTTCGTCTAATTTGAAAATGTTCGTATATTTGCGGCAAATTATTTCAATTATGCCGCAGATTAGTTTTTTTTATGGAATCATCATTTTTATGAACTTTGATGACCATCTGCCGCCTCATTTTCATGCATGGTATGGCGATTATAAAGTCACTGTAGGTATTCGAGATGGCGTTGTGACAGGTAAGATGCCAGGTCGAGCGTTGCGTATGATATTGGAATGGCTTGACATTCACCGTGATGAGTTGATTGAAAATTGGGATAGGGCTCAAAGTGGTTCGCCTTTGAATAAGATAGACCCTCTAAAGTGATAGATATGTTCCTCGAAATTAGTAAAGCCGAGTATCTTGGCGATTATAGAATCCGCTTGTGGTTCAACAATGGCGAAGTTCGTATTGTTGATCTCGCCAATTCTTTGCGCGGAGAGGCTTTTCGTCCCTTGCACGATTTGGATTATTTCAAGCGGTTTTCCATACGGTTCAACACGATTGAATGGGAGAACGGTGCTGATTTCGCTCCAGAGTATTTGTACGAGATAGGAGCGATTGCGTAATCTTTTGCCCCCATGAAACGCGCTATCGTATCGGTGATTAACGACTTGGTCACGGACCAAAGGGTCAACAAGTCGTGCCTGGCTTTGCAAAAGGCTGGATTCGAAGTGCTTTTGGTTGGCAGGAAGCAGCGTAAGAGCCCACCCATGGATGAACGCCCTTACGCTTCGCATCGTATGAAATTGCTTTTCGAAAAAGGCCCGCTTTTTTATGCCGAATATAACATCCGCCTGTTTCTATTCTTGTTTTTCCATCGTGCCAATCTTTTGCTGTCCAATGACTTGGATACCATACTACCCAACTATTTCATCTCAAGGCTGAAAGGAAGTAAAATGGTTTTCGACAGCCATGAGTATTTCACCGAAACACCCGAGCTGGTCCATCGGCCCAAGGTGCAAAAGGTATGGAAACGTATAGAGGGCTTTGTGGTGCCCAAATTGAGCGAGATGATTACCGTTTGCGACAGTATCGCCGACCTGTTCCGAGAGAAATACGGCGTCAAGTGCCATGTCATCAGAAATATACCTCCACGAAAGGCTTTGCCACCAAAGGGCGATAAAACGGAATTGGGCTTGCCCACCGACAAGCACCTGCTGATTCTGCAAGGCTCGGGCATCAACATCCAGCGTGGGGCAGAGGAATTGGTACAAGCCATGACACAACTTGACGACTGCTTCCTAATGATTATTGGCGGCGGCGATGTGTTACCAATGTTGAAGCAAATGGTTGAAGACCTGAAGATTACTGACCGTGTGCGTTTCTTTCCAAGGATGCCTTACCAGCAGATGATGGCTTACACGCAACTCGCAGAGTTGGGCTTCTGCCTCGACAAGGACACCAACCTCAACTATCGTTTCAGCCTCCCCAACAAACTCTTCGACTTCATCCAAGCGGGTGTGCCGATTGTGGCTTCGCATTTAACTGAGATTGAGAAGATTATCAGACAATATGACTTGGGCATGTTTATCGAGAACCATGAACCCGCAACCATTGCTGCCACCATCCGTGAGGCTCTGTCAGATGAGGCGAGAAGAGCGCAATGGAAGCAAAACTTGGCCGTTGCGGCACAGGATTTGTGTTGGGAGAACGAGGAACAAAAACTGCTTGAAATCTACAAACATTATGAATGATACCGATTATCACCTACATGTCATCGCTTTTGATGTGCCTTATCCCGCCAACTACGGTGGGGTCATCGATGTGTTCTATCGTGTGAAGGCCCTTTCGGAAGCGGGTGTCAAGGTGCATCTGCATTGTTTTGAGTATGGTCGCGGCGAACAGGAGATACTGAAGCGTTGTTATGAGGTGAAATATTACAAGCGCGACACTTCCTTTGCCAAACAGCTGAGTCTTACCCCTTTCATTGTCAATTCGCGCCGTTCGGAGGCTTTGGTTCAAGACTTGTTGAAAGATGATTATCCCATCCTTTGCGAAGGCCTGCATACGACTGCTGTTTTGACGGACAAGCGTCTGAAAAACAGGAATATTTATGTCCGAGCACACAATGTCGAGCATGACTATTACAACGGACTGGGCGATACGGAGCGATGCGGCTGGAAGCGTTTGTTCTATCATATAGAGGCTTGGAAACTAAGGCGCTACGAACCTGTTCTGAAAAAAGCTACAGGCATTTTTGCCATCTCGCAGAAGGACAGCGATTACTTTGCCCAACGGTATAGGAATGTGGTGCTTGTGCCTGGCTTCAGCGCCACCGATTCGGTGTGCTCCGAGACGGGAAGGGGAGAGTATGTCTTGTATCACGGAAACCTTTCGGTTCGCGAGAATGAAGATGCAGCCAGATGGTTGATAGAGAATGTCTTCTCCGAGCTTGATTTACATTGCATCGTGTCAGGCTTGAATCCTTCAGACAAATTGAAGAAACTGGCTGATAATTATTCTAATGTGACCTTGGTGGCCAATCCCGATGATGCCGAGATGATTGACCTTTTGCGACAGGCGCAGGTGAATATTCTAGTAACCAATCAACCTACAGGCTTGAAACTGAAATTGTTGAATGCGCTATACAACGGAAGGTTCTGTTTGGTTAATTCTGATATGGTGAAAGGGACATCATTGGAAAGTCTTTGCGTGGTTGCCGACGAGCCCGATCAGATGATTGCTGAGATTAAGCGACTGATGGAAGAGGACTTCACCGAGGATGACATCGAAGAACGCGATGAGCAGATGAGACAGTTGTATGATAATGAGGCCAATGCGCGTAAAATCGTTGAAGCTATTAGCTTTTAGCAGTTATCCATTAGCTTGCTATATGGTAGCTTTGAGCTAACAGCTAATGGCTAATAGCTAACAGCTTAAAAATCACTCCATCTCCGAACACACCACCGTCCCATTTTTGCAATTGGCGATGCGCGAGGGGTATTTCTGCATCAAGGTATAGTTGTGCGTGGCCATCAGCACGGCTTGGCCGTTCTCGCTGATGTTGCGTAAGAGTTTCATCACTTCCAAAGTAGTGTCTGGGTCGAGGTTTCCAGTAGGTTCGTCGGCAAGGATGACATCGGGGTCGTTGAGCAAGGCGCGGGCGATGGCGATGCCTTGCTGCTCGCCGCCCGACATCTGATGGGGCATTACCTTGCGCTTGTCGCTCAGTCCCACTTTGGCCAGCACCTCGTCGATGCGGCGCGAAATCTCGGCTTTCTCCGTCCAACCCGTGGCACCCAGCACAAACTCCAGGTTTTTCTCCACGCTACGGTCGAAGAGCAGTTGGAAATCCTGAAACACGATGCCAATCTTGCGGCGCAAGTAGGGGATGTCCTTCTTCTTGAGTTGGGTGAGGTCGTAACCGGCTACGCGCACGATGCCGTCGCGAGCGGGCAACTCACCGTACAAAGTCTTTAGCAATGAGGACTTTCCGCTTCCAGTGCGACCGATGAGGTAGATGAATTCACCCTTGTTCAGCGTCAGGTTGACATTGGAAAGAACAAGGTTCTCTTGCTGGAAGATTGAAGCGTTTTTGATTTCTATGATGGGGTTATCCATATTGTTGTCTTTCTTTTGAGTTTCCCTTCGGGAATGGAGTTCGCCGCAGTATAACATGACACTAATAGCCATTCCCGAAGGGAATCTGTTTACCAACTCCCCGAGGCGCCGCCGCCACCGAAACCGCCGCCGCCGAAGCCTCCGAAGCCGCCACTGTGGCCTCCACCGCCAAATCCTCCGCCACCAAAGCCACCGCCCATCGGAATCCAGATGGTGCGAGTGCCGCCGCCAGAGTAGTTTTGTCCACCGCCGGAGAACTTGGAGAAAACGACCATGATAGCGATGATGAAGAGGATGATAAGCCACAAAGGGAAACCGTCTCCGTCAGCATATTCGTCTTGTGAAAACTTGCCCGAGCAGAGGTCCATGATGACGTTGACGGCATTGTTGATGCCAGTGTAGTAGTCGTTTTCCTTGAAGGAGGGAATCATCTCTTTCTCGATGATGCGCTTGGCCGTGGCGTCGGTGACATATTCCTCCATGCCGTAGCCAGGACTGATGTTGACTTGGCCTCTTTCGCTGCCTTTTTTGGGCTTGACTAGAATGACTGCGCCATTGTTTTTGCCCTTTTGTCCCACACCCCAACTGTGCCCGATTTCTGTGGCGTATTGCTCAACACTATAACCTTGCAGGTTGTCGACAAGCAGAACAAGGATTTGGGTGGAGGTACTGTCGTTATAGGCCACCAACTTGCGCTCCAAGGTGCTGATTTGCGATGCGCTCAAAGTACCCGTGTAGTCGTTCACAAGGCGTGGCGGGTAGGACGGACTCGGCAACTGCGCCTTCAAGCCTGTGCCAAAAAACAGCACAAGCATAAGGCAGAGCAGCCAGTTGAATCGTTCAGTTGTTCTCATAGGAAATATCGTCGGGAATTTCATTGATGTCGTCGGATTGGTAGGGGAAATAGGCTTTCAGTTTCTCGCCGCAGCGCATAATGCCTTGCTCGAGGCCTTCTGCGAAGTGCCCTTCCTTGAACTGGTTCAGCATCAAGTCTTTCACATCGTTCCAGAAGTTGTCTTCCACCACATCGTTGATGCCTTTGTCACCGAGGATGGCGAATTTGTGGTCTTTGATGGCCAAATAGATGAGCACACCGTTGCGTAGCTGGGTCTCGTTGAGTTTCAATTTGTCGAAAATGAACAGGCTGCGTTGTTCCACATTGCCTTTGCAGCGGTTCTCGATATGTACCTTAATCTCACCCGAGGTGTTGCGCTCGGCTTGTCGGATGGCTTCCACAACGCGTTGGTCTTCCTCTCGGTTCAATATGGTAATGGCGTTTGACATGATGCGGTATTATTTAGATTGCAAAAGTAATCATTTTCTGTAATTCCGCATTCCAAAGTTATCCTATCGCGCTTTTTTTGTTTCTTTGCAGTG
>CACXXW010000155.1 GCA_902771635.1 uncultured Bacteroidia bacterium | reverse complement strand
GTCAATTGGTCGCCGCCTGAGGTGTGGACAGTGAAGCTCAACTTGACGTCCATATTCTCGCTGGTGGTATAATACTTTGTGTAGTGGGCGTAATCGTATTCAACATCCTTTGTGCCTGCGAAGAGAGTATCGAAAACCTGTTCGACGCCGTTTTCCGAGTCAAAGCTGGAACACTCCAATCGGGTAATCTGGTCATCGGCTGAGAAGGCATGGATGTGGAACAGGATATACATGCTGTGCGAAACCTCGTTGCCATAATCGTCGGCGCGGGTGATAAAAAGGTTGACGGGAGAAGTCTTTTCCTTGCAAGCGCTGAAAAGCAAAAGCAATCCGGTGATGAGAATGAGAGTTTTTTTCATGGTATAAAAAAGCAAGGATAATGCCTTCCGACACTATCCTTGCTCAAAGGTTTTAGTTTATTTGTTTTTGTACTTATAGGCTTTGATAACCATGGTTTTGGTCGACAATTTGCCAAGGAATAAGTTGGTGACTTCGTCTTTGTAGGAAACGGGGACGAAATAGTCAGCTTCGGGATAGTCTTGGATGACTTTGCCTGCGGCAAGGGCGATGTCGCCGTGGAGCTTGATGTCAAGGTTGCCCATCAGGCTTGTAGTAGTGTTGTTGTGACGGTCGAAAACTTCACCATTGACCATGTCGATTTGTTTGATGCAGCCAAAGTAGGATCTTGTGCTGACACTGATGGTGCTTTCGCCCAAATACTCGATGTCGTCGAGGCTGATGTTCAGTCTTACTTCCGGAGTCATGGAGCCTGCTGGGGCTTTTTCCAAAGTCCTCATGCTGCTGCAGCTCACGAAAGCCATCATGAACATGGGTAATAGGAACAATAATACTTTCTTCATGACAGGTCAGTTTTTATTTGTTGTTGAAGTAATAAGTGATGGTGAATCTGAGGTCGGTACCCATGTATTTCGACTTGTTGGTGAGTTGGTCGAAATGCACGTAGTCACCGTCTCTGGTGTAGTAGGTCTGTGAGTTGCCCTCGCCGTCGGCCACTTCATGATACCACTTGTCGTTGGTTCTCAGCATGCCGGTCAGGCCATATTCAAAACCGAGTGACAGCGGAAGGTCGGCAACAAAAGCTTGAAGGCCGATGAAAGCACCGAGTCCAATGGTGAACGAATTGTAGTTGTAGTTGTCTTTCACATCGTACTTCTGCAGGCTGTGAGTGCCAGTGGCATCGTTGGTGACCACTTGATAGTTTTCGGTCTCATACACACTGTTCATGGCATCAACGCCCAACGGAATCGTGGCACCGACATAGACATCGAGGATGTTCTTGGGTGAGAAGTGATAGGCGATACCAGGGCTGACGCGGAACCTTCTGGTGTAGTATTTGTCCGTCAAAGGAATGTTGCGAGTGCCGAAGTCCTCTTCATAATAGTCGTAGATCTCGTCAAAATTCACATTATAGTTACCGGAGGCATTGGTGGTGTGGCCGTTGTATTGGATGCCAAAACGCATCTCAGTACGGTCGCTCAGGTAATACTTCAGGTTGATGAGCGGCAGGCCAAAGGCTTTCTCATCTTGAGAGCCCCAGGTCTCAACGAGGTCGGCGATTTCAGAATAGCTTGGGCCAAAATAAAGACCCCAATCGCCAGCAACAGGACGATTACCAGTAACGATTTTCGTTGAATAGGTTTGCCCTTGGCTTAACTGTGCTTGAACCAAACCTACAAAGGCTAAGCACAATGCCATAGTAATGAATACTCTTTTCATAATGAATGGAAATTTGTTGTTAGTTGAAATTTGGTTTTAGTGCTGCAAAAATACGGTTTTTGTTAATATCCTGCTAGAAAAAACGAATGTTTTCTTTAACGGTATTCTTAGGATGAATCAAGAAAAACCGTACATTTGCAAGGCATTGGGGATCAAAATGGTTGTTCTTCCTAGAAATGGAAATGACGTACTAAACCTAAATACTATGAAAATCAAACACTTGTTTCTTTCAATCTTGCTAATGGGTGTTGTCAGCATGACAGCACAGGAGGAAGCGCGGATGCTGCGCTTCCCTACCATCCACGGCAACAACGTGGTGTTCAGTTATGGCGGAGACTTGTATTCCGTCGACATAAAAGGTGGCATTGCCCACAAAATCACCAATGATGCCAACGGCTATGAGATGTTCGCTCGTTTCTCGCCCGATGGCAAACATTTGGCTTTCACAGGACAATACGATGGTAACACAGAAGTCTATGTCATGCCTTATCCCGAGTGTGGCACACCCATGCGCCTGACCTATACGCCTACCTTGGGTCGTGATGACATCAGCGACCGTATGGGCCCGAACAACATCGTCATGGCGTGGAAGGACAACGAGAACATTGTCTTCCGCTCCCGCAAGGAAAGCTGGGATGACTTTGTAGGCCAACTTTTCCTCGCTAACATCGACGGCGGCTTGGCCGAGCAACTGCCGCTTCCAGAAGGCGGTTGGATTTCGTATTCGCCCGATGGAAAGCAGATTGCCTACAACCGCGTGATGCGTGAGTTCCGCACCTGGAAATACTATCGCGGCGGCATGGCCGACGATGTGTGGATCTTCGATTTCAAGTCGAAGAAGATTGAGAACATCACCAACAACAACGCGCAGGACATCTTCCCGATGTGGGTCGGCAACAAGGTGTATTTTTGCTCCGACCGCGACCGCACGATGAACCTTTTCTGCTACGACCGCAGCACGAAACAGACCACCAAGGTGACGGACTACACCTATTATGATATCAAGTGGCCTTCGCTGGGCGACAAGGACATTGTATATGAAAACGGCGGTCAACTCTTCCGCTATAACCTCGCTGACGGCAAGGTTTATCCCATTCCTGTGCAGATGGCCAACGACAACAAGTCAACGCGTACCAAGTATGTGGATGCCAGCAAGTTCATCAACACAAGCAGTATCGCGCCCGATGGAAAACGTGTGGCTTTCGGGGCCCGTGGCGATGTGTGGACAGTGCCGGTAAAGTCGGGCATCACAAGGAATCTGACCCAGAGCGACAACGCCCATGACCGCAATGTGGCTTGGTCGCCCGATGGCAAATACATCGCCTACATCAGTGACCGCACGGGTGAGGATGAAATTTATATTCAGGCTCAGGACGGCAAGGAAGAAGCCATCCAGTTGACCAAGGACTCCGACACCTATAAATATAGTCTCAAATGGTCGCCCGACAGCAAGAAGATTCTGTGGGATGACAAAATGAACCGCATCAATATGGTTGATGTGGCTTCGAAGAAGGTCACTGTGGTGGCGAGCAGCAAAGCCGGTGAGATGAACGAGTATTGCTGGTCGCCCGACAGCCGTTGGATTGCCTATGCCATGCCGAGCACCTTCAGCGTCAGTCAGATTCATATCTACAACGTGGCTTCAGGCAAGGATGAAGTGGTCACCGATGGATGGTACAATGCCTCTTCGCCTGCGTTCGACAAGAACGGCAAGTACTTGTATTTTACCTCCGAACGCGATTTCCGCCCAACCTACGGCTGGCTGGAATGGAACCATGTCTACACGGATATGTCTAAGGTCTATCTGCTGACTTTGCAGAAAGATACGCCATCGCCATTCTTGACTGAAAATGATGAGGTGAAGATGGAGGGAGCGAAAGATGAGGCTAAGGACGGCCCTTCGACCCTTCGACAAGCTCAGGGCTCAGGGACCTCCGCTGGTAAAGGCAAGAAGGATGGAAAGAAAGGCCCTAAAGACGGTAAGTCAGAGGGAAAACCTGAAGGCAAGAAAGAAGTTAAGGAAGTGAAGATCGACTTCGAGGGTATCAGCAATAGGGTGGTGGTGCTTCCCGTCAATGCGGGACGCTACTTTAACCTGACGGGCGTTGAGGATGGCCTGTACTTTGTGGCTTTCGGTCGCAATGGTGGTGGCCTCAACTACTTTGACGCCAAGGCGAAAAAGGTCACTAACATTGGTGGCGGCATGGGCTACGAGCTTTCTGCCGACGGCACCAAGATGCTGATGCGCGAAGGTCGGGGCTATAAAGTTGTCAATGCGCCCAAAGGCCCGATGCCTGGTGGTGGCGGCGCACCTGGTGCTGGTTCAAAACCTGGCGAATCTGGAAAGAGCAGCGATGAAGGCATCGACCTCACCAACATGAAGAAATGGGTCGACTTGCGCACTGAGTGGACACAAATCTACAACGAGGCTTGGCGTCAGATGCGCGACTTCTTCTATGCGCCCAATATGCATGGTGTGAATTGGCCTGCCATGAAGGATAAATACCTCATCGGTGAACTGATTGGCGAAATCAACATCGGTCACGCTTATGTGGGTGAAGGCGACCGCGTGAAGCCTGAGCGCATCCCTATGGGTATGCTGGGCTGCCGCATCCACCGCGACAAGTCGGGTTACTATCAGATTGACAAGATATTAAAGGGCGAGAACTGGAACGAGAAGACCCGCTCGCCGTTGACTGAGGTCGGAGTGAATGCCAAGGAAGGTGACTATATCATTGCCATCGACGGACAAAGCACCAAAGGCATGAATGACATGTATGCCGCTCTCATTGGCAAAGCCGACAAGGCCGTGCTGCTCACCTTGAATAACAAGGCCTCGGAGAGTGGTGCCCGCGATGTGGTGGTGAAACCCATTGCTGATGAGACAGGCTTGTATTACTACAACTGGGTGCAAGGCAACGTGGAGAAGGTGAGCAAGGCCACCAATGGTCAGGTGGGTTACATCCATATTCCCGACATGGGCGTGGAAGGTTTGAATGAGTTCGCCAAGTACTTCTATCCCCAACTCGACAAGAAAGCCCTCATCATCGACGACCGTGGCAACGGTGGTGGCAATGTCAGCCCGATGATTGTGGAGCGTCTGCGTCGCGAGCTTTCGATGTACGATGTGATGCGTAACGGCGAGCCTGAGACTAAGCCTACCAAGATGATGCTTGGACCCAAGGTGTTGCTGTTCAACAAGTACTCCGCCTCCGACGGTGACCTGTTCCCCTATCAGTTCAAGAAGCACAAGATTGGCACGACCATCGGTATGCGTTCCTGGGGCGGTGTGGTCGGCATCCGTGGTAGTCTGCCTTTCATCGACGGTGGCTCGCTTACTCGTCCCGAGTTCGCTCCCTTTGACGAGAAAGGCAACTGGGTCATTGAAGGATACGGTGTCGATCCTGACATCGTCATCGACAACGACCCCGCCCGCGAGTTCGAGGGCATCGACGACCAACTCAACAAGGCCATCGAGGTCATCCTTGAGCAGATGAAGGATTATCCCGACATTCCTGAGATTCCTGCATGGCCAGACAAGTCGAAATAAAGATCGGTAAGAATTGAAATAAGGCTGTTTCCAAAAGGAGACAGCCTTATTCTTGCTTTGTAGGTGAATGAATGAGGCGAAATACTATGCTAT
>CACXXW010000154.1 GCA_902771635.1 uncultured Bacteroidia bacterium | reverse complement strand
AATAGAAGAACCTTTTTCATTGTATTAGTATTCAAACTCTCCAAACTCACTCTTTATCGTCAGCCGCTTCACATCCGAAGCCTCCACGTGTCCAATAATCTGGCTATCAATATTGAACTCCTTGGCAATGGCAATCATCTCATTAGCAGCCTTCTCGTTGGTGTAGATTTCCAATCGGTGGCCCATGTTGAAGACCTTGTACATCTCGTGCCAGTCGGTGCCTGAGGCTGCTTGAATCATGCGGAAGAGCGGGGGCAAAGCCAGCATGTTGTCCTTCACGATGTGTAGTTTGTCAACGAAATGTAACACCTTGGTCTGAGCGCCGCCACTGCAATGGATGATGCCGTGAATTTGCTTGCGGAATTCCTTCAAAATCGGGATCATCAGCGGGGCGTATGTGCGGGTAGGCGAGAGGATGAGTTTGCCTATATCCACGCCTGGGACCTCAGTGGGGTCGGTCAGTTTGTGTGGGCCGGAATAGACCAAATCTTCTGGAATGCTGTGGTCGTAGCTCTCGTCGTATTTCTCGGCCAGATAATGGTTCAGCATATCGTGGCGTGCCGAGGTGAGACCGTTGCTGCCCATGCCACCGTTGTAGCTGTCCTCATAGGTGGCTTGTCCATAAGAGGCAAAGGCCACGATGACATCGCCAGGCTGCAGGTTGTTCTCAATCACCTCATCTCTTCTAATACGTGTGGTTACAGTGCTGTCGACGATGATGGTGCGCACCAAGTCGCCCACATCGGCGGTTTCGCCACCAGTAAGCCAGATGCCAATACCCAACTTGCGCAATTTCTCCAAGAAATGCTCCGTGCCGTTGATGAGGGCAGAGATGACATCTCCAGGGATGAGGCTCTTGTTTCTCCCTATGGTAGAGGAGAGCAGCATATTATCCGTCGCGCCCACGCAGATGAGATCATCGGTGTTCATCACCACGGCATCTTGTGCCACGCCTTCCCACACACTCATGTCGCCGGTCTCTTTCCAATAGAGGGAGGCCAATGATGATTTCGTCCCTGCGCCGTCGGCATGCATGATGTTGCAATACAATGGGTCTCCGCCGAGGATGTCGGGGATGATTTTACAGAAAGCGTTGGGATACAAGCCTTTGTCAAGGTTCTTGATGGCGTTGTGGATGTCTTCTTTTTCGGCTGAGACGCCGCGCTGAGCGTAACGATTGTCCATAAGCTGGTTTTTGCTTGAATCGGGCCCTTCGACAGGCTCAGGGACCCTCAACTCTTGTAAAAGCAGGTCCCTGAGCTCATCGAAGGGCCGTCAATTTATTTAAATTTTAACTTTTTCTCTTTGGTATCAAACTCGAAGTTGCCGAGCTGCTTCATGTTCTTCTGTCCAATGACCCATTGTTCGATCATCTTGCTCACGACCTTGCACTCCACGTTGTAGAGGGAACGACCAGCGATTCTCACTTCCTTGATGACGACAATGGCGTTATTGGCAATGCCGCCCGTGGTGAGGATCTTGTCCACATCGCCTTGGAAGTCGCTGGCAGTGATGCGACCATCCTTCAGCAACTGCAAGGCACGGCTCTCCGAAACACAGAAGTCGGCATTTTGACTGTAGGTGAAAGGCTCCTTATAACCATCCACGTTGGCAATGAAGTTGAAATAGCCCTTCTTGTCGACAGTGAAGGTCTCGCTTTGGTCTTCCTGCGGGTTGATGGCAATCTTGACAGTGCCGCCTTCTTTGATTTGTTCTCGCGGCACGTAGTCTTTGCTCAAGATGCGGAACTCGGTGCGGCGGTTCATCTGGTGGGCGGCTTCCTTCACTTCGGTATTCGGCAACTTGTTGATGAAGTCTTCAGTCAGTCTTGTGCCAGCCTTGAAGGTGTAGCCTTTCACAGTGATGTCGTTTTGGATGGTGCGCGGCACACGCTCACCATAGCCCTTGGCTGTCAAGCGCAACGGGTCGATACCACGGATGATGAGGTAATCCACAACGCTTTGGGCGCGCTTTTGCGACAGGATGTCGTTGTGTTCATCGGTATCACGAGCGTCAGTGTGTGAGGCTAACTCGATGGTGATGGTCGGGTTGACTTGAAGTGTCTCAATCAGGCCTTGCAACGAGTCTTCAAACTGTGGCTTGAGGTCCCATTTGCCCAAATCGTAGAGGATGTCGGGTAGCATGATGGGCTCCTGTGGGATGGGCTCGATGTCGAAGTCTTGCACGATGTCTTTGCTGAACTCCAAGCCTATGGTGGTCTGTTGCGCAGTCAAAGTGAAATAGTTGTCCTTGTCGATGGTGATGTCGTAGGTCGTGTTCTTGTTGATTTGGCTGTCGCTGAAGTTGAAGTAGCCTTTCTCGTTGGTGCGGGTCATGATGTTTGAACCGTCACTGCCAATCAGGCGAACAGCGGCATTGCTGGCATACTGCTTAGTCTTTGCGTCTTTGACCGTTCCCGAGAAGGTGAACAGGATGGGCGGCTCCTCAAAATAGTAGATGTTATCCAAACCACGGCTGTTGCCACGGTTGGAGGAGATGAAGCCGCGTTCATCGTTGGGATGGAATACAATGGCGAAGTCATCGCCTATCGAGTTGATGGGGTATTTCAGGTTGCGAGGTTCGCCCCACACCATCGGAGGCGAAATAGAGCACGGTGTCGTATCTCAAGAAGGGGAACACCTCGTTGCCGGCAGTGTTGATCTTCTCTCCGAGGTTGAAGGGATGCTTAAAAGGCTCAGTGGCGTTGTCGCGCATGGCCACCCAGATGTCATTGCCGCCGAAACCGCCCTTACGCTCGGCAGCAAAATACATGATGAGCTCATCACTCGAAAGGGTAGGGTGACCGACAATGTCCAGGGTGTCAACGCCGGCAATCTCTACGGGGCGCGCCTCAGAGAAAGCACCACCGCTCTTGCCTGCCACCATAATCTGGCAGCCATTCTGGCGGTGGGCACCGTTCTGGCAGCGAGTGAAGTAGAGCTTGGTATATTTCGAGTTCATGAAGGGCGTGCCTTCGCTGGCCTCAGTGTTGATGTTTTCGCCTTCGTCAGCAAGAACCGGTGTGCTCCAGTCGCCTTTACGGTCTTGCTTTGAGGTGAAGAAGTCGGCGAATTCCTGTCCGGTGATGCCGTCTTTTTCCTTGCCGGTGGCTGCATCGCGGGTGGAGGTGAAGATGATTTCGTTGTAGTTGTTGTTGATCCAGCAGGCGCCAAAGTCGGAGTCTTTGGTCGAGTTCACCTTCTTCAATGCAGTGAGTTGGTATTTCGACGGATTCTCCATCCATTCTTGGATCTGTTGCGTGGTTTCCACACCTAACCGTCCTCTCGGGTCATCTGGCACTTTCTCGGCGTATATCTCGTACATTTCGATGGCGTCTTTGAACTTTTCGTTCATCTTATACGTCTCGGCCATATAGAGATAGACCTCAGTATGGGTGTTGGGATATTCTGTTTTCAGCAAACGCTTGTAGTAAGGCTCGGCGCGTTTGGTGAGGCCGATGAGGCGGTAGCACTCGCCCAATTGGAAGCTGATGCGGTTACGCTCATCCTTGTTGCGGCGTACCTTGCGGTAGGCTTTCTTATAGCGGTCGGCTGCCTCGGTATACTGTTTGCGCCCGAAGGCCAAGTCGGCGTTCTTGGCAGGGTTTCTTCTTTGGGCATAGATGTCGGAGCTCATGAAGATGAACAGCGCCGACAAGATGATTAGGATGTATCTTTTCATAGACATAGATTCTCTCTTTCAGAAACGCACGGAAAGCGTTTTTATTATCGGACAAAGGTACAACAATTCCGTGAATCTGAGATGGGAATGACAACAAAAAAATCCCGCCTTCTCCAGCGGGATCCAATTGAAAAAACTTTACTACAATCATTAGTTGTTTTTCACTATTTGTCTTGTCAAGGTGCGTCCTTGGCTGACCGCTTGCAGGATATACACGCCGCTCGGCAAGCCAGACATGTCAATCTGGACCTTGTCGTTGCCTTCAACGCTGAAGCTCTCTATGTTTTGGCCAACAGCGTTGAAGAGATAAATCTGCTCGAGATCCTTGCAGTCGACATTCACCACGTCCTTGACGGGATTCGGATAGACGCTGAACAAATGCTCCTCAGATTCATCGATGCCTGTTGTGGGAACCACTTTGATGTCAAGCTGATAGGTGCCTGTTTTCCCTTCAAAATAGGGCATGATCCAAAAATAGAGTGTGCTGCCGCCTCTGACAAAAAATGTTTCCATCACGTCATCATAGAAGTCCGACCAGTTGACTCCGTCTGTTGAATAGGCATACATGGCGTCAACTGTGTAATAGGTGCTGTTGCCGGTGTTGTATGAGTCGTGAAGGCGTGGAGTAATGAAGTAGTTCATCCCTGCATCGAGTTGAATCTTGTAAAAGTCGATGTCGGTGCCGTTGTGAAGGTTGGCTCCTGTGGTGCTGATGGTAGCCAAATTGCCCGTGATATTGCAAGGCAGGCGATAGGCATTACTGGCGGTATTGTTGGCTTCATATTGGTCGGAGTTGACGGATGCAGCCACCACCTCAACGCGGACGGGGTTTTGATAGGCATAGGCACCTGCGTAATACCAGGTCGACTCACCCGAGTTCTGATAGGCAAGTTCCAAATAGTATGAACCAGGTTGAACGGTGATTTCGCCTGTGAAATTGATGCCGTTAACGTAGTAGAGGTCGGCTCCCAAACCATCCGTGCAGTCGTAGATGCCGATGTTCTGTGCCCATGAGCCATCGAGGTTGGACAGATTGACGCGGAATCTGCCGTAAAAAGTCTCGCTTCCAGAGTTCCAGACGCTCACATTGACAGTGGCATCTGTGCCATAATACAAGTAATCTCCAGTCAAGATTTGGAAGTCGGAGAAAGTTTCGATGTCTTGTTCGTAGATGATATCGAAAAAGGCATCTTGGAAGTTGTTGCGGTCGATGAAATTCCATAGTTGGCCATCCAAGCTGTACAACATGGCGACACCATATGAACCAGGGAGATAGGGAGGACCTGCTTGACATTCCAAGTTACCATATATGTATTTACCCGATTGCAAGGGGTTTGAAGTCCTATCCCAATACTTCATCACCTTTAGGAAAACATATTCGTCGTTTTCATTCTTCCTAAATACTCCAGCACCTATATACCCTGTGAAACTCTTGTCGCCCCTGTTGGCGACTTCAGCATAAACCGAAAGGTCCTCATAGAACCAATATTCAGTCTCGCTCATCACTGGGTTGCTGTAGTAAGAAAGCGCGAAGCCAGTGGTGCCGCCGCCTCCACCGCCTCCGCTTTGGTTGGGCTCAATGCCGATAATGGCTTGCTGGTTTTGGGAATAGTTGTATGAACTAGGATTCAAGCTGTTGATGTAGAAATAGTCATTGTAAGTGCCACCCCAACCCCAGTTGAAGTGGAAATAATTGTTGTTGTCGTAGCCGTCGCAAACGAAGGCATGACCGCCCGAACTGCTGAAACCGCCGTACAACATGGGTCGAGCATTATCCAACTCGGTTTTGAGGAGTGCAATCCATTGGGAGTCGGAATAGTCGTTTTTCTTCACGCCGTGTAATGTGCTCTTGTAATCGAAATAGGTCTTGAATGCAATTTCGGCACAGGCACGGCCACTGCCGTAGTCGATGATGTAGGCTGCGCTACCATAGTCTGGAGCAGTGGGGATGCCGTACATCATATCAACGCTGACACCGCAATGGTACATCAAAGTGGCCACGGCGCTATTGTCGCTGGTGACGGAGTTGGGCATGTTCGAC
Organism: uncultured Bacteroidia bacterium; assembly: GCA_902771635.1. Lineage (GTDB taxonomy): Bacteria > Bacteroidota > Bacteroidia > Bacteroidales > F082 > Limimorpha. Next base: position 4,073 of record CACXXW010000154.1, on the reverse strand, counting down.
CATTGGTAGTTGACAGCACTGAAGTCCACATAGAGTGTGCCGTATTCGGGATGTGATGAGGGTACATAAGAGTGGTTGCCCAAACCATGCATGGGGTACGACCAGTACTTCATGATCTGGGCCATGGCGGTAGCCACGCACCCCGTCACGGTCCTTACATTGGCGTTATCGTCGTATGGGCATTGGGCATTGTAATACGGGGCTTGGTTCCATTTGGTTTGCACCAAAGGCGATACGGCGTTTTCCGACTTGATGGGTAATGGTTTGCTTTGTCGCAGACATTCCCAATCGGAACGGATTTCAGCTGTGGCTTGGGCTTTTATGGCAACAGCCGCACGGATCTGCTCTGCATAACCGTCGAGCCAAGCCTTGAAGTTGGGAGGGAGCTCGCCATCGTCGAAGTTGTTTTCGTACGAGTAACCTAAAATCGGGGTCACACAATCGTCGGCGGCCATGATGACATAGCCTTTGCCCGCCGTGTTGTTGAAGATGAAAAACTCACTGTAGCCATATTGTGCGGCCACGTTCACAAAGCGGGCATCATCCATCTTTTTCTTGAAGACTTTGCCGTCTCTCACAGCCATTGTATTGTTATCTTTCCAGAAACTTTGGGCGAGTTGCTTCGCTGTCGTTTCATCTATTGGGCCTCCGATGAGCGAGAAGCCAATAGACATCATTAGGATCAATGCAAAGAGTCTTTTCATATTATTATAATTTATTGGTTTTTAACAAATTGGAAGTTGCAAAAAGCTGTAATAACCATAGATTACGAGGCAAAGGTAATCATCTTTATGAAAAAAACAAAAAAAATCCTGCTGTTTCCAGCAGGATTTTTTGCAAGCAGTTTAGAAGGTTAATTATGATAATCTATCATTTCTTCTTAGGAGCGCTTTCCTCTTCGATTTGTTGGTCCTTCTTGTTACCTTTCATCAGCACGTAAGCAAACGGCGTTGACAGGAACACTGAGGAGAAGGTACCGGCGAGCACACCGACCAACAGGGCGAAGATGAAGCCGCGGATGGTGTCGCCACCGAAGATGAAGATGGCAAGCAACACGACCAAGGTAGAACCTGAGGTTTCTCACGGACACGGTCGAAGATAACCACCGTAGCGTTGATGGAGTAACCGATGACGGTCAGCACAGCGGCGATGAAGCTTTGGTCGACTTCCATGGTGAAGGGCAGGATGTTGTAGAACAACGAGTACATACCCAACACGATGATGGTGTCTTGTGCCAAGGCCATGATGGAGGCCACACCATACTGCCATTTCTTGAATCGGATGGCGATGTAGACGAACATCAGAGCCAAAGCCACGATGATAGCCCAGATGGACTTACGTGTGACGTCGCTGGCGATGGTGGCACCGACTTTCTGGGTGCTCAAGATACCCACAGTCTCATCTTCTGAAGAGAACTTCGACATGGTCATATCTTCTTGGTAGAGGCTCTTCAAGTTGTTGTAAAGGATGACTTGGATAACGCTATCCACTGCAGGGCTGTCGTTGTCGATCAAGAACTTGGTCGTGATCTTCACCTGACCGTTGGTACCGTAGGTCTTCACTTCAGGCGTTGACCAGTCTTCCACATCTTGGTCGTCGCTCATTTCGAGGGCGCTGTGGATGCTAGCCTTGTCGATGTTGACGTCCGACAGATAGTTACGCACGTCTTCAACAGTGATGTTCGGGTTGTCGAATTGGACAACGTAGTTACGACCACCAGTGAAGTCGATGCCGAGGTTCAAACGACGGATGCCGAGTGAGCCCAAGCTGATGACCAAGAACACGATGCAGATGATGAACGAAGTCTTGCGGATGTCGATGAATCTGTAGTGCTTGTCCTGCAAGAAGTTGCGGGTCATATTGGTCGAGAAGCTGATTTCCTTTTCTTTGTCCAGCATACGTTCGAAGATCAAACGGGTGATGAAGATGGACGTGGCCAATGAGGTGAGGATACCGATGCAGAGGGTGACGGCGAAGCTGTGGACAGGACCCGTACCCAAGATGATCAGGATGATACCAGTAATCAAGGTGGTGACGTTACCGTCGATAATGGCGGAGTAAGCGTTCTTGTAACCGTCTTGGATGGCGAGCTTGATACCCTTGCCAGCCTTGATTTCTTCCTTGATACGCTCGAAGATAATCACGTTCGAGTCAACAGCCATACCTAAGGTCAACACGATACCGGCGATACCAGGCAGGGTCAGCACCGAGCCGAGGCAGGCCAGCACACCAAACAGGAAGAACACGTTGACCAACAGGGCGACGTCGGCGACGAAACCAGCCTTCTTGTAGAAGAATACCATGTAGATCAGCACGAGGATGAAGGCGAACACCATCGACCACATACCTTTCTGCACGGATTCCTTACCGAGGGTAGGACCAACGACTTGCTCTTCCAGGATTCTGGCAGGAGCAGGCAACTTACCAGCCTTCAGGATATTGGCCAAGTCTTGAGCTTCTTCGATGGTCATGCCGCCGCCAGAGATGGACGAACGACCGTTCGGGATTTCACCATTGACGACAGGGTAGCTGTAGACAAGGTCATCCAGCACAATGGCGATCTGCTTGCCCACGTTGTCGCGGGTGAGGTTCTTCCACTTGTTGGCACCTTCGGGGTTCATCTGGATGGTGACTTCCACTTGGTTGCCTTGACCGTAGTCCTGGCGGGCATCGGTGATGACTTCACCACCGAGGGCGCAAGTGTTGTCGCGCGACATCTTCAGGGCAACGAGGTCCAGCACTTCGATGCTCTCACCATTTTCAGAGGGGATGCTTTCGGGCTTCACAGTCCAAGCGAGCTTCAGCTGACGCGGGAACAGGCTCTTGCACTCAGCCAGCATTTGGTTGATGGCGGCGGTGTCCTTCACCATGGCGATACCCACGCGGGCTGAATTGGTGTTGACGGGTTGCAGCTTGGAGAACAGGGGATGGTTGGCATCCAGTTCTTCGTCGGTCACTTCCGCTTCCTCATCCTTGTTCTCAGCCAGCTGGTCGATGAGGTCGGTGTTAGCGCTGTCAGCAGCGGCTTCCACTTCTTCGGCAACGGCCAGTTCTTCCTCAGTGGCTTCGGTAACTTCCGTCTGTTCTTCCTCAGTCATGGCAGGAGTCTCTTCACTGCTCTTTCTGGCCTTTCTGTCGGCAGCCAACTTAGCGTCGGCTTGAACGAAAGCTTGCTGGATCTCAGAGAAGTTGTAGGTCTCCCAGAACTCGAGTTGTGCAGTTCCTTGGAGGAGCTTACGCACACGCTCGGGATCCTTGATACCAGGAAGTTCAACAAGGATACGACCTGAGTTTTCCAGCTTCTGGATGTTGGGCTGGGCCACACCGAAACGGTCGATACGGGTGCCAAGGATTTGGTAGGAACGGTCGATGGCAGCATCGCTCTCTTCCCTCAAAACCTTCAGCACGTCTTCGTTGCTTGAATTGATGTTGATATCTTTTTTGTCCTTGAATTCAAGAAGAAAAATGGACACGAGCTTAGCGTTGGGGTCGACTTCCTTGTAGGCTTCGCCAAACAATGTGACGAAATCGCCCTTGCTAGCTTGCTGACGCTTGGTGGCCAGTTCCATGGCTTGAAGGAAGGTGGGGTCTTGTGAGTCGTGCGACAAGGCTTTTACGATGTCCTTCACCGAGACTTCCAAAGTGACGTTCATACCGCCCTTCAAGTCCAAACCCAAGTTGATTTCTTTTTCTTTTGCGTCGCGATAGGTGTACTTCTTAAATCCCAAGTTGTACACGTTGACGTTGTTCATCGAGTCCAGATAGCTGTTTTCAAGCCTGTCCTTTAAATAGTTCTTCGCCTGCGGTTCGTCCATGTTTCTCTTTTCCATGGTCTCGGCAATGGCGTCCTGGATGGACTCTGAGACGGCGATGTCTTGTCCATTGGCATCTTTCGGGAAGACCTGCGCTATGGCATTCTTCTCTGCTTTCCGCTCCACGATCTTGGTCACCACAGTGAACGAGAGCTGGTACACGAAAATGAGCGCAAAGATGATGGCTATCGCCCTAATTGCTCCTTTGTTTTGCATTGTAAAACTGATTTAATTATTTGACTTTTAATTTGTTAAATTTCA
>CACXXW010000153.1 GCA_902771635.1 uncultured Bacteroidia bacterium | reverse complement strand
CCCTCGAAGTAGTCGCTTTGTCCGTGGGCGAAGTCATACATCGGGTAGGCGTGCCACTTGGTGCCCGTACGATGGTGAGGTGTGTCGACAACGCGATAGATGATGGGGTCGCGGAAGTGCATGTTCGGGTTGGCCATGTCAATCTTGGCACGGAGCACCATTTTGCCCTCACCAATCTCACCGTTGTTCATCTTGTTGAACAAATCCAACGACTCTTCGACGGGACGGTTGCGATAGGGGCTCTCGATGCCGGGCTGTGTAGGCGTACCCTTCTGTGCAGCAATCTCCTCAGAGCTTTGCTCATCGATGTAGGCCTTGCCGCGTTTAATCAATTCTATGGCAAAATCCCAGAGTTGCTGGAAGTAATCTGAGGCGTAGTATTCGTTACCCCACTGGTAGCCCAGCCACTGGATATCCTCTTTGATGGCATCGACATACTCCATGTTCTCCTTGGTGGGGTTGGTGTCATCGAATCGCAGGTTGCACACACCGCCGTGTTGGGCGGCGATGCCGAAGTCGAGGCAGATGGCCTTAGCGTGGCCGATATGAAGGTAACCATTCGGCTCTGGGGGAAAACGTGTCTGCACACGTCCGCCGTTCTTGCCGTTGGCGAGATCTTCTTCCACTTTCGCTTCAATGAAATTGAGCGATTTCTTTTCCGTTACTTTTTCTTCTTCCGGGTTTGTCATAATCGTTGAGATTGAAAATAAAGCGCAAAAATAGTAAAATGATGCTTTTCTTGTTTTGTTGAAGCCAAAAAATGCACATTTACAAAAAAAAGCCTGCCGAAACTCAGCAGGCTTTTGAGGTACCTGGCGGACTCGAACCGCCGTCCCCGGTTTTGCAGACCGATCCCTAACCACTCGGGCAAGGTACCCTTTTGCGGCTGCAAAGATACGACTTTTTGGCGAACCGCAATATATTTTCAAAGATTTTTTTCAAACCAAGCCTCGTGCCGACAATTTCAACCAGTTCCATACTACCAAGGCTACGAAAAGCACACCACAGTATACATAGAAGAGTTTCAAGTCTTTACGACGCAAATGGGTCATGGCGTAGGCCGCCATAACCAAAATCAAGGGTATAGCGGGTTCGTGGAACCGCTCCGAATTGGATGTGAAAGTGAACATGATTATCGCCAAATATGAAAGCTCGTAAGCTCCAATGAGGCTGAAATCACGCCATTTTTTCTGTCTTATGGCGATCACAATGGCCAACATGGCAAAGAAAGCCAAGAAGTTTTTGACGTAAGTGCTGCCATGTATCAATTTGTTGTGGTCGGGCGATACGTCCACCATGGGCGACAAAGGCAAGACAAAAGCCCCAGGAAACAGGTACTTGCTTTTTGCAATCTCACCATATTTCAACCCCATTGACTCGTATTTCTTGGCCATATAATCCGCGCCGCTGAAATTCAGTCTGTAGATGATTTTCATCTCACTGCCAATTACCGTGAATAGAAATAACAGGAAAACAGCCATTGTAACCGACAAAGTGATGATTTTGCTTTTTCTGTTCACCAAATGGTTGGGCGAAAGGATGACAAAAACAAGGAATGCGAAAATCAGGCACATGCCAATGACCGTCCTAAAACCAAAGGACAACCCTATGAGCAGGACTGGAAACAAAACATTCCAAAATGTGTATTTCTTGCTCCGAATAAGATAATCCATACGCTCGAGGGCAAGGATGGAAATGAAAATCATTTCCATCTCCTTAATATGCATCCCCGCCAGTTGAATCAGGATGGGCATAAACACACACATCACTGCTGCCAATCGACCAGTACGCTCACCGAAAGTACGCGAAGCCAGTTTGTAGACTACAATGCACAAATAGGCACTCATCAAAGCCTTGAACACCCTTGCCACCAATACACCTGAACCGAATATGGTATGAAGTAATGTGAGCCAAATCAAATAGCCATGATCGGAGAAACCCATCGAATAGCCTTTCAAAAGATCAATGGCAATCCCGAAATCGCCTCTCCGAATGTATCTCGACAAAGCCACACTCCTATTATAATACCCCACAGCATCGCCTGGACCGTCGAAGGCATATCCCAAACTGAGCATGAAATAATAGTAAGACAAGACAACATAAAGCAATCGTATGGCCAAAGCCACCCAAAACACCTTGCGCCAAAATTTCTTAGGCTCATCTCCCTTCCACCGCGGATAAAATACCGTAGTTAAAACAAAGAAAAACAAGACCTCGCCTATTCCCCACAGCATCCATTTCAACTCCAGAGCATAGTCATGAAACACTATACTGATAACAAGTAGCGCCAACAGATAAACACCGACACCATAAAGGGCAATATATCGGGTTAGTTGTTTTGACATCAATCAAATAAATGTTTTCTTTTTAACTCACTTGGCTTAATTACATGGTGCAAAAGTACATATTCTGTCAATACAAGCGTTTTTTCTGCTTCGACTTCTTGGGCAGCGTATCGGCCAACATTTCAAAGTCCATCTTGTGCTTGAAGAGGTCTACGGCTTTCACGCGGATGCGCACCTCATCGCCCAATTGGATGATACGACCCGTCTCCTGCCCAATGACACGGAAGTTGTCATCATCGAGATAATAATAGTCGCCGGGAAGGTCTTCGTAGCGCACCAAGCCTTCGCATTTGTTGCCTTTCAGCTCGACAAACAAACCCCATTTGCTGACACCTGAGACCAAACCCTCAAACACCTGACCAATCTTATCTTGCAGATATTCAGCTTGTTTGTATTTGATACTCTGACGTTCCATCTCCTCGGCCTGTTTTTCCATTTCACTGGCATGGACACACATTTCCTCGTATTCCTTCTTGTTGACCGAACCTTGGTTTTCGATGAGATACCTTTCTATCAGTCGGTGTACCATCAAGTCGGGATAACGGCGGATTGGCGAAGTGAAGTGGGTGTAGTAGTCAAAGGCCAAACCATAGTGTCCGATGTTATCGGTGCTATAGACCGCTTTGGCCATAGTGCGCAGGGCAACAGTCTGAATGAGATTCTTCTCGCCCTTGCCTTCTACATCCTCGAAGAGTTTGTTATAGGAGTTGACCAATGTGCTGCGATTGCTAATATTCATTGAGTAACCCAAGCGCGAAATCAGCAACATGAACTTGTTGAGTTTCTCGGGGTTGGGTTCATCGTGAACACGATAGACAAAGGTATAATTACTCCATTTGCTTTCCGGCTTGCCGAAGGTCTCGGCCACGGTGCGGTTGGCCAACAACATGAAGTCTTCGATAAGTTCGTGCGACTCGTTTTGCACACGCACGTAAGTATCGATGGGTTTTTTGTTCTCATCCAAGATGAATTTCACTTCTTCGGAATGGAAGTTGATGCTACCTGCCTCCATGCGTTTTTCACGGAGTTTTGTGGCTAAACTATTGAATGTCAAAATCTCATCCTTATAGTCACCCTCGCCACCTTCTATCATGGTCTGTACCTCTTCGTAATTATAGCGGCGGCACGATTTAATGATGGTTTTGCCAATCCATTTATCGTAAATCTTGGCATCATCGTCCATTTCGAAGACCACAGAGAAGGTAAGTTTCTCCTCATCGGGACGGAGCGAACAGACATTGTTACAGAGTTTCTCAGGCAGCATGGGAATGGTGCGGTCGACAAGATAAACGGAAGTGCCACGGTCGAGGGCTTCCTTGTCGATGGCAGAACCTTTGCGTACATAGTGCGACACATCGGCGATATGGACACCCACTTCCCAATGGCCATTGGGTAGTTTTTGCAATGAAATGGCATCGTCGAAGTCCTTGGCGTCGGCGGGGTCGATGGTAATGGTGAATACCTTACGGAAGTCGCGACGTTTTTTGATTTCATCCTTGCTGATGGTAACCGGAATTCTATCGGCTTCTCTTTCAACCTCTTCAGGAAATTCTATCGGATAATCGTGCGCCGCCAAGATGGATTCCATCTCCACATCGTTCTCGCCGGGTTTGCCGAGCACACGGACAATCTCGCCAAATGGGTTGCCCGAGCCATCGGGCCATTCGACCAGATGGACAATGACCTTCATGCCATCTTTGGCCCCGCGTAAATCGCCACGTGGAATGAAGATATCCACAGGCATCCAGTCCACATCGGGGCGGACAAAGACATAACCATGGGAAATGGTGAGTACACCCACAAACTCGGTATGTTTGCGTTCCAACACTTCTACAATCTCACCTTCAGGTTTGCTGTTGTTACGCTTGGGGAACATGGCCACGCGCACACGGTCGCCATGCAAGGCCTTGTAGGTATCCTGTGCCGCAATGAAGATGTCCTCGCCTTCGCCATCATCGCGCACCACATAGGCCTTGCCCGTTGACTTCATTTCCACCGTACCCTCCACATACTTTGTCTTGGGTCCAAACTGAGCCATACCCTCGGGACCCATC
>CACXXW010000152.1 GCA_902771635.1 uncultured Bacteroidia bacterium | reverse complement strand
GAGGAAGCCTGCCGCAAGGCCGACGAATTCGCCAAGATGGAAGGCCGTCGTCCGCGTATCATGATTGCCAAGATGGGTCAGGACGGTCACGACCGTGGCGCCAAGGTGGTGGCCACGGGTTATGCCGACATCGGTTTCGACGTCGATATGGGACCTTTGTTCCAGACGCCCGCCGAGGCTGCCAAGCAAGCCGTGGAGAACGACGTCCACATCCTGGGCGTGAGTTCGCTGGCGGCAGGTCACAAGACCCTTGTGCCGCAGGTCATCGAGGAGCTTGAGAAGCTTGGTCGTCCCGACATCATGGTCACCGTGGGTGGCGTGATTCCTGCGCAGGACTATCAGTTCCTCTACGACGCTGGCGCCGTGGCCATCTTCGGTCCTGGCACGGTCATCAGCGATTCGGCCATCAAGATGCTGGATCTGCTGATTGCAGCACGCAAACAGGCATAAAATTGGTAGAGACGTAGCGCGCTACGTCTCTACAACGAGAAATCCCGTCACTATTGGCGGGATTTCTCATTACAACCATCGCAAAACAATAAATGTAAGTGTTTATGAAACAGAATATTAAATATTTATTTTGTGCCATATTGATTTTTGTTTTAGGTGGTGTATGTGCTTTTTTTGGGAGGCGTTTGATTCATCACAATACGAGACAAGATCAAAATGACGTCAAAATCAAAAATCCTCCCGTTGTAGTAGAACTTAAAGAAACCAATTTGCCTATTGTTCTGATAAGCACTGATGGGAAGCAGAATCAGATCACTCGTGAAAACAGCGTTTTGGCTAAAATGTGTATCATTTTCAATGGTGATGATGAGCTTAATTATGCTGATACGGTAAGTCATCGAGGCCAACATGTGGAATATGAAGGGAATGCTTATATCCATATCCGAGGGGCAACTAGTACTGAAGTAGACAAGAAGTCCTATTCGCTTCATTTGGTAACGGGCAGCGATGGGAAAGGGGAGAAACACGCTTTGTTTGGATGGAAAAAGTCAAGCAAATGGTGTTTGTTGGCCGAACATAAGGATGGTTCGTTGATGCGTGATGCGCTGACCTATGATTTGGCACGTCCTTATTTTGATTTTGTACCGCATGTGCGCCATTGTGAGTTGGTGATGGATGGTGTGTATCAAGGGGTTTACTTGATTGCAGAAAAAGCAAGTAGGGATCGTTTGGGCATTAAAAAGTCTGATGAGAATGATGCTTTTTGTTCAGGCGGGTTTTTGGTTGAGAAAAACAGAGGTGAAACATTCAGATCAAAATATCCTGCTCGGGATATTTCCGGGAAAGCCTTGAATTCGGAAGGGCTTAGGTTTGAGGTGGGTTATCCCAACAACCCTTCCAATGAGCAATTGGAATACATTCAAACAGATTTTGGCCGCATGGAGGATGCTATAGCAACAGGCATGTATTCTGAATATTCGAAACATATAGATGTTTTGTCTTTTGCAAGTTATCATCTTTTGCAGGAGTTTACGAACAATCCTGATGGATTTGTCGTGAGCCAAAAGATTTATAAATCGCATGTCGATACCGTCTATAAATTGGCGATTTGGGATTTTGATGTTTGTTATGGAATTAGTGTTTCACGTGACGGATGGTACACCAACATATTGAGAACTAAGTCAAAATCATACCAGGATGAAAGACCTTTCTGGTGGGAGCGTTTGGCACAAGACACCGTGTACCGCGGGATAATGAAGAATAGATGGGAACAATTCAGGGAAGGGGAATTCAAAACTATCGTCATAGAGAAAAAAATAGACTCTCTGCAACACCTTTTGACCGTTCACCATGCAGTTGAACGTAATGCAAAAGCTTGGAAAATTTCTGATGAATCAAATCCGTTAACACGACCTCATCAATTTGATGAATGTGTCAATTATATTCGAAGTTGGATCATTTGTAGGGTGGACTATCTGGATTCGGTCATATTGGGCATTCCAAACAATACCGCAAAATGCGATAGTGCATGTATGGAAATAGGACGTGTGATTCTGTTCAAAAAATAGCTATGGGAGACGTGTTGTCATGAAACCTGCGATTGTCATTGCGGCCTATAATAGGCCAGATTCTTTACAGCGTTTGTTGTCGTTTATTGATGCGGCTTCATTTATCTATGATGATATACCTTTGGTGATTAGTGTTGATGGAGGCGGTGATATAAAAGTAGTCGAATTAGCCAATAGTTTTGAATGGAAATATGGGCAAAAAGAAGTTGTGGTACACGACCAGCATTTAGGGCTTAGGAATCATATTATTTCATGCGGGGATTTATGCTATAGATTTGGGTCTGTTATAATGTTAGAAGATGATTTAATAGTTGGCCCCGATTTTTATAATTTTGCTGTTCAAGCAGTTAATGAATATGATAAGGATCCTAGTATAGCCGGAGTGTCTCTTTATGCGTATCGTAATAATGAGAATGTGTCTTTGCTCCCATTTTCTCCTATAGATAATGGTTGTGATGTTTTTTTCATGCAAGTTCCTAGTTCATGGGGGCAAGCATGGACGCAGACACAATGGGATAGGTTTAGGAATTATTATTCTTCTTGTTCAGAAGTGACGTCTAAAGATAGGTTGCCATCGAATGTTATACGGTGGCCAGAATCGTCATGGAAAAAATACTTTTTTAAGTATATTGTAGAGAAAGATTTGTACATTGTGTATCCTTATGTTTCCCATACTTCCAATTGGGGAGATGTCGGAACGCATTTTCATTATGAAAACGCTGTGACATTTTTTAGAGTCCAACTGGCGCTTTCAAAAAACATAAAGTATCGATTCCCATCCTTCTCTAAACAAGGTGTCGTTTATGATGCTTTTTTTGAAATATTGCCGGAATATTTGAGAAGACAAGGGTTTGCTGCAACATCTGATTTCGGAGTGGATTTGTACGGAGCAAAAGACTTGTCTTTATACCGTCAAAAAATGTTTCTTTCATCCAAATACTGTAATAAGGCAATTACCCAGTTTGGAATAGAACTATTCCCCATTGAGCATAATGTATTATTTGGCGTTCCTGGTTCAGAGATTTCTTTTGCCGATAGTACTAGTTTTGTGTCACCTCCTCAAGATTTTATTGAAAAAATGTTCACTTTACAACATCAAAAAGCCTATGATTGTGGATGTGTGAAAGGGGAATTGTCAATAACGCAATCGGTTTCATATAGATTGGGTCATTTTCTTACAAGTCCAATTAGGAAGTTGAAGAGAATCAAGAGGTGATACCATAATGAAGAAATAAAAATGAAATTATCGATAATAACAGTCAATCTGAATAACAAAAACGGTCTCCAAAAGACCATCGACAGCGTTGTGTCACAAACTTTCAAGGACTTTGAGTGGATTGTGATTGACGGAGGAAGCATTGATGGTAGTCGAGAACTGATTGAGCAGTATGCCGACCATTTCGCCTATTGGGTGAGCGAGCCCGACAAGGGGGTGTATAATGCTATGAACAAAGGTATTAGAGTGGCAAAAGGGGAATATTTGCAGTTCTTGAATAGTGGGGATTGGCTGTGGAATGAAACAGCATTGGAGAGATGTTTCTCACATGGGTTTACGGCGGATATTGCTTATGCAGATTTATATATTTTTAGAGAGAATGGTTTTGAAGAAAGGTGCTATTCGGATCATCTCTCTTTAAGGTTTTTTTATAAGACTACAGTGTGCCATAATTCGACTTTTATTAAAAGATTACCATTGGCTAATGAGTTGTATGATGAAAGCTTAAAGATAGTTTCGGATTGGAAGTTCTTTTTGATACAGTTTATTAATAACAAATCTTTCGAGCATATTAATGAATTCGTAATAGCGTTCGATAAGTCAGGGATGAGTTCAGTTTATAAAGAATTATATAAACAAGAAAGAAGTGAGGTGGTGGAAAGGATATTACCATCATGGGCATTGCAATGCAATAGGGAAATGGATGAGATGGAGGATTTGTTGAATTTGTATCAGGTGAAGAAGGTGCTGGAGCTTGGAAATAAGAGAAAACTGTATCATAAAATGATAACAGGTTGCTTGATGTTTATTGGGTTCATTGATAGTGTCTTTACTCGAAAGAATAAGAAATGAGTAAGAGCATCAAAAAAGAGGATGACCACATTTTTTGGTCACCCTCTTTTTTGGTTATTTCAAAGTCTTTAGCCACTTCCATTGGAAAATCAACATATAAAAGACTCCAATGGTGATGGCCGCATCGGCAAAATTAAATATGGGTCGGAAGAAGATGAAATGCCCGTCAGGGCCGAAGAAGAAATTGGGCAACCATGTGGCGTTTTCGCGGGCCACATCGATGATGGGGAAATAGAGCATATCGACCACGCGCCCGTGCAGCCAACCCGCATAGCCGCCACCGTCGGGGAAGAGGGTCGCGACTTTGGTGAAGGTGCTTTCGCTGAAGATGCGCCCGTAGAACACGCTGTCGATGATGTTGCCCATGGC
>CACXXW010000151.1 GCA_902771635.1 uncultured Bacteroidia bacterium | reverse complement strand
GCCACCCTGCTCAAAGACCTTCACGATGAAGGTACCGTTCATCATCTGAGCAGCATACACATCCTCCAGAGGGCCAAAGCCAACATTTGTGTTGCCTTCAGCAGTCAGTTGTCCACTGAAAAGCGAAATCTCTTGAGGCTCAAAGCTTTGCATCTCGTTGACAAAAGAATAGTTGGGGAACTCCTTAAACGAAGTCTGTCCGCCACGCAATTGCACATCTACCTCGGTCTTCAAACCATTGGCTTTCATGCCGTTGAGCCATTTCGCATTCAGGTTGACACGCTCGTTGCGCGAGAGGCTGATGACCTCGGGCAGGTCGAACTTCATCTCCAAGCGGTTGGGTTTCACGGTCTCCACGCGGAGGTTCTTAGTGATGGTGCTGGTACCCACCTTGAAGCGTGCCGTCCAAAGGCCCGTTTCATCCGACACATTGGTCGGGACAGTGAAGCAATAAATGTCGTTGACAGGCTTAGTATTCACCTGCTTGGCATAGAGACGACCATTGGCATCAATCACCTCGAGGACAACGGGATAGTTATCGGGCAGGGAAGATTCCAGGTCGTTGAGCATGAGGTTGAGTTGCAGGTCGTCGCCGGGACGCCAAACGCCACGGTTGGAGTAAGCGAAGGCTGTCACACCTTTCTCGACAGGCTCGCCAGAGACATTGAAGCGGCTGTACGACAAAGCATTACCATCGTTCAACTTGATGACCGACTTGCTGCCTTTCTTGTCGGTAGCCACCACAAAGGCGGGACGATTGGCGCATTGCAGTTGCAAATGACCCTTACCATCGACAGTGCCCTTGCTGAGTTCCTGCTTCTGGAAGTTGTAAGCCACCACCTGAGCGCCTGCTGCCGGCTGGGCGTCGGAGATGCGATAGACAAAGACATCCACTAGGTCGTTGCGACCCATCTTAGCCGTCACGGCAAGGTCACTGACAACGATGTTCTTCTGTTTCTCCACATAGTTATAATAATAGTAGCCATTGGGATCGCCGTATTCGCCGTCGTAACGGTATTCCTTGTAGTCGTAGCCCTCGCCGTCCCAATAATTGGCTTCTTTCTCGTCGTTGTTGTCAACAACAGCATTCCTCATCTCATCGGAGGCAAAAGTGTAGTCGGCAGGACCGAAGTTGAGGCTCAGCTGATACATGGCACCTGGCTCCACCTTAACATAATCGGATAGTTTGATGGGGAAAGTCTTCCACTGATTGGGGTAGGGATTGTCGATGGCGAGACGCACTTTCTTCTCCAAGCGGCCTGCCTTGCGCACGCCATAGGTCTCGGTCAGTTCGTTGTCCTGCAGGAACGAAAGGATGTTGTCGTCGAAGACGCGGATGATTCTCAATGTCACGCCATTCAGGCAGATAGCATCGAAATAGACCGTTGTCTCATCCACATTGGGAATGATGACGCCTTCATCGGTCCAACGCACCTTGGGTTGCACTTCGGTCAAATCCAAGGCATACTCATAGTCCTCTTGAAGCACCATGCCGTTGTCGGAACGGATGCCGCTGTTCACACCGAGCTTCAGTTCGTCCAACTGGTATCTGTAGAGGTTGCTCTTGTCGAAATAGAAGTCAATCTTATTTCCCTTGATGTCAGCCTTATAGGCCAAGTTGTTGTCTTTGGTGATAAAGCCCATGAGGTTTTGCGACTCTTTCAGCGGCTGGCTGAAGAACAGAGTGGCATGATCAGAACTTTTGTCGACATCGAAGGTCAGAGGGATGAAGAGGCCTTGAGCATAGATGGTCAGGTCGCGTTCCATCTTGGCTTTGGCGTCGACAGCCTTGCCATCAAGGACGACATGTACATCGTAGTTCTCATTCTTACGCTCAAAGTTTTGAATCTCAAAGTCATAGACATTGTTCCCAACATAGGTCATCTCCACGGGATGGCTCTTGCGGAAGCCCTCATCGAACATCTTGACGGCCTCATCTTGGTCGACAGGCACGGCAAAAGCGATGCGCAGGTTGTAGTTCATCGTTTCGTTCGACAGGCAGATAGGCTGCTGGGCCACGAGGCTCAAGTTTTGGCGGCGCACGCCGAAGCCGAACTCAAGGGCTTGCTCGGAGCCGCAGTCAACGAAGTCGGAGACGCGGAACTTGCAGACATAGTTCTGTTCCTTGTCGATGTTGTCGTACTGGAAGCCGACGGTGTTCTCATCGACCCAGTAGGCACTGCCTTTCAGGGCGGGTGTGAACTGGAAGGCTTTGGCGGGGATGGGCTCGCCAAACTTCACCTTCATCGTCTCGGGGTTCTTGAAGCGCACCACGATGGGCTCGCCTGAGGCGACCACGCCCGAGGTGTAGCTGTCCAACAAAGGCAGCAGGGCTTCATTGATGGGCTGGATGCGCTCCACGAAAGAGGCATTCTGTCCGCCCGTTCCCTTCTTGCCGCATGAGGGCATGAAGCAGAGCAGCAGCAAGGCAGCCACCAGGCCGATGCCGCCGATTTTTTTCATTCTTTGTTTTGTTCTCATATCGTTTAGGTTTTAGTGAATAGATTCGAGAGTACAAAAGTAGAAAGTTTTATTGAAACAAAAAAGCCATTTTCCAAAGAAAAATGGCTTTTGTTGAAAAAGTTGTTGTACCAGTTATTATTTAAAAGGGTGACCAACCTCCCGTCCATGTGATTTGCTTGGTAAAGGTCGGCACATCAGAGTCTTCATAATATTCA
This sequence comes from uncultured Bacteroidia bacterium, assembly GCA_902771635.1. Lineage (GTDB taxonomy): Bacteria > Bacteroidota > Bacteroidia > Bacteroidales > F082 > Limimorpha. Next base: position 1,802 of record CACXXW010000151.1, on the reverse strand, counting down.
ATGGTAGCGGAGCCGTCTTTACTATCGCTCTTGAGGTAAACTAGCATCGAGACAAGCTCGTTTTGACGCTGTGGCTCAATGGTGAAACCATTATTAGTGTTATCGGTAATGACCCAGCCGTTGTTGAGGCCTGCATCAACCCGTACGTTACCCGTGACTTTCACCTTAAGGCTTTTCCACAGAGGCGTGATAGCTGCTACAACGTAGGCATGCGTGCCGTCGAATTGCGTCACGTCTTTCACGAGGATGTTGGGCACAGCACCTTCAGGACCAATTTCCGGGGCTGGAGAAGCCTGGTCGGGATAAATGAATTCGGTGACCAATTCCTGGTGCGCGGCTTGGAACATAGCGATATAGGACTCAAAGTCAGGAATTTCCACAATTTGGCCTAATCCAGAATAGTAGTTTTGGATACGCTGCCTGATGTACCTCTGGTTTTGTATTGAGATATTGTAGAGCAAAGTATCAACCAATGCTTCGTCGTTAACGGCACCATCGCTAGCGAAGTCAGAGGAGAGGCTTGTCATGAGCCAGGTCAACTCGGCCGGAAGGGTGGGGACTACAGCTATGTTGTTGGACGGCCTTTGCAGGATGATGGAGAAGGCGAGCAGCATGGCGTTGAAATCACCTTGCGAGGCGATGGACATCTGTTCGAAGCCTTGATTGAAATGTTCGGTCACACCGAGAAAATCTTGAAATTCACCTTCAGCCTGTCGTTTGGCATCAGCGAAACTCATGCCTTCTCCCACAAGGGTCTCGATGCGTGACTTGGTGATGTGGGTCAGCACGTTGATGTTGACAGTTTCTTCATCAGTCAAGTCAGCGATGGCTTGCAAGGTAATCTGTGATGACGAGAGCTGACCAAGCACCTCGTTAAAATAGAAGCCATTGCCGGAGAGCAAGGCCAAATCCGATTCCATCTCAAGATTGTTGAGACTGAAACTGCCGTCATCGGAAGCGATAGAGGTGGTGAACGACTTACCGGTCTGTCCAAGGTTTTCGTTGAGCTCGTTGACGGTAATAGTGGCGCCGGTCACGAAAGGCCCTTTCTGCACCTTACCAGAGAAGGAGAAATTGCCGCCAGACTTCTCGGCGAAGTAGGCGGTGTAGGTGACATCGCTGGCTACGGTAACGGTGCGTGGGTTGTCGGTGACTTCATCATTCCATTTCACAAAGAGGCAGTTGGTGGCCGGAACAGCTGCAAGGGTTGCCGTAGCGCCAGCTGGGTAGGTACCACTGCCCGTGACCGTTCCCCATGCTTCGTTGTTCGAATTGACCGTAACGGTGAAGGTTTCGCCAGTATTCTCGGCGAAGGAAGCAGTGTAGGTAATGTCTTTGGTGACTGTGACAGTGCGTGGGTTGTCGGTGACGTCATCATTCCATTTCACGAAGAAGCAGTCAGTGGCTGGGACAGCTGCAAGAGTTGCCGTGGCACCAGATGCGTAAGTACCTCCACCTGTGACCGTTCCCCATGTTTCATTGTTCGAATTGACGTTGACGGTATATTCCTTAGTACAAGAGGCGACCGCCAACAATACGATGAGTGTAAGACTCAAAGCTAAGACTTTTGCTTTCATAGTTTTAGATTTTAAGGTTAATACTTTATGGTTAATAATTCAAACATTTCATGGCCTGCTACTCCTTCACCACCTTGCGCACGCACTTCCGCCCTTCCTCGTCGGTGACGGTGACGAAGTAGACGCCAGCGGGCAGCGCAGTCATATCGATGTGGAGCTCGTTGCCTTTGCCTTGCACGCTGAGTACTTGCTGCCCGAGCATGTTGAACACTTCGGCCTGTTGCA
>CACXXW010000150.1 GCA_902771635.1 uncultured Bacteroidia bacterium | reverse complement strand
TGTGGCCACAGTAGGCATAGGTGGCTCAATGCCTTCGGTCTTTACGAAGAGGTCGAGGTAGAAGTTGTAGCCGCTATTGGTGAGGTTGTTGGAATGGTAAGGGCCGAAGTTATGGTTGCTGTTTAATGCGAAGTGCCTCGGATTATTATTCACATTGGTGATGAAGAAACCTGAATAGTTGGGGACCATGGCTCCGTTGTCGGCAGTACCGAGTTCAATAGCCCATTCAGTGTTGTCGCCACCAGTGGAGAAGTTGGTGCTGCTTTCGTAACCAATCATCTGGCCAGCGGCGTTAGTGAAGGTGTAGCCATTGTCGGTCAAACCAACAACCCAGTAGTAGTTGCTTTCCTCGTCGGTGATGGAAGCAGGTAGGACCTCGTTTCCATTGGAGTTGGCGGAGGTAAACAGAATGCCTGTGGGTTTGCCCGATGAGGCGTTGCTCATGGCGTAATAGTCGGTGGCATTCTCATCGAAACGGGCGGCAAAGACCACATAACTGCCAGCAATAAGTTGACTAAGGTCGCTGATACGTACATATTCTCCTTCTGTAGGAGTAGGTGGTTCGGGCGGGGTAGGCGTGCTACCGTTGACACTGCCTGAAACGTTGACATATACAGTACCTGCCTCTTCTGAAGTGATAGTAATCTGTTCGTTGTAAGTGCCTGCTTCCAGACCGGCTTTCAGACGCACACAAATTTGGATATCGTAGAATGAACCCGATTCAGGGATGTAGATCATGGCAGGATTTTCTGGTTCAAACTGTTCGATAACCTGAGTGGAAACCTCGAAATGCTCAGAAGGAATCACGCTGACATCGTTAGTCAATTGGTCACCGCTTACAGTGAAATACTGGATTTCCGAGGGGCCGCCAGCCTCAAAATCATATTCAAAACCGGAAAGCGTCGTCGGAGTGACGGTTAAGGTTGAGGTTGAAGGCGTTTCGATTAAAGTCACATCGTCGGGCAAAGCGACTCTCAGTTGAGGCGCATTGAAATAGCCGATGACGCTGATGACATCCACCAAATCACCTTCTTCGATACCTGTCAAGGCAGGAACCTTATAAATGTTAATGGTGGCTCCGTCTTGAGTCAAAGGAGTGTTGCCACTCGTGTTGATGGCACCAATGGTGGCGCCTTCTACCTTGACGCGGGTGCATTGCAGGGCATCGACACCACCTTCGAGGATTTCAGCGATGGTCTTCACGGCCAAAGGCAGTGTGTTGCCTGACGAAAGGATGCTGAATTGTTCGGCATCGTTGCCGTTGATACCGCTCAGTTCGGCAAGGCCGTTGTACGCAGCCCTTTTGCCGTAGGCTTGAACCATATCGCCAATAGCGAGGGTTGAAGGCACAGTATTGCTGTTCAGGAAGAGGTCGATGCCTGCCGTCTCGTCTTGGATATAGACATTGCGTCCGTCGATGAAGGTCACCACACCTTGCACCAAAGCGTATTCGTTGAGGGCAAGGGCACGTGCCTCAGCAATGGTGATGAGGGTCGGAGCCGGGGCTTCGGAAATGGTATATGTGGCCGAAGCGACGTTGCTGTTGAGATAGCCCTCTTTCATGGCGAAGGCTTTCACCGTAGTGGTTTCGGTAATGTTGATGGCACTGGTGTAGACAGTGCCGTCCTCCATCGGGTTGCTACCGTCAAGGGTATAGTAAATGGTTGCTCCTTCGGTGGCGCAGCTGATGGTGACCGAAATCTTGCGGAGTGCCGCCTTCGGTGTTCCATGTGATGTCAATTTCTGTCAAATACATGGCACTACTGGCAGAACGGAGGCCGAGGTACTCGTATGAACCTGAAATAGCCAATTCCTCACTCTCGCCTTTCACGATGGTGCCGAGGAGGTCTCCATCGGTTTCGTCATTATACAACTCTGTCGGTGAAGTGTAAGCGGAGTGACTGCCATACACGTTCAAAGTTCTGCCATCGTTAGTGTTGCTATTCCAAATAACAGTAACATTGGTCAGTGTTCCACCCGATGCAGTGGTGATAATGCCTGAGTTGCTGTTGTTGCTTCTCAGTTGGATGGATTCGTTGCCGCCAGCACTTTGTCCTGCATAAACGGCATCGGAATTACTGGTCTTCCCTTCCCAACTGGTATAGGAAGAGCCAGTGACACCGGTAAGGTCTCGGTTGAGAACATCGGTGATCTCCGTTCGGGATTGCGCCCAAACGTTCAATCCCGTCAACAGCAACAAAGCTGTCAACAAAAAAGTAAGATTTCGTTTCATTGGATGATGATTATTTGTTTGATACTTAATGATTTAATTCGTAATAATTCCAAATATGGATAAGCACTCAAAATTAGGAATTGTAGGTGATTCAACGGAAAGAGGCATCAATTAGTTTTCAACATTTTATCAACAGGTTTATCAACAGGGGAGGTTGAAAACTTTTTTTCATCTGACGGGTGGAATGAACTTTTTTGTCGCCGTTTTGGGGCGTTTTTGGAACTAAAATTGTTGTATTTGTCGAAAATTGTTATTTTTGCACCGTTATATAACATTGAAAAGATGAAAAAAGTAGTTCGAACTGTATGGATTGGCGCACTGTCGGGCTTGGCCTTCTTGGCTGCCTGCTGTTCACAAAACGGCTTGACTCGCAAGGAACGCAAGCAACTTGTCAAGGAACGCGACTCCATCCAAGCGATTTTGACCAGTCGGGAAGGCTCTGTGGTTTACGGAACGCCAGAGATTATGGCCAGACGAGCAGCCGACACCTATCGTCTTCAAAGTCAGCTTGATTCCATCAATGCCAAATTGGGTGAGGAGGTCGACTTGGAGAAGAGCGCTCGCCGTGTGGCTTTACAGGAACGTATCGTTGACCTTCAAGCAGCCTTACAACGACGCGAAGGCGCTTGCGTTTACGGCTCGCCCGAAATTATCGAAGAATACGGCAAGGAAACCCAACGCCTGAGGAGTGAACTTGAAGCGGTTCGACAGGAACTGAAAGAGTTGAACCAGGAATAACCGCCATGAAAAAGGTAGTTCGTTCGGTATGGATTTGTGCCCTGTCGGGGCTGGCTTTCTTGGGAGCCTGCTGCACGCAGAATGGCTTGACGCGCAAGGAACGCAAGCAGCTCCGCAAAGAGCGTGAGCGGGTTGAAACGCAGCTTGCCAAGGTGAAAAGCGATAAGTTTGAAAATCCCGAAGAGGACGACCCGAACTACTACCAATATTACTGGGAAGATTTCATGGAACATTTTGATGAAAAGTATTCCCTTGAAAATAGGCTTGACTCCATCAACTATCGTTTAGGCGAAGATATCGACCTCGACCGTAACGTTCGCCGCCGTCAAATCCTGAAACGTATTGATTCATTGGAATTCCTTATTAAAGCCTATATTCCGCCTTGTGTCTACGGCCCACCTCCAGGGATGTATCCAGATTACGATGAAGAACAAGCCAATATGGAAAGTGATATTTCCATTTGGGAGAGACAGCTGAAAGAAGCGAAAAAAGAGCTGGATGAGTTTGATATTTCTCGTTTACCTCGTTTACCAGATGCCGAAGTTTTGTATGGTAGTCCATATGAGATACGGCAAATGAAAAAGTAGAGAAGAAATGAGCGAACGCCTCGGCTTTTATAAAAAGGTGATGCTTGAGCTTAATCATCAGGTGCTGCAAAAGCGCATCGATGAACATGAGCTGCACCAATTGTTTTGGGAATGCACGCTGCGATGCAACCTCAACTGCCGCCACTGCGGTTCCGATTGTCGTATGCTTTCCGAAAAGGATGACATGCCTTTTGAAGATTTCGCCAAGGTGCTTGATGAGGTGCGCGCCCATCAAGATCCGGGCAAGGTGATGGTCATCACGACTGGTGGTGAGCCCACCGTGCGTCCTGACTTGGCCCGTTGCGGCGAGGAAATCTCGAAGCGCGGCTTCGTTTGGGGTATGGTGTGCAACGGCATGTTGCTCTCGGCCGAGAAACTCAACGAGTTTATGGATGCTGGACTGAAGTCGCTGGCGGTCAGCTTTGACGGCTTCGAGGAAGACCACAACTGGATGCGCGGCAACCCGAACAGCTACCAAAACGTGTTGCGTGCGGTGGAAGCCATGAAACAGCATCCGAGCCTCACTTGGGACGTCATCACCTGTGTCAACCAGCGCACCATAAAATACCTGCCCAAGTTCCGCGATTTCCTCATTTCTTTGGGCATTCGCCGTTGGCGATTGTTCACCGTGTTTCCCTTCGGTCGTGCCGCCAACGAGCCCGACTTCAAACTCAGTAACGAACAGTTTGTTCAGATGATGGAGTTCATTAAGCAGACGCGTCTTGAAGGTAAGATTCGTGCTGATTATGGCTGCGACGGTTTTCTCGGCAAATATGAGGGCGAGGTGCGCAACCATTATTATTCATGCAGTGCGGGCATCAATGTGGCTTCCATTTTGGCTGACGGTTCTATCTCGGGTTGCCTCAGCATCCGCAGCGATTACCATCAAGGCAATATCTACAAGGACAGTTTTTGGGACGTTTGGCAAAACAAATTCCAGGTCTACCGCGACCGAAAATGGATGAAGACCGACCAGTGTGAGCATTGCAAGATGTGGCGCTATTGCCAAGGCAACGGCATGCACCTGCGCGACGGCGATGGAAAATTGCAAATCTGTCAATATCACATGATTACTAATGACTAAAACCTTTGACTATGAAAAGAAAACTATTGATTTCGTTGATAATCACTTTATTGTCGATGCCTATACTGACCTTGGCACAGACTGGAAGCAGTTATTATGATGATAATACAACTGTATTTGTCAACACCGAAGCTTTTGGCGTGCATAAGGAATATGACAATAAACGCGGCTGCTATGTGTGGAAAGACAGTATGGGTGGCTTCATCTGCCTCGACAAGAACATGAAGCCTATAGAAGAGATGGACAAGCATGTGCATTTCACAGGTTCAAACAATGACCCCGACAATCCCGAGGTGTCGCCTTTTTCCGGCGTTAGGAAAGTGTGGGACCAGAAACGTGGTTGCTATGTGTGGAAAAACATTTATACTGGTGACTTCTTAGGAACCGACAAGTCATCGGTCCACCAACAGGAAAAGGCGAATCAGAAGGGAACGGGAAAAGAAACGACCCAGCATAAGCAGAACACGGGTAAGAAGGATCAGCCTAAGCAAAATACTGGAAAGAAGGATCAGCATGATAGCCAGCAACAGGTCGGGAAACAAGAACAACCTAAGGGAAAGAGTAATGTTGAGACCAACAATACGACAGAAGAGTTGATCATCACCACAGATGAACAGCTTAGGCAGGCTGAGGCAGCCCTAAAGGAAGCTAAGGCAGCAGTGGCTTATGCGAAAGCCCATGGCGTCGATGTGAATGAATACGGCCCTGTAGAACAGTATATAAAACAAGCGGAAGATGCCATTAACGAATATAAACGCAAAAGAAATCTAAAATGAAAAAGACTATAGTATTGATGTTGCTTGCCCTGATTATGGCAGGCTGCATACCAGGGGGCAAACGCAAGGCTGAGCCTAAACAATCTGTTGCCAAGGAAGCGGTATGGGACTTCTATCTTATTGGTACATGGAAATATACTGAGGAGGAATCCGAGCAAAAATCGTTTTTCCCTCAAGGCACGGAGACTTTCTATGGCGATGGCAAATACTTGAGTCATGCCGTTGACAAAAAGGGGAACAACGTGACCATAGAAGGTTATTGGCGTCTTGATGACAAGGAAAACTTTGTCGTTTGGGTCACGCATAAGGCCGTGAAGAGCGGGAAGAAAACCCTCAGCTCAGAAAAGAAAGAGTTCAAGTATGTCATCAATGCCTTGGCACCAAACCAATTCTTGGTATATCAGGTGGGCGATGCGCTTCGCTCTGCCGAATGGGTGAAATAAAGAACATGAATCGGATCTATCTTGTCGGATATATGGGCGCAGGCAAGACGACCACAGCGTGTCGTTTGGCCAACCAGCTGGGCTGGGAAGTGGCCGACACCGATGATTTGTTCGAGGAGAAATACAAGATTTCAGTTTGCGATTTCTTTCACAAATACGATGAGCCCTTATACCGTAAGCTTGAGTCGGAAGTGCTGAAGGAGACCGAAAACCTTGAGAACGTAGTGATTTCGACAGGTGGCGGCACGGCTTGCTATTTCGACAACATGGAGTGGATGAACCAACACGGTTTGACGGTTTTTTTACGCATCAGCGAAAAGGCCGT
>CACXXW010000149.1 GCA_902771635.1 uncultured Bacteroidia bacterium | reverse complement strand
CAAATGCCATTGCGAAGAATACAGGATTGACCCAGAACAGGTGTTTCTGCTCGGCAACTCCGCTGGCTCCATTGCCATTTTATGTGAGATGTTCATGGACGAGAGCGAGCGCCCTGCCGAGACCTTCGAAAGCCCCGATTTAGGCTCGATGCATAGTTCAGGTTATGAGGAATATGCAGGTTTTTCGCCAGCGGTGGCTGGTGCCGTACCGCATTGGGGCGGTGTGTTGGACCTCGATGTCATCAGCAAAGAGGAATATGTGCCGCTGTGCATGATTCATGGCACCGACGACACCACAGTGCCTTGCGATTCGGGCTATTGCTACAACGGGATGCTCCCGGGTGTGATGCCCTTTATGTACGGTTCGCATGCCATGGTTAGCCGCCTCGACGAATTGGGTGTCACCGATTACGAATTTCATCCATTCGAGGGCGAGGGACACGCTTTCTACCTTGTTCCGGTACTTTATACACTGATTGAGGAAAAATTCGATGCTTGTTTCAGTATCACCCGCGATTTCCTGTACAATCATCTGAAATCCATGGCCTCGTTGCCCGAAATGGAGGAAACTATGATTCAGGTTTATCCCAATCCTGCCAATACTCGTATGACAATTCATTTTGGTGAAGTTTCGAACGACAGATTTTTTAGTACCGTTGTGACGGATATGATGGGACGCAGCATGTTTTCCGAGAACCAAGCAAGTTTGCCATTTACTATGGACGTTTCACATTGGCCTTCGGGTGTGTATGTCATTCGGTTGGAGCAGGGAGGCCATAGTTATGTGAGGAAATTCTTGAAGCGATAAGGCTATTGGATTTAGAGAAATTGTTTATATTTGCAAACTGAAAAAAGAAAGAAAATGTCCACTCGGCAACTTGAAATAGAAGGTTTGATAAAGCATCTTGGAGCGGAAATACTTCCCCGAGGTGCTCGTTTGTTGCTTTTTGGTTCCCAAGCGCGTGATGAGGCAAGACCTGATTCCGATTGGGATTTACTGATTTTGTTGGAAGGTGAAAAAGTGAGCAATGAAGATTTCGACCGTTGGGTGTTTCCGTTCATTTCATTGGGATGGTCGCTTGGTGTGGACATCAATCCTGTGGCTTACACTTACGATGAATGGATGCGGCGGCAGATATCTCCATTTTATAAAAATGTAATGAAAGAAGGAGTGGAATTATGCTAACGGAAGATGAAAGAAAAGCTTTGGTGACCTACCGACTTGAGAAAGCTGGTGAAACGCTGGTCGAAGCCAAAGACTGCGGTACTATGAACCATTGGACACTTGCAGCCAATCGTTTGTACTATGCTGCGTACTATGCTTCTTCGGCGTTGTTGATTCAAAATGAAATTGTTGCAAAGTCTCACGAAGGTGTCATTGGAATGATTGGCCAGAATTTTGTCCTAACGGGCATTCTTTCAAAAGATGAAGCCAAACTTTTGGCCCGACTTCAGAACATGCGCAAAACAGGTGACTACGATGATTTCATTGAATGGCATCAAGAAGAAGTGGAGCCACTATTTGAGAAGGTTGAAGAATATATAAACAAGATAAAAACATTGGTTGAACCAAAATAATCAAACAAAGAAAAGAAGATAAACACAAAAGACATATAATAATCAGATAGCACTTGTTGCTGTCCTTGAACACCAAAGTTCCATTCAGTCCCCGTTTTGGCGGGGCAACAACTCAAGGACAAGTTGCAAATGCCGTACTGGGTACGGCGTGGAATACTTGTTAGAGTTGTAGGGCGTGGAACCCCTGGTGTTCGAGCAAGGAATTGATTCCACGCTGTTTTTTTTATGCCTTAAATTACAAGGAAACTCAATTACAAAATAACTAAAAGGAAAGGAATAAAACTATGAAAAAATTACTTTTGATTGTCGCTGCTTTCATTTGCAGCATCAACGTTTGTAACGCACAAAATTATGAGGTTCTCTATGTAGAGCAACTCGTTTCAGACAGTGTTTACCGTTATTGCCAGCCACCAGTTTCCGGAGTAATAATCTACGGACAGGAAGGCTGTGAATTCAATCAGTTCTATGTGGACGGTCAACTGTTTGAAAACGATTCCATTATCCTTGATGGAGGATATTATCGTATTTCATTCGATGGATGTGACTACCTTTCCGTATCATTTTGGCTTGAACTCACAAGTTCAGACTTCTTCAATCCATTCCCGAGTCCGATAGTATGGAAACGGGTTGGTGAAAGTGTTACGATAGGCAATCAGTGGACTGACTGGACTTGGCAATGGTCCAACGGAGAGACGTCTCCCATTATCGAAGTCACAGAACCTGGCGTTTACACTGTAATAGTCTCAGACTTGTGTGGCTCCGAGACCTACTCCATTGAAGTTCGAGACAACGTCGAAATCGACTTGGCTACCTGCGACCTTGAAAGCAACTTAAACATGGTTACATGGCCTACTACAGTGGCACAAGCCCAGTACATAGACCATGTCATTGTGAAACGCGATGGTATGCAAGTCGGCACTGTCGACTACTCCGATGGTTATTTTGTCGACAATATTGGCAGTGGTGCGGCATCTCGTACTTATACCCTCGTAGCCATTGCTACAGACGGCACAGAGTGTCCCATCGTGAGCTATCCCAAGGAAACGATACACATGAGTTACACTTTGGGTATGAATAACACCATAGAAATAGGATGGAACACCCCGACGGGCTACGACTTGTTAGGCTACAACATCTGTGAATGGCACGAAGACGACGGTTCGCTCACCGTCATTGACTTTGTCGGAGCCAGCGTCACCAGCTACACCTGCTCGCAGAGCCAATTCGATGAGGGTTATATCGTCGTGCAAGGCGTTGAAGCAGGCAAGGATGGCGAAACGCGCCTGCTCTCCAACCGCAGCATGGACCTTGTCGGTCTTGGTGAGAACGAGGCCACGACGTTCAAAGTCTATCCGAATCCTGCCAAAGACCGTTTCATTGTCGAAGGATCGGGTACAATGACCGTTATGAATACCTTGGGACAGACCATTTTGACACAAGAAATCGACGGGAAAGCCAGTGTGGAATTGCCGCAAGGCATGTATTTCGTGAAATTGGGTGGTGCCACGCGGAAGGTCGTGGTGGAATAATGGTGTCGGTCTGTAGGGCTGTCACATCGTGGCAGCCGCAGCAATAAAACAATGCTGCGGCTGCCGTGGTACGACAGCCCTACAATCCTCAGCTTTTGGGTCGGGGATTTTTTGTTTCATGATTTCTGATGTTTTTTTTTCGTACAGATTTACGATTAAATCGAAAATTTGTACTATTTTTGCGGAATCAATTGAATTAGTGATGATAGAAAGAACGATTACCGCAAAATTGCGTCGGATGACAACATTTTATCCGATTGTGTTGCTGACGGGTCCACGACAGTCGGGGAAATCCACTTTGCTTCGCGAGAAATTTCCTGAATATAAGTATGTCTCGTTGGAGGATTTGGATAACCGCAGTTTTGCCTGGGACGACCCTCGGGGTTTTTTGGATACCTACCCCGACAAAACCATCATCGACGAGGCGCAATATGCTCCCAATCTGTTTTCCTATTTGCAAACCCACGTGGATAGTGCCAATAAGGAGGGAATGTACATCCTTTCCGGCTCACAAAATTTCCAACTTATGGAAAAGATTTCGCAGTCTTTGGCGGGTCGCGTGGCCATTTTGGAACTGTTGCCGTTTTCTCGTGAGGAACTAAAATCTGCCGATATGCTTCCTCAAACGATTGAGGATGAAATGTTTATGGGTGCCTATCCGCGTTTATTCGACAAAGGCATCCCGCCCACTGAGTATTATCCTTATTATATCAAGACCTACGTGGAGCGTGATGTCAGGCAGTTGAAGAATGTGAGCGATTTGGGCCTGTTCGTGAAGTTCATCAAGTTGTGCGCAGGTCGCATAGGGCAGTTGCTGAATTATTCTTCGCTGGCCAACGATTGCGGCATTGCGGTTTCCACGGCACAGGCATGGCTTTCAATGCTTGAAACAAGTTATATTGTGCATTTGTTGCGGCCTGATTTCAATAACTTTTCAAAGCGACTGATTAAATCACCAAAGTTGTATTTCTACGATACAGGCTTGGCTTGTTCGCTTTTGGAGATAAAAGACGCGAAGCAGATTGAATCTCATTATCTTAAGGGCGGGTTGTTTGAGAATTATGTCATCAACCTATTCTTGAAAAAAGCATTCAATAAAGGTGAAACGCCCCAATTGTCGTTTTGGCGCGACAACAAGGGTAACGAAGTTGATTTATTGGAAACTATTGAAGGAAAGCAGTTTGCCTACGAGATCAAGTCGGGAAAGACCTATTCGACAGATTATGCCAATTCATTGAAGTATTGGGCTGGTTTGTCGTCAGCTGATGCTGAACACTGCAATATCGTGTATGGTGGCGAACAGAAACTAAATATGTCAGAATTTAATGTGCTGACTATAAATGATATATAATATATTAGTACAGATTTACGATTCAATCGTAAATCTGTACTAATAA
>CACXXW010000148.1 GCA_902771635.1 uncultured Bacteroidia bacterium | reverse complement strand
CAGTTAAGGCCTCCTCCTCTTCTGACAGCTTCCAATGCAGGAATGCCTAAAACCTCACAGTCTGGCATCGCATTGCTGATTTGTTCAAGAGCTTGCTTATCTTCTTCAAGCCCAAGCTGAGGCACAAGAATCAGCTTGCCTATCTGTAAGAAATTGATGTATGCCCAGCTACGGGCGTGTATCTTCTTGGTTTTGTAATACAAAGGAATCACTTCAAAGTGTTTTTCCAATGCCACACGGAAACGTGAGTAATAACGAGGTGAAATGTCGCCGTAGTTTGTTATTAGGACTTTGCCATCACCTGCAAAATGGATGATTCCGTCGCTGTGGCCAAAGGTCTCTTGGTGGTCCCAGGGCAAATATAGCACATCGCTTTGGAACGCATCCTTTAGGATCCTATCCACCTCAATGGGCGATTTGTCCCTATTTTCGGCAAAGACCTTCTCCGTCATCACAATGATGTTGCCGCATTTCACGACATTGCCACCATCCAGAATCAGGTCAATTTTGACAGCATTTTGCAACACATGAGTCAGACGATTCTGTTGGGCTTGAAGCACCGCTTCGGGATTGGTTTGAAGACGAAGACCTGTTTTATCTTGCAGATAATTAGGTGTGTACTTATAGGACACAAAGCGATCTTCTGCAATCTGGATGGGCATGAAATCACGGCACCAAATGTCCTTGGTTTCCGAAAGGTAGGCATACGGAATCCTGTTTGCTTCCAATACTTCGGCAATGTGCTGATTCAAGGTTGGGCATTTCTTTGGCAGAAGGTCAGAGAAATATACTGCGGTGGTAAGGTTGTCGGTGATCATTGTTAAACAAATCTATCAGTTTTATAAGAACTATAGGCTTTTACTATTTTTCCTGTTTTTGTATCAAATCTTTGTTTAGCTGGTTTCCAATCTTTTATACTTCCATCATAGAAACATAAATTCAAAATTCCATCAATTCTATTATTCATGTCTACTTTGCCAAGAGAACGAATTGTTGGTACGGGTTTTATTTCAATTTCTGGATGGTATGGCTTCAATTTCGGCATTTCATTATTACATGCATTAAGGATTAAATCTTTACAAGTCAAAGGGCCTGTCGTGACTACACCTGTGTTATCTTTAATACTCCTAACAAGTATTCCACCAAATTTGGCATCTTTTTCATCGTAATGGCTATTGAAACATATATCAAAACCGCTTAAATGAAAGAAGAAATCTCCTGCACTATAACCTGTTCGAGGATATGTTACCGTGTTCCATTTGTTTTGTTCTTTGTCTTTTAGATAATTTTCTTTGTCGTAATAGTAGAATTCGACTTCAGCGAAATAATAATCCTTTTTACCACATTGAATGCAGAAATTGTTGAACAGATTCTCTGCAATCTTTTTAAACGAACTTTGAACATTGTCACCATTCATACTTTCCAATGGTTTCTGTAATGCATCTTTAATATCCATAGTATTGGTGTTTAATATTTGCTGCAAAAGTAAAGAGTTGGATTGGAAGCATTGCAAGAAAACTTGTTAAACTTTGTTAAAAATTTTCGAATATTTATTTACAACATAAATAACAAATTGTATATATAATTCTTTTCAAATTATTATAAATCAATAATATATATAACGCAGATATAGGCAAATTGTGTTGGTTGGAGTCAACAATCTATGCCGCAGTGCAGGAAGGATATGTACACAAAAAAAAGGCGTAACCCTTTCAGATTACACCTTTTTCGATAATGCTTTGAAAAGCGTTTATTTCATCCTCTCAGCCCATAATAATCCAGCTCATAAATGGTGAACGCATAGTGATGTCGTTCTTATTTTTCCGTTGTATATTATTATAAATCATTCTAATATCCGTTGATTTCCAATTAAGCAGGTTTAAGCGTGCTTATTTGGCGGCAATGCTATAACCCATACATTTGCTTGTTTTTGTTGATGGTGTTCTCTCCTACGGTATATGCATAACATGATGCTGGGATAAACTGCAATAATCCCGCGTTCATCTCATGTCGTATTGTTATGGTTTTTGATGTCACCAATGCTTGTTTCAAACCCGTCTGAGGCATAAAGTACAGCAAAGAAGTCAATTCTTCGGGATGCTCCGTATAACGGTCGGTCCATTTGATTTCCACCGCCCAGAAAGGTTTTTGTTGGGCGATATTCATCCCCACAATATCCACCTCGCCCTGTTGCGTCTTGCTTAGCCGCCAATTGGCGTATGAAATATCCACTCCGAGACGAGGAATCCATTGTGCATATACTGCCGTTTCAACCATATTGCCTATCTCCGCATCGGTTTCCGTAATAGGCTGAAAAAGAGCACACCGAAGCGAAGGGTTTGTCAAATAGATCTTGAAACTGGTTTCTCGCAAGTATCGTTTGGCTGTATCGTCAGTGCGATGGATAACCTTTATTAGAAAAGCAGCCTCAAGATACTCGATGTACTTGCGCAAAGTGTCTTTTCTCACCCCCGATTCTTTCGACATTCTTTCGTATGAGAATTGGTCGCCAGAGTGATAGGCAATCATAGTGAATACACTATTCAGCTCCTGAACATCCTGAATGCCATACAAACTAGGCAGGTCGCGAAGCAAAACCTTATCAATAATATCATGACGGATAAATTGCCCAGGATCTTCCTGTATTTTTTCTGAGAATACCACTTCGGGATATCCGCCGTAGTTGATATAATCAATAAACAATTGATTGAGGCGCTTAATGTCAATGGCATTATAAAAACCAACTGTTGTGTCATACCACTGCATCTGTTGTGGCAATAGGAGATTCTGATAGTTTTTGAGATGGATGTATTCATAGAAAGTAAGCGGTGGTAGCAAGAAATCCGTAAACCGGCCAGCACCACTTTCGTTGCTGCGTTTCTTGAGTTCGGCGGCAGCCGACCCTGATACCACAAAGCGCGTGTTACGATAGGTGTCTACCAGTGACTTGAGATGCACCTCCCAATCTTTCAAGTACTGAATCTCATCAAAGAACACATAATATTGGTTTTTATCATCAGGTTGTTTGCCCAAAGTCCGCTTGCAAAGATTATACAGCAGCTCAAGATGGATGTTGTTGTATATGGGTGTCTCGACAGAAATATAAATAATGTTCTGAGCTGGCACGCCTTCATCAATAAGTCGCTGAATGGTGTGGTAAATCATCACTGTCTTACCCACACGCCGTGGCCCCATCAAGACAATCGATCGGTTAATTGACAAATCGGTTACTAACGGATAAAAAATTTCCGTGTACAACCTAGGACGCATATCACGATAAAAAGAAGGGATTTTGCCTTCTGTCCACCAAGGGTTGTCAACCCTGAGACGACCTAAGATTTGTTGCTCTAACAATGCCGTATATTCCATATAAGAAAGTTTTTACCATGCAAAAATACTACTTTTATGCCAAATAAGCAAAAAAATTCATTCTTATTTGGTAAATAATTGTCACTTTAAGAAAATAATCGTGTTTTTTACACCTTAATTTGCCTTTGCCTATAAGCTATGTCTCTTCAATAATCGTGTAACTGGTTAGTTAATGTGCTTTTGTATTTTATTATAAATCAATGTATTATTATATATTTTACAATTAAGCACTATTGAGCGTGCTTATTTGGCAACTTAATCAAATGAAACAAAAAAAGGTGTAACCCATTGGATTACACCTTTTTGATAGTTTTTCAAGAAGCGTTTACTTCACCTCCTCAAAGTCCGCGTCAGTAACGGTGTCGTCACCGCCATTGTTCTGCGAGCCTTGGTTCGGGTTGCCGCCTTGGAAGCCTCCGCCCATGTTGTTCGGGTCGAAGCCGCCTTGCGGGCCGCCTTGGGCACCGGCGTTCTTGTACATCTCCTCGCTGGCCTTCTGCCACATGGCGTTCATCTCAGCCATGGCAGCGTCGATGCCGGCGATGTCCTGAGCCTGGTGAGCGGTCTTCAGCTTGCCGAGGGCAGCCTCGATTTCAGCCTTCTTGTCGGCAGGCAGTTTGTCGCCGTATTCCTTCAGCTGCTTCTCGGTCTGGAAGATGATGCTGTCGGCTTGGTTCAGCTTGTCGATACGTTCACGTTCCTTCTTGTCGGCTTCGGCGTTGGCCTGGGCTTCGTTCTTCATGCGCTCGATCTCAGCGTCGGTCAGGCCTGAGGAGGCCTCGATGCGGATGCTCTGGGTCTTGCCCGTAGCCTTGTCCTTAGCGCTCACGTTCAGGATGCCGTTGGAGTCGATGTCGAAGGTGACTTCGATTTGCGGGATGCCACGCGGCGCGGGCGGGATGCTGTCGAGGATGAAACGACCGATGGTCTTGTTCTGGGCAGCCATAGGACGCTCGCCTTGCAGCACGTGGATTTCAACGCTGGGCTGGTTATCGGCAGCGGTCGAGAAGACCTCCGACTTGCGGGTCGGGATGGTGGTGTTGCTCTCGATCAGCTTGGTCATCACGCCGCCGAGGGTCTCGATACCGAGGCTCAACGGGGTCACGTCAAGCAGCAGCACGTCCTTCACTTCGCCAGTCAAAACGCCG
>CACXXW010000147.1 GCA_902771635.1 uncultured Bacteroidia bacterium | reverse complement strand
CTCCGCCGCAATCTGCTTGCGGATTTCCTTCAGGATTTTGCAGGTTTGTTTGCCTCTTGCCATAATCTTTGTGTTTTAATGTGTAATCATCGGAAAATGAAGTTTCTGCACGCATTGGCAAGCGAATGGAATCTTCTCTCCCGAATTCAATTCCCAAATGGCAGGCTTCCATTCCATGAACTTGAACAGTGCCGCAACTTGAGCATCCAATTGCTCATTGACACCTTTAATAATATCAATGTGCGACAATTTGCCATTGGGTTCCACAGTGAAGGCCACTTCCATGTCGCCGTAAGCGTTGCCATCGGCATTCTTGCCCAAGTTTTGGGAGATAAACTCAAGCATTGATGATTCTCCATAGGGATAATTTGGAGCATAAAACCCTTTGGTATTTTCTTTTATATAATCCGTAAGTGAGGTGATGTCAGACGATGTGCGAAATGGTAAAAAGGAGAAAAGGCCACTTTGCCCATCATTATTGGTACTTCACCTCTCAATGACCTCTCTGGATAATTTGGAGAAGTTATTGTATCCGGCTGCTGCGCCAAGGCCATTTGGCTTGCGCCCAGCAAACCAACGGAAAGACCTGCCACAACTGCAGCCTTGCCCAACCGTTGCCGTTTCTCCAATTCGCGCTCTAGATAGCGCACTTCTGCCTCACATTTCGGGCATGTGCCGAGGCAGTCACCTTTGTAGGTACATTCCTCGATGACCAACTTAATATCGTTCTCCGCCGCAATCTGTCTGCGGATTTCCTTTAGGATTTTGCAGGTTTGTTTGCCTCTTGCCATGATATTAGTTTTTTGTATTAACGCAGCAAAAATACGATTTATTTTGAATAAAATGCAATTTGTTCTAAATTATTCCGATTTATCATTTTTCTCGGTCGCTTTCGACATCAGGGCCATCACCTCATTCTCAAGCAGGATGGCATCATCGGGAATGCTGTCGCTTGGGATACTGTCGGGGATGTAGGGCACATCGCCTTCCAAAGGCCGAGGTAGAATCTTGTCGCACGAAGTGGCAGCGAACATCGTTCCCACGGCCATTCCCGCGATAACCGCGGCTTTGCCCATTCGTTGCCGTTTCTCCAATTCGCGTTCCAGATAGCGCACTTCGGCCTCGCATTTCGGACAAGTACCGAGGCAATCGCCTTGGTAGGTGCATTCCTCGATGACCAACTTAATATCATTCTCCGCCGCAATCTGCTTGCGGATTTCCTTTAGGATTTTGCAGGTTTGTTTTCCTTTCGCCATAGCACTACTATTTTATGTTTATTTTATCGGGAAATGAATCTTCTGCACACAACGGCATTCGAAAGCGCCACCAATAATGTCCGCATCTTTGTAATCATAAAAAGCCGAATTCCAATCCATTTGCGTACATCTTTTGCTCTCCACCGGAATAATAGGGCGCACGGAATTCCTCGACGCCTTGGATGAATTGCTCCAAATTCTCATAGCGTTCGCCATCGCCAACATGACGGTATTCAATATTGCCACCTATCACGGACAAGTGCTGCATCTCGGGGAACACAAACTTATCCTTCATCAAGGCCTGATAATCCTCTGCATTGAACTCGAAGGTGTTATTATACATCATCACCAGCCCCATCAAGGGTTCCGTTATCAGCGTGTCGGGCTTTTGTGGCTCAGGATTATCGGCTACCACATCACCTTCAAGGGGCTTTTCGGGTATCGTGTCCGACTGCACCACCTCTGTGCCATTGAAAGCATCGACAGGCATTCCAGCCGTAGGTTGGATGACTTGGCAACCAGAAGCTGCGATCAGAGTGCCCATCGACATGCCAGCAAAAACCGCAGCCTTGCCCAAGCGTTGTCGTTTCTCCAGTTCGCGTTCTAGATAACGCACCTCGGCCTCGCATTTCGGACAGGTACCGAGGCAATCGCCTTTATAGGTACATTCCTCGATAACTAACTCAATGTCATTCTCCGCCGCAATCTGCTTGCGGATTTCCTTCAAGATCTTGCAGGTTTGTTTTCCTCTAGCCATAATGATTCAAGATTCAAGATTCAAAGATTAAAATTTCAAGATTTCGCATTTCAAGATTGGCTATTGGCTGCTGGCTACTGGCCATTGGCCGCTTCAACCGAAGCTTGAACTTTCAGCATTTAATGATGCTGCCAAAAGCCAAAGGCCAGAAGCCCATTCCTCATTAGCTTCGCTGAATCTGCGATTTCAGCATTCCCATCACCTAACTGAACAACTGAATAACTGAACAACTGCCAACTTACCTTATTATATATTGAAACTCATCAATGTCCACCACTCCCATCGCCTTGAGTCGTTCCACACTTTTCGCCACATCTTCATCAGTATTGTACTCAGGAATATGAGGAACACGCACTTTGATGCGCTCAGGGTCATTATGCTGCAAAATCCATTCCAAATTCTTCAAAACCAGAGGATTTTCTTTTCCGGTGTAGGCCAAATAGATTTCCAGATTCAGGTCTTTGATGTCAACGATGTAGCCATCCAAAATGTCATTCATCTCTTGTACGGTCTCAAATGGCACATGGAGGCTGGTCTCCACAACGATTTGCCACTGCGGTCCACAAAGCGCACGAAATTCTTTGATAAACTCCTTTTGCAGCAAGGGCTCTCCCCCTCCAAAAGTGACACCGCCATGCGTGGCCAAGAAATACAGCTGGTCAATTTTCACCTCCTCAAAAAGCATTTCAGGTGTATAGTCACGGCCTTTGTCCATGTCCCACGAAGTCTTGTTGAGGCAATACTTGCAACGCAAAGGGCAACCATTGAACGCCACCAAGGTGGTGACGCCCTCGCCGTCGACGGTCAAACGGTGACGGCTGACTCCGAATATCTTTGCTTTTGTCATTCCAAATACTCAGGCATTCCCGACTCGTCGATGTAACGTCTCTCGGGCAAAAAGAGGTTGAAAACAATACCTACTTGAGCGTTGAATCGACTCGTATTCAATGGCTTGAAAAACCCAAACAAGTTGTTGGTAGTCAAGTAAATGTTGCAGGTCTCAATCATGGCCGAGATGCCGAAGCCAATGTTGTCGTAGCTATGAGGCATCATCGTGTAGGTGGCACAGACATTGAGGTTGTCGTAGAAGGAACCGCAATATGCCAAAGTGAGCGCAGGACGGAAGCCGCTACCCAAGAAACAGCCCTGCACTTGGGCGCTGAAACGGTTTTGGTCATCAAGGTCGTAATTACCGCGCAGCAAGAGATTGGTATTGAGCGCAGTATTGTATTTCTGCAAAGGGGCAAACTCCAATTGGAAATACTGCTGCAAAGTATCCAAAAACTGTTCACTATACGATTCATCCGAGGAAATCAGCTGTATCTGTTCCCAATCCAGGCCGCTGAAAAGGAAGCTTCCGTTGTCATAGAATTGCCCGACGTCGTTCAACTGGCTCGTCATGGTGATGTTGTTCTTTCCCCAGTGGATAAGGCCCAAGTCGTGAATGGCAGCCACTGCGCTAAACTCCTCATCAAAACGGTATTCGGCAGCCAAGTCGATGCCAAAGCCAGGATTGCGGAACAGCTCGCCCATACTGAAGGGGCCATTTCCCATCAGTTTCCCTGTTTCATCAACGTAAACCGCGTTGGGCATGGCAGCCTTCACAAGGGCATGTTCCTTTAATCGGAGTGCATAGGTATCAGGATCGGTGTAAAGCGCTGCATTGAAAGCATCGGTCTTTACATCCACCACACCGAAAAGCAACTTGGCCCTACCACCCACCGACAACTGATCCGTGACATTCATCTGGTAACCTACCGCCCATTCCTGATAGGCCATCATATTGAGGTCCATGTTGACCTTGACGGGATTGTCCTCACCCACAAAAGCGCTATTGCCGTAGCCCAACAACTTGAATAGGCCGTCATTGTATTTCACATCGCCTTGCACCTTCACACCCCAATTAAAAGTCCAAAGGTCTTTGTCGAAACGTTTGTACAAGGTGAACAAATCCAAGTTGACATTGAGACCCAAATAGTTGTTCTTCTTCAAACTATTGGCAAACTGCCTCAGGTTGAGTATAGCAGGACGGTTTTGCGCGTCAAACTCAAAGAGGTTGTCGTAGCGCAGCGTGGTATTCTGCACATCGAGGCCGATATTGCCGACGACAAGCGACATCACGCTTTGGTAAGGCAAATCGGTGGCAGGATTGGCATTCATCTGATATGGGTTGAGTCGCATGAAATCGACGGGCGACACCTGTTGGCCCTTGGCTGTTGCAAAAGCAAACACCAAGGCTAAAACAGACAGGATTCTATATAACTTTTTTGTTTTCACTCTTTTCAAAATTCAACAGTACCCTTGTATTTCACTCTAGCTTTGACAAACAAGCTCAATTGTTGCTGACCTTGCAGACACACATCATGAGCATCGGTATCAATTTCATAAACCGAAATCAACCGGTCGGAATGGTTCACATGTTCCACCTTTTCTCCCGTGATTTCCAGCGTCACTTCGGTTGTCACAGGATTCCCGTCATACGAAGCGTTGATCAATCTGTCTTCGTCGACCAGAGCTTCCGTGATTTTCCCTGTCTCAGAATCATAGGCGAAGAACTGCGCATTCAGTCCCAATGGAATCGTCGAGGTAAAGGTCAGTTCCAACGTCAACTTTTCAATCTGTTCAGGCGCATCAATCTTCAGATTGAGATCGGTTGTATCGACAAACCGCACATCATTCATGGCAAATGAGAAAGGAATCTCCGCATCAATCATCACATCGATGACACTGGTGTCGGACACAGAAACCATGTTAGACATGCCTGAAGGATTCACGATAAAGTTAGAAACGGTATAAACACCCGTCTCATTTGCCGAAATCTTACCGCCTAAACTTCTCTCAAAAACTTGTCCAAAATTGGACAAAGGAGGTACGCTGACCGAAACTGGTTGTGGGCCAAAAATGGAGTATGGGGCTTCATCATCCACGATGATCCAAGCCGTGTCCAAATCCAACCGAGCTCCCAAATTGAACGTGTTCCGTTCGTATAGTTTCAACCGTGCACCCTGCACTTGCAACGACCCCGATGCATTGCCAGGGAACAAGTTCATGGTCGTGTCAAGGACATTCCTCGACTCGTATGAATCGACAAAACCACTCATCTCCTTGATGGCCAGTTCACTACCTTTCATATCCACTTCGAAAAACAGTTCTTGAGCCGGCAAACTCTGCAACCTGACATACACATCATAGCCCAATTGAAGGGTATTCGCTGTATCCGTTTCATAGTGCAATCCGTCAAGGTCGAACTGGATGTCATTTGAATTCAAGTCGAAATCAAGCTCCAAATCTCGGCCTCCCTCATCCGTGATATCCGGAGAGTGGATCACCAGACGTTGAAGCAAGCCTACGTTGGATTTGACATCAAAATCAAAATGACCAGTTTCCATTTCGGCTTCCACCACATGGATATTGTCTGACTCAAACACAATCGTATGCTCGAAATGGAACATCGTGTCGAAAGCTTGAGGCAAAATAATTGGGAATGGATTCTCAAAAGAAAAACGCTCGTTATACTCCAAATCCTTAAACCTCAACAAGCTATCTCCATCCACCACACCAAAGTCCTCAAAATGGAAACCATAAGAAAGGATCCCGTCTTCCGAACAGGTAATCATACTGTCGATATTGAACTGCTGCATCAATTCCGACACAGTGAACGAACCGGAACCGATGGGCAGCAACATCTCGCCCTCGGCGTTCACCCCATGCACATTGTTCACGTCAAAATGGTCTTTCCTGCACGAAGCAAAAAGGCAGGCAAGCAGATCATCATACGAATTTACCATTCAAAATCATCTTCGCGACCTTGTTAGCGCCATAATAATAAGGCATAAACTCCAGCTGCGTCATTGGTTGGGTGATGATAAGGTTGGCGAGCTTGCCCTTGGTGATGCTGCCCACCTCATCGCTCACGCCCATGGCGTATGCCGTGTTGAGTGTGGTCGCGTTGAGTGCCTCTTCTGGGGTTAGACGGTAGCGGATGCAGGCCATTGACAAAATAAGCTGCATGTTGCCCGATGGTGAAGTGCCAGGATTGAAATCGGAAGCCATGGCCACAGGCAGACCAGCGTCAATCATTTTACGCGCCGGTGAGAGCGGCAGGTTGAGGAAGAAAGCGCAGCCAGGCAGGACGGTAGGCATGGTCTCGGTGTCTTTCAAGCACTCGATTTCAGCATCACCCATCTGTTCGAGGTGATCGACAGAGATGGCACCATATTTCACGCCCACTTGCACACCGCCCGAGATGGCCATCTCGTTGGCGTGGATCTTCGGCCTCATGCCATATTTGATGCCAGCCATGAGGATGCGTTCAGTGTCCTCGACGGTGAAAAAACCTTGGTCGCAGAACACATCGATGAAGTCGGCCAAGTCCTCAGCGGCCACGAGCGGAATCATTTCGTTGATGACCAAATCGACATAATCCTCTTGGTGGCCACGATATTCCATCGGGATGCCATGCGCACCAAGGAAGTTCGACTTGATGGTCAAAGGCGAGTTTTCTTTCAGGCGACGGATGACGCGGAGGAGTTTAAGCTCACTTTCGGTGGTGAGGCCGTAGCCGCTCTTGATTTCGATAGCACCCGTACCCATGCGCATGACCTCGTCGAGGCGCTGCTGAGCCATGTCGTAGAGTTCATCCTCCGAAGCTGCTGCCGTCGCCTTGGCCGAGTTGAGGATGCCTCCTCCCCTCTTGGCGATTTCCTCGTAGCTGAGGCCGCGAATCTTGTCGACGAACTCCAACTCGCGTGAGTTGGCATAAACCAAATGCGTGTGCGAGTCGCAGAAAGCGGGCATCACGATACTGCCTTTCACATCGTGAATGCGGTGGTTTTCAGCGAGATATTTACGGCAAGCCTCCGAGTCCATCGGACCATAGTCCTCGATTTTCTTACCTTTGATATATAAGAATGCATCCTTGATTCTTCCCGTTTCGGCCATTTCCTTGCCGCGTTTCAGCAGTCGGCCC
>CACXXW010000146.1 GCA_902771635.1 uncultured Bacteroidia bacterium | reverse complement strand
AAAAAGAAACCAGCGGCGCAATGCGCCGCTGGCCTCCTGTCAAATAATGTGAAAAGGAAAGGTAAATTGCTTAATCTTCCTTGCGCTTTTTAGCTACAAAGTAAGCTGCACCAAGGCCAAGCAATACGGCAACACCGCTGCCGAGGGGAGCAGGTTGATTGCCAGGTAAGTCGTGGTCCGGGAATCCAGGCAGCATGCCAGTACGGTCGCCATAGAGGCCATAAGTGGGCTCAGAAGCACCGCGTTGGAACAGTCCGCCGTCGTTGGTGTTTGCGAAAGTCGTCAGGCTGAGGCCGAGGACGACTGCGATTGTCAATGCTAATTTTTTCATTGTTATGTTCTGTTTTTATAAGTTAGACAATTGGATTATTTCACGACTTTCTGGACTTTCACGTTGTCGCCGTTGATGAGGCGGACCATGTAGACGCCAGAGGCAGCATCGATGTTGACGTTGGCGCAGCCATTGATGGTTTCGCACTTGATGATACGTCCAGTGACGTCGACCACTTGCAGGGTGGCGTTGCCTTCGTTGTTGATGACCAGGCTACCGTTGCTGAAGAAGGCGAAGTTGTCTTCATCGTTGGCGGTGGCGAACACCAGGCGGAAACGGTTGGCATAGTCAGAGGTGCGAGCCTCGAAGCTGTAGCTCGGGTTGGCGAGCAGGTCTTGGTTGGCACCAGTGAGGTTGTCAATGAGGTGGAGGTAGCTGAAGTTGACGTTCTTGGCGGAGAGGTTCAGGCTGTAGGTGCCGTTGCTCTGGGCCTTGAAGCTGACGGGCATTTCACCCATCTCTTCGCTGTTAACCACTGCATAGTCTTCACCGTTTCTCGGGATGTACAGTTTCGTGCTGTTCCTGTTGATCTGGAACTTAGGCAGGCTGCCTTCGCCAAAGTTGACGATGGCGCGGTCGATAACATTGCTGTTGCTGACCAGGTTGAGTGACAGTTTAGGAGTCTTCGAGCCAGTATTTGCGGGGGTGAAGTTCACGTCCATCTTTTCTGCCGTGGCCTTGACAAACACACCCTGCATGGGGGCAATGCTGTTCTCCTCGGCGGTCATGATTTCGGTGCCGTTCTCGTTGATCACATAGAACAACTCATGGTCGATGGTGGCAGTCTCCAGGTAGGGGTTACCTACGAGGTTCCATCCAGCCCAGTCGCCTTCGGCAAGTACAAGATCGAAGTGACCGTCGCCTTCGTATTCAGTACCAGCAGGGAAGGTCAGTGTGACAGTCTGCATTTGTCCATCACCAGCATTGGCATAGAGGTAACCCGTGCCGGGAACAAGACCGAAACCAGGATCGGTGGCACCTTCGGTATCCTTATAGGTGATCCATTGGTTGCCATTGCCGTCACCTTCTTGGTTGAAATAGTACAGGTCGTAAGCATAAGGTTCAATCATGTTCGTCACAGCTGAGGGGTTCACCGTAACGGGTGAGGAGATCAGGTAGTAGTGGTCATTCGTACCGCTGTAAGGAGTGAGGGTGAGGTCATAGCCTCCTGCTGCGTTATGGGTGAAGTTGATGGCATACAGATTGCTGAGGCTTCCGTATTTGCCACCGGCTGTCCATTCGATGGTCTCCTCAATGTCCAAGACAAGATCCAACTCACAGTCGGCGTTATGGTCATACACCTTGAAAGTAGGATAAGTCATACCATCGGTTCCCCATATCTGCAACTGATAGATGTACTTGTTAACTGGCACTCCACTCGCAGTTGCTCTCCATGTGGGGAACTTGGTACCACGGCAATTGCCATCTTGGTCGAACACGCCGATTTCGATGTTTTTGCCGCCTTCGAATTGCATACCCTCGCCGTTGTAGATTTCGACGCCGTCAACCATAAACACTCCAGTCATGGTAATTCTCTGAGGTTCGCACCCCGAATTGTCGATTTGGTAGTGAAGTGTTTGTGCAAACATCATAGTGCTTGACAGACACAACAAGAAAACTAATACTTTTTTCATTTTGTTCTAATTTAATTAATTTATTAATTGGTTTAATTCAATTTATTTCTTGATTTGTTTGATGGAGATGGTAGGCGCCGACTTGGTCATGCCATCACCAGTTTTCTTAGTGCGATTCTTGAGCTCGATGAGCTTGGCAATAATGCGGCGGGTTTTCGCGTCTCCCGTCTGGAAGACCAAGGGCTTATCCTCATCACTGTTGGAGAAGTACATGAGGCCGTATCCGGGTTCAAACGCTTCAAAGTCACCAAACCACTCACCGTCATACTCCGTCACGCCGTAGTCGGTTTGGATTTGGTCTCCATCTGCAGCCTCGAAATCGGCAAGGGCAGTATTGACTTCGATTGCCACAGCGCTCGGGAAGCCAATATAGTTCCAACCGTTATGGATGTTGATTGCGAAATCGCCGACATTAGCAGGCGTACCCGTCAGCTCAACCGTGCAGTCAGTAATAACATTAACGAAGTATCCCTTCTCATTCTCTAAACCAACCTCATCCATGTCGCCGAACCACTCGCTGCCGTCAAACTCCGTCATGTTATCCTCAGACTGGATTTCAGTAGCGTTCTCGCCAAGCGATGCCTTCAGCATGTCAAGCATCTCGACCGGATCCTCAATCGTAAGGTACGTGCTGATCAGGTTCCAACCAGCGCTCAGCTCGATGGTCTGGGTGACACCAACAGCTTCTTCAAACTTGAAGCCATCGACGAACAGGTAATATTGATAATTGGAGGCATAGTACAAAGCCACATACTTGGTTCCAGCAGGAAGTGTGGTCTGATATTGCAGCCACTCATCTGTGTTGGTGGCTTCAATAGCATCGATCATCTCAAATTCTTCGAGGTCATCGGTAGTTATGGAATAAAGCACATAGACACTTTCCGTTGCGCTGCTTCCGCCGTAGACTCTATAATAGAACTCAAAGGCCACTTCGGCGTCACCAGAGTTCAGCTCAGGCGACATGAGAACTTGGGCGTATTGATCGGCTTGGTTATACGAAGAGAACACGAATCCATAGTCACCTTCATAAGCGGCAAAGCCTTCAATTTCTTGTGCGGTAATATTTATGCGACCCAACAAATTCGCAGAATTTGCAGCCATCACGCTCCAGCAGTTCATGTCATTGGGGGTCTCAAAGCCATATTCGTAAGGCAGGTCGTAAGCCAAGCACGAAGTTGCGAAATCAACGGCGGTTGTCCAAGCGCTATAGCCAGTCTCGCCGCAGTTGGCACGCACTCTCACGGAGTAGGCAGTACCAGGATCAAGATTGTTGAGGGTGTATGGGCTGGTGACGTCTTCGGTCACTTCGCCATTCACTTCGATGTCGAAGGAAGTGGCTTCTGATTCCCAAGTCACCACTGCACTGTTGGTCGTGATATCAGCAACAGCCACGTTGGTGGGAATTTCGCAGAGCGGCTTGGTCATAAAGACCACACTAGCACTCCATGCGCTCACACCGTCATCACCACAGTTGGCCTGGACCTGAACCTCATATTCAATTTCTGGGGTCAAGCCGGTGATTTCGTAAGGCGAATTGACTTCAGTGAACGTATAATCCCAAGTGTCATCCTCGGGGTTGCCCACGAAGATGTCGTCGAACATAAATCCGAAGATGTCGTCTGATACACAGTTGATGGCGAGTCTGATGGTCTGGCCAGCATACTCAGACAGGTCGAAGGTGTACTTCTCCCAAGTCGTTGTGCCGACAGAAATTGCTTCTCCGTTTTCAAGGTAGGAAGCGAAGGTGCCATCGGTGCTGCCATAGATGCCCACGTTGATGGTTTCGGCACCATACTGGGTGGTGATTTCTCTACCCCAGAAGGAGAAGACAGAACCGCGCTCAATGGTGAGTTCAGGCAGGATGAACCAGTCGTTAGATTGTCCTTCAGAACTATTAAACATCACGCCAAAAGCATTGCCATTGTGAGCAGCAAAGTTATCGTTAATTCCGTTTTGGAAAGCGATGCAGGCTCCTACATAGTATTGATTGGTGAATGTATAACCATTCAAACCGTATGTTGTTCCTCCATCACCGTCATAAACGGTGCAAGGATCAAAGTCAGTATAGGTCCAAGCTTCAGCTTGTTCGAAGCCGTAGTTGAAGCCTCTGGGCGTTCTGTAGCGAACGTTGTAGGTCTCGGCTTCACCAGCGATGGTGATGGTGGCCGATTCGGCAGCTGCTTCCACTTCAAAGGTAGGAGCGGGGCAGGCCACGGTGGTAGTGAAAGTGATTTCATCGCTCCACTTCTCTTCGTCGCAAACGGGTTTCACCTTTACAGTGTAGGCTGTCTCGGGGACGAGGCCTTCCAAAACGTAAGGATTCTCGTTGACTGTAAGGGTGGTTCCGTTATAATCGATTACCCACTCTGTGGCTTCGCCGTTTTCTGTCCAGCTCAATTTAGCGCTGTGGCCGAAGATATCGGTAGCAGCGAGGTCGGTAGGCTTGCGGCAGCTGCTTACGGTGCAGTTGACAGTGTAGTTGGTAAGCATGCCTGAACCGGCAGAACCACTGAGGATTTCATCGCCGTTCACATCATAAACCACATAGGAAGTCTCCGAAGCATAATTACCACTAACCCAAACGAAGTTGATGGCACGACCGTCACAAACAGA
>CACXXW010000145.1 GCA_902771635.1 uncultured Bacteroidia bacterium | reverse complement strand
GGTGTACTTGCAGACTGGCGATAAACGATAGCTACCGTAAACACCAATGTTGAGCAGGTTGGCGATGCTGTAGCTGATGCGTGTGAAGGCACCGTACTCGAATAGGTTCATGATTTTGGCATTGTAATAGGTTGTAACCTTCTTTGAATAGTCGTTGCCTGAGATTTGCTGGCCCATGTCATCGGTAATATAGGTCTTGTCGGTGATGCGCACTCGGCGTGTGATATTGATTCCACCATAGCCGCCGAGGTCCCAGTTGATGCCCCACAGGCGGATGACAACGCGTTGCAGCAATTCGCCGCGCAGTTGCATGTTTCTTAACATGACTTGATCATGGAATGGATGAATGTCGCTGTCCTTGTCATTGTTCACAAAACGGTTCCAATCGAGACCGAGACCCATACCTATTTTATATGACTTGCCATACATCCAGCGGCGACCGAAAGCGAAATGACGATTGAAACCGTTCCAAGTGGCATTGGGCAGGTTGTAATCATATTGGAAATAGGTGGTTTTCTGCCATCCTTCCTTTTTCACTTTCTTGAAGGTGCCGTTCTGGCTGTTTCTGTATTGGGTCAGCAGGTTGATGTCGCCACCCGTGCCGCTGATGGGGCAGGAGTCATAGAATCCGTTGTAGCTGACATTGAGCTTTTTGCCTTGACCGAAGTCCTTGTTGTTCAGTTTGATGCCTGTTGAGTCGGGATGCACCTTATAATAACCGAGCAAAACGCCATCGGTACCTTCCACATTGATGAAAACATCCTGGTTTTCGATGACTTTCGGGACGACAATTTTCACACCGTCCTTCTCCTGCACGAGGTTGAACGAACGCTCGGCGGGTTTCAGGTCACCCGTGAAATAGGCAGCTTGGGGTACGCCGTAGCCAAAGGCATAATCATAATAAGGATAGAGGTCGCACGACTTTTGAATTTCAGCCTTCATCTGCAAGGCGGTCAAATCGCGCTTGGTTTGCCATGCGCAGGCGCAGAAACCGGCCGTCAACGGGCTCGCAAACGAAGTGCCAAAGGCTGAGGTAAAGCCACCGCTGGGGTTGGCCACTTGAGCTTCGCCGAAAGCCACCACATCGGGTTTGCGGCGTTTGTCGGCCGTCGGTCCATAGGAACTGAAAGAGATATGGCGATAGTCCTTTAGGTTGGCATCAATGCCACCCACGCAGATAACATTTTCGGCATCCGCAGGCGTGATGATGGTCATCCAACGGCTGTCGTCGCCTTCGTTGCCAGCGGAGTTGCAGATCAGGATGCCCTTTTCGACGGCTTTGTTGGCGGCTTTGGCCACATAAGATGTGCCGTCCATGTCCTTGGTCCAGTGGCGGTCCTTGCCATAGCCCAACGAGCTGTTGATGATGTCGGCACCGTTTTTGTCGGCCCATTCGGCACCTTGTGCCCACCACACCTCTTCTTTAAAAGGCTCCGGTTCAATTTCGGTACGCGCCAACAAAAACTCTGCACCAGTAGCGAGACCCATCTTCTGTCCTTTTTCATTGATGCCAGCGATGCAACTCAACACCATGGTGCCATGCGTGTTCCATCCGTATACATCCTCCTTTTTGTTGGGGAAGTTGTAAGTCTTGATAATCTGGTTGTTGTCGCGAAGATGCTGGAAAGCGGGGTGGGTGTTCACCTTTGGGAAGCCGCCGTCCATCACACAGATGCGCATGCCTTTGCCGTCGATGCCATGGTCGATGAAATGTTGTCCGCCGAAACGCTTCACTTGGTCGGTGAGGATGTCTTTATTGTCTTCCTCAATCTCCTTGAACTCGGTCTTAACATTCGCAACCGTCCCGTTGGAAACGATTTCCTGAACACGAGCCACAAAAGGCAGCTGGGCAATCAAGGCAGCATTGTCGTCGGTGGCTTCAATGCCAATGGCATTCAGCCAGCGCGACTCGCCGAAGACCTCGGTAGAGTAGGAGCCTACCGTATTGACATAGCTGTCATTCAAAGGATAGTTGCTGATGTCGTAAAGGTCGGCGCCACATTGTTGGTAACGGGCAATGGCCTTGGCGTCGAAATAGGAATAAGGGTCGAATTGGGTGTCGTTTTTGTCGGTAAAGAATACCCAGAAACACTTGTCTTGTGCCATCCCAATGCTACTTAGCAGTGTAAAAATGGCGATTAGGTAAATTTTTCTCATAAAAATACGAAATTTGCTGCAAAGGTAAAGTTTTATTTTCTAATTTTGTGCCATAATTTGGATAAAACTATACAACTATGGAAAACCTTACCAAAGAAAAGTTTGAAATTTTCATGATGCTTTGTGCGTCGGGCATTGATGGCAACATCTCCATGAAAGAGTTGGAGCGTATCTGCATGCAGTTCGATGAGAAGACTTATAAAGAGGTCTTTGAGTCGTGGAAGTCGATGACCAGCCCGGCTTGGTTGAGTTTCTTCAAGGAGCATAAGGATGAGTTCTTGAAGACCCAAGAGGATAAAGTCGCTTTCATGGCTGACCTCAACGACATCGTTGCTGCAGAGGAAGGGGAGGTCAACCTCAAGGAACAGAACTTCATGAAAGTGCTTGAGATGCTCATCAACGACGAGCTCTAACAGCTAGACACATGTGACATTAAGGCTTTCCAATGCAACTATTGTGCATCGGAAAGCCTTTGTTTTTTTAAAATTGACACCCCTTTCTAAATTAGAACGATTCTAATTTACATTTTAGGCAATTTAATTGTTTTTAAATGAAAGAAAAACAGATAGATACAAAAATCCCAACTTTCGAAAAATCTTTCTTGATTATTTGGAATGAGCCGTTATTTTCCCTAAATTTGCAGCGTTTTTCGTGAGGCGCGTCTTCGCGAGAGACAAACGAGAGAAATCAACTCAATAAATAACCATAAAAAAATCATTCTATGGCAAAAGTTAAGTCTTTAGCAGAACTGAAAGCTATGAGAGAAAAGCTTCAGTCCAACCTTGACCTTCGCGAAAAGAGCAACGACCCCGACTCTTTGGTGCAAATTAAGGTCGCAATGGCCACTTGCGGTATCGCCGCCGGTGCAAAACAAGTTATGGAACACATGATGGAGAAGGCCGATGAGCTGAAAATCGGTGTCGTCTTCACCCAAACCGGCTGCATGGGCTACTGCCACGCCGAGCCGACCATCGAGGTGAAGTGCCCCGGCAAGGACCCGATTGTCTTCGGTCATGTCGACAACAACCGCGCTGACGAAATCCTCACCAAGTATGTGATGAACAACGAAATGGTGGACGGCGTCATCCCCGTGAACTACGAAACTATCTAATAACTTAATTCGGAGGAATTTATATGGCAAAAATCAAGATGCACGTGCTGGTCTGCGGCGGTACAGGCTGCCAGGCTTCGGCAAGTGCTCAAATCATCAAGAACTTCGAGGACATTCTCGCCGCGAAGGGCTTGCAGGATGAAGTTCAGGTGGTCAGAACGGGTTGCTTCGGCTTCTGCGAGAAGGGCCCCATCGTCAAGATCATGCCTGACAACACTTTCTACACTCAGGTCAAGCCTGAAGACGTCGAGAAGATCGTGAACGAGCACATCATCAAGGGCCGTAAGGTCACCGACCTGCTCTACATGGATCCCGAGAACAAGGAACACGTTGCCGACTCGAAGCACATGGGCTTCTACCGTAAGCAACTCCGTATCGCCTTGCGTAACTGCGGTTTCATCAACCCCGAAAACATCGACGAGTGCATCTCGCGTGGCGGTTATGAAGCTCTGGGTAAGGTCTTGTCCGAGATGACTCCCCAACAGGTGGTCGACGAAATCACCAAGTCAGGCCTCCGCGGCCGTGGCGGCGCTGGTTTCCCCACCGGCGTGAAATGGGGCCTCTGCGCAAAGAATAAGTGCGATGAGATGTACGTCATCTGCAACGCCGACGAGGGTGACCCGGGTGCGTTTATGGACCGTTCCATCATGGAAGGCGACCCGCACAGCATCGTCGAGGCTATGGCCATCTGCGGTTATGCCATCGGCGCCACCCACGGTTTGGTTTACATCCGTGCTGAATACCCGCTGGCTATCCACCGTCTGCAAGTCGCCATCGCCCAAGCTCGCGAATACGGCCTGCTCGGTAAGGACATCCTCGGCTCGGGCTTCGATTTCGATATCGAACTCCGCTACGGTGCCGGCGCTTTCGTCTGCGGTGAAGAGACCGCTCTGATCCACTCGATGGAAGGCAAGCGCGGTGAACCTACCCTGAAGCCTCCGTTCCCGGCTGTCAGCGGTTATATGGCCAAGCCCTCCAACGTGAACAACGTGGAGACCTTCGCCAATGTGCCGATCATCATCACCAAGGGTGCCGACTGGTTTGCCAGCATCGGCTCCGAGAAGTCGAAGGGCACGAAGGTGTTCGCTCTGGCCGGTCAGATCAACAACGTCGGTCTGATTGAGGTCCCGATGGGCACCACCCTGCGCGACATCATCTATGAAATCGGTGGTGGTATCAAGGGTGGCCGTAAGTTCAAGGCCGTCCAGACGGGTGGTGACTATGAAAGCCTTGCCGCTGCCGGCTCCATGATGGGCTCTGGCGGTATGGTGGTCATGGACGACACCTCCTGCATGGTGGCCATCGCCAAGTTCTACTTGGAGTTCACCTGCGAAGAGAGCTGCGGTAAGTGCTCGCCCTGCCGTATCGGTAACAAGCGTATGCTCGAAATCCTCACCAAGATCACGGAAGGAAGAGGCACCATGGATGACCTCCAGGAACTCCGCAACCTCGCCGCTGTGATTAAGGATACCGCCCTCTGCGGTCTGGGTCAGACCTCACCGAACCCGGTGCTTTCGACCCTCGACAACTTCTGGGACGAGTATGTTGAGCACGTTGTTGACAAGAAATGCCGCGCTGGCGTCTGCAAGAAGCTCATGCGTTATGAAATTGACAAGGAGAAGTGCATTGGCTGTGGCGCTTGTAAGAAGAACTGCCCCGCCGAGGCTATCTCGAAGACCGACTACATCGCTCCCGGCCACAAGCTGCCTTCGATGACGATCGATCCTTCCAAGTGTATCAAGTGCGGTGCCTGTATCTCAACCTGTAAGTTCAGTGCCATTTCTGTCAAATAATAAAAGAGGAGGAAACAAATATGATTAACGTAACAATTGATAACAAACAGATCCAGGTCCCGGAAGGCACTACTATCCTGAAAGCCGCCCGCATGGCTGGTATCCATATTCCTACCCTTTGCTATTTTGAACTGGCAGGAATGAAATTTGAAAACAAACCCGGTGGCTGCCGTGTTTGCGTCGTCGAAGTG
>CACXXW010000144.1 GCA_902771635.1 uncultured Bacteroidia bacterium | reverse complement strand
AAGAACAAAGCCGCCAACCTGAAGTCGAAGCTGACGAAGTTCACGGCAAAATTGGCATAATTGGAAGTTTTATTCAT
Organism: uncultured Bacteroidia bacterium; assembly: GCA_902771635.1. Taxonomy (GTDB): domain Bacteria; phylum Bacteroidota; class Bacteroidia; order Bacteroidales; family F082; genus Limimorpha. The sequence continues at coordinate 4,565 of CACXXW010000144.1, read as the reverse complement.
ACATGTTGGTGCCTCTTCTACTCTGTGGAAGAGGCTTTTTTGCTTGAGGTAAGCAGAAAAACGCTATCTTTACCGCCCGAAAAACTTCACTTACATGACCCAAAAGAAATCCATCAAGGAATGGGCAAAGGATGACAGGCCTCGTGAAAAAATGGCCGAGAAAGGCAAGGCTGCCATGAGCGACTCGGAGCTTTTGGCTATTCTTTTGCGTACCGGCAAAGAGGGGCAATCGGCAGTGGACCTGGCTCGCGAAATCTTGGGCAAAGCCAACAACAACCTCATCAACCTCTCCAATTTCTCGCTGAAGGAGTTGGAAACCTTCAAAGGCGTTGGCAGAGCCAAGGCCATCACCATAATGGCCGCCCTTGAACTCGGCAAACGCCGCCGCGGCGCAGAAGCCAACCTTCCCGACGAGGTCAAAGACTCCACAACCTCGTTCGAACGTTTCCTTTCCCATATCGATGACATGAAGCAGGAGCATTTCCTTGTCATGTACCTCGACCAAAGCTTCCACGAACTGAAAGTGGAATGCATCAGCAACGGAGGAACGACCAATGTCATCGCCGACCCAAGGATCATCTTCAAACACGCCTTGAACTACGGCGCTACATGCATCATCTTGGGCCACAACCACCCCTCGGGTAACCCACGACCCAGCAAGGATGACCGTTTACTGACCCAAAAAATCGCGTCGGCAGGCCAACTCTTAGACATCGCCGTCATCGACCACATCATCATCGGTAACGAACGCTACTACAGCTTCCGCGACCATGGAGAAATGACCTTTTGAAACAACACACACCCATGAAACTTGTCACCATCATCGGGGCTCGACCCCAGATCATCAAAGCAGCCGCATTGAGCCGCGCCATCCGTAACCATTATGCCGACCGCATACAAGAAGTCATTGTCCACACGGGACAACACTACGATGACAACATGTCGCAGATCTTCTTTGATGAGCTGCAAATCCCGCGTCCCGACTACAACCTTCATGTTGGCTCGGCCTCACATGGCGTACAGACTGCCCGCATGACCGAAGGCATCGAAGCTATATTAATAAAGGAGCAACCCGACTTTATCGTGCTCTATGGCGACACCAACTCCACCCTCGCCGGTGCCGTGGCCGCCGCCAAAATCCATGTGCCCATCGTCCATATCGAAGCAGGACTGCGCTCGTTCAACAAAAGCATGCCCGAGGAAATCAACCGCATCGTGTGCGACCACTGCTCCACCCTGCTCTTCACGCCTACCAAGGCGGGACTGGAAAACCTAAAACGGGAAGGGTTTTCTATCGATGAAGGCGGCCCTTCGACTCCTTCGACAGGCTCAGGAACCGAAGGCTCAGGGACCGCTAAACCAACCATCGACAATCCCAAAGTCTACCATTGCGGCGACATCATGTACGACAACAGTCTGCATTTTGCCAACATTGCCGAAGAAAAGACCGACATCATACAGCGCTTGGAACTAAAAGGCAAGCCTTTCATTTTGGCCACCATCCACCGCGACAGCAACACCGACCAACCCCAACGCCTCAGCGCCATTTTCAACGCTTTAATTCAACTTTCCAAAGAATGTCAAGTCGTGTTGCCTTTACACCCAAGGACATCCAAACTCTTGAAAACCAACCTTGAGGAGAAACTTCAGGAGCAGATTTTCAACAGCCCGAATATCATTTTAATTCCACCCGTTTCCTTCTTGGAGATCATCGCCCTTGAGCGTCACGCCCAATTGGTAATCACCGACTCGGGTGGTGTGCAAAAGGAGTCCTATTTCTTCAAGAAGCCTTGTATCATCCTCAGGCCAGAGACCGAATGGGTGGAAATCGTTCATACCGGCAACGCCATCCTCGCTGATGCCGACGGAAGCCGCATCATGGACGCTTGGCAACACTTCAAGAATAACCCGCCCACTACTTTCCCCAATATTTTCGGCGACGGCCATGCAGCTGAGTTCATGCTTGACAAAATAATTTCTTGTAAAGTGTTGTAGATTAAGAAAAAAGTCGTACCTTTGCACCCACGATTTCAGAATCGTAGTATTAAACACTAATTACTTAATAATCAATCAATTCAATTATGAATCAGTACGAAACCGTTTTCATTTTAACTCCCGTTTTGTCTGACGAACAGATGAAGGAAGCGGTAAAGAAGTATGAAGACCATCTGACCAATAATGGCGCAGAGATCGTTCATGAAGAGAACTGGGGCATGCGCAAGCTTGCCTATCCTATCCAAAAGAAATCCACGGGCTTTTACCAACTCATTGAGTACAAGGCCGAGGGTAATGTGATCGCCGATGTCGAAACCGAGCTGAAGCGTGACGAACGCATCTTGCGTTTCCTCACTGTGAAACTCGACAAGCACGCTATTGCCTACAACGAGAAGAAACGTAACAAGAAAGCCGAAGCCGCCGCTGAAGAAGCTCAAGCTTAATGTTGAACAATTAAAACTGAAGAAAAATGGCACAAGTGAACAACAATAACGACATCAAATATCTGACTCCCATCGCAGTCGATACCAAGAGAAAGAAATACTGCCGCTTCAAGAAGAACCGCATCAAGTACATCGACTACAAAGATGCCGACTTCTTGCTGAAGTTCGTCAACGAGCAGGGAAAGATCCTGCCCCGCCGCATCACCGGCACTTCAACGAAATACCAGCGCAAGGTTGCCCAAGCCGTCAAGCGTGCCCGTCACCTCGCCCTGATGCCATTCGTAGCAGATTGTTTGAAATAATTTGAAGGAGGACACATCATGGATATCATTCTGAAACAAGACGTTATCAATTTAGGATATAAGAACGACATCGTCAGCGTGAAGCCCGGCTATGGCCGCAATTTCCTCATTCCACAAGGTTTAGCCATCCTCGCCACCGAGCGCAACCGCAAAATCTTGGCCGAAGAGATGCGCCAGCAGGCTCACAAGGAACAAAAGATCAAGGACGAAGCCACCGAGAAAGCCAAGGCTTTGGAAGGCCTGAAGCTGCAAATCCCCGCCAAGGCTGCTGCCACGGGTAAGATTTTCGGCTCGGTCAACACCATCATGATTGCCAACGCCATCAAGGAAGCCACTGGCATCGAAGTGGACCGCAAGCACATCGTCCTCAACGAAGACGCCATCAAGGAAGTGGGCGACTACACCGCCAAGATTAAACTCCACAAGGAAGTGGCCGTCGACATCAACTTCAACGTTTTCGCTGAATAAGAAAAACAAACTTTTTCATGTTTTTGGGCTGTCTCCCCTGTGGGACGGCCTTTTTTTTTTGTACTTTTGCACAACATGCTCACCAAAAACACCATAAAACAAATCGCCTCACTCCGCCAACAAAAGTTCCGCAAGGAGCTTGGCCTTTTCGTTGTGGAAGGTCGCAAGATGACGGAAGAATTGCTCCGTTCCAGCTTTGAGACAGTTGGTCTCTATGCCACTGAAGTTTTCCTCACGGATTATCCCGCCTTCGCTGAAGCCGAAACTGTTAGTGATGTACAGATGCAACAGATGAGCGGTCAGGACACGCCCCCTGGCATCCTCGCCGTGGTTAGGATTCCCAAACAGGATGAAATCAAAGTCTCCTCGCAGATTGTCCTCGCTTTGGACGGCATCGCTAACCCGGGCAACATGGGTACACTCATCCGCACTGCAGAATGGTTTGGCATCCAGGATGTGGTGTGCAGCTCAGACTGTGTCGAGCTTTGGAATCCGAAAGTGGTGCAGGCCACCATGGGTTCGCTGTTCAGAGTGAAGATTTGGAAGACAGAGTTGCCGTTATTTCTTCAAAAGGCGAAAAACGAGGGCAAGGCCATTTACGGTGCCTTACTCGAAGGGGAAAACCTTTTCGAAATGAAGAGGAAGTCCGAAGGTATCATTGTCATCGGGAGCGAGTCGCATGGTATCAGAGCAGATGTTATGCCTTGCATCACGCATCCCATCACCATCCCGCGCGTAGGCGACAGCGCAACCGAGTCGCTCAACGCCGCCGTGGCCGGCGCAATTCTAATGGCAGAAATGACAAGGCCATGAACATCAAAGATATCACGCCAGATTTCTTATGGGAAAACGGCATTAATCCTGAGGGGATGCGGTTTGGACCTAATTTCTATCCCTACAATCCTAAGTTGAAACAATTTAGCAGGGACTTGAGAAACCACGGACAATTGTCGGAAGCATTGCTCTGGAAATGCCTGAAAGGGAAAAAGACAGGACATCTCTTTCTTCGCCAAAGGCCCATCTTAAACTACATTGTTGACTTTTTTTGCTACGAGCTTAAACTGGTAATCGAAATTGACGGAGCATCACATTTTTCTGCCGAAGCACAAAAACGAGATGCCGAAAGAGACCGACAAATGCGAGCCATCGGACTTAGGATTATCAGGGTTTTAGATAGCGATGTGCGCAAAAATCCAGAAAGTGTTGTTCAAGGAATTATGGAACAATTAACTCCTGAAGAAGGAAAAGAAGTTTTTCTTGGTATAATAGACAAAAATGGTTGGTGAGATATAATGTAAATCACTGACAATAAGACGCATAAAAGCGATAAAAAGCAGTTAGATGAAAGCGTTTTCAT
>CACXXW010000143.1 GCA_902771635.1 uncultured Bacteroidia bacterium | reverse complement strand
GAGGTTCAACGTAGTTAAAACGATGCTTCCGTAGCTCAGTTGGTAGAGCACCTGACTCTTAATCAGGGTGTCCAGGGTTCGACCCCCTGCGGGAGTACAGAAAAGCCGCTGAAATCAGCGGCTTTCGTTGTTTTTATACCCCCGCAGGGAGTATAAACTGTGAGCACAATATCCATTAATCCACAACAAGCTTTGCAAATCCATCCGTCGCGAAGGTTTCCAATGCATTCTGCTCGTTGACATAGATGTAGTACGCTTCCACACCGTCCATGCTTTCGATGAGTGGCAGAGACTTCTCCATGCCCATCACCATGCAGATGGAGGCCAAAGCGTCGGCCCAAACGGAGCTTTCGGCCAATACGGTCACGCTGAGTACATTGTGTTCAACGGGATATCCTGTCTTCGGGTCGATGCAGTGGGAATAGCGTTTGCCGTCGCGCTCCACATATTTGCGGGTACTGCCCGAGGTGACCAAGCCCTTGTCGCGCAAGGCGATGCGGGTGTGCACCACTTGTTCCGAATCCCAGTTGTCGGCAGGCTTCTCGATACCTACAATCCACGGCTGGTCGTTGGGCTTTTCGCCTCGAGCCATGATTTCACCTCCTGTGTCAACCAAATAGTTCTTGATACCTTGACTGTCTAAAAAGGAAGCAATCAAGTCGGAGGTGTAGCCTTGAGCAATGGCATTGAAATCCAGGGTCATGGCAGGATTTGCCTTGACGACTTTTCTGTCTTCAATGCGGATGTTTCGATAATCGACCAATTGCTTCAGACTATCTATGAGTTGAGGCGTGATGGCATCTTCATGTTTGTAGCTGAAGCCCCAGGCGGCCACGATGGGCGAGATGGTGGGGTCGAAGTAACCACCGGAAAGACGGGCGGCCTCCTGCGCAATGTTGAAATTGTCAATGAAGATGTTGTCGAGCGTCACTTCCTCATTGCGATTGACTTTCGAGATGACGGATGTGTCGACCCAAAGGTTGACCGAGACATCCACGGCATGAAAGATAGAGTCGATTTCCTGCTGAAAGTTGCGGCCTTGTTCATCGTAATAGGTGATGGCATAGTAGGAGCCTTGTGCCTCGCCTTGAAGCACCATCTTTTGAGGCCCTTGGTTACAGGAGGCGAGTAAGGCCAAAAATCCGATGAAAAAAGCTATTCTTTTCATAATTACAATTCTATGATTGCGCTCCATTTCCAAGCGAAGTTGTCCCACAGGTTGGGCAGGCTATAGGGGCCGTAACGATAGAACACACCTGCACCGACTTTTGTCAGGGGCGTGGTCATTAGTCCGTCAATGACAATGCCGCTCTCGAAGTAACCCTTCTCCATAGTTTTGAAGTTCTTGTCAGGGTAAGCCTCGGCGCGTTTCATGTCGCCCCAGCCGATATTCGTGATAATGGAAAGTTCGGGATTAAACCACTCAGAATTCGTTTTCCAAAGCATGCCGCTAAAGTTATGGCTAAGATAAAGGGCAACGAAGCGGTCGCAGAAGAATTCGTCCAATCGCATGGTGCTGAAGCTGCCTGGTGAATATAGCCCGAAGCGTTCGTAGGTGCCTAAGATGTTGAAAGTCTCCATAACAGGACACGACTCAGTGGCATATCCGGCTTGCACGAGAACCTTGGCGACTCCGAGATAGGGCGTGTAGAAATTCTTTGAGGCTTCAAACTTGAAGCGATCGTATTCATATTCGCTGCCGAATATGTTGGGGAAAGCATGTTGGTATGACACCCATACTATGGGATAAAGCGTGCCTAAGGAACGGATGCCCTGTGGTGTGCTGAGGAATTTTTCCTTATAGGCAAACCTGAGTTTGAGTTCTGCGACGGTGAAGCGTCCTTCCGTTAGCGAGTCGGCAGGGACGTGATAAAACTGCTCGTTGTAGTGTTTTTGGCTTGTACTAAGGTTGAGATAAGCCTTGAAATGCTGTGCAAAGCGGGTCGAGAAGGTGAGGTCGAAGCGGTTTCTCCGCGTGCGGATGTTCTCGTAGAAGGTATATTTGTAGTTTGAAGTGGAAAGCTCGGAGTTGGTTTCTTTCTCAAGCATGCCACCAAATTCGCCCATGGGTTCCGACATGCGGCTGTATTGCAAAGCAAGTTCCATCTGTCGCTGTCGATTGAGATTTAGCTTCAGTCCTCCACTATAGTCCCACGCTTTGAGGCGTGTCCAATAGCCGAACGAACCGTTGAGGCTGAACCATCGTGAAAGTCTGTCGTTGGTGCGGCCTCCCAAACCGAAATACCATCCTCTATTCGACGAAATTCTGACAATCTTGCCAAGGTCAAGGTTGATGCAGCCGATGGGCAGGGCGGATTCGTTCATCAGTTTGTCGGTTAGGCCAAGGACACGGTCGAAGAGGTCGGTGCCTCGGGTGAGGGAGTCAACGAGGATGTAGGTGGCTTTCACCCGTTCTGTCAACGAGTCGATGCGATGTTCGTCCCAAAAGGTCTCATCGCGGAAAGCGGCGTCGGGGTCTACCTTGATTTCGATGTCGGAGAACTGTCGTTTGCTAATATCGGGGTTGATTTCGATGTCGCTCAAGTAGCTTTTGCCAATAGCAGCCATGGGAAAACTGGAGTCATCCATGCTGACTACCATGCTTGGAAATATCAGATTGATATTCAGTTGTTTCGGAAACCATTGCCCCTCCACTTTTTGGTACAGCTGTTGTATGTCAGCCTTGAAAATTCCACCTTGTCCATCGGGCGCGGCTTTCACGCTTTGCAGCGCCCATCCGTCGCTGTTGACGGTCATCGTGCCGCGCAGGCCGTCGAAAGTGCTGCCGCGCATCGGGTGGAACGAGATTACATAGAGTGAGTCGCCTTGACCGATGGGGTGAACTGATTCCAAAGTGAAGAAATAGCGTGTCTTGCTGCCTCGGCTGATGGGGTTGACATATTCGGTGCCCGTGATGCTGACGGTTTCCTCATAAAAGCTGACACTTTGCATACTGTTCACCAGATACATGAAAGTGGGCTCTTTCATACCTGCCACTTTGGTGCCGAGCACATGTTGCAGTTTGCGGTCGGGCGACATGAACAGCACTTCCGAGGCGGTCTCCATCACCATCAAGTCGCTCTTTTTCATGATGCTGTCGAAGAAGTGCAAGTCGGTCATTTCCATGGCGGTGTCGTTGGCTAAGGCTTGACCGAAGCTGCTGCTGTCCACAGTAATGACCATCTTGTCGTAGATGTTGTAACGATAGGATTCCAGCGAGTTGGGATTGTTGGCCTTGCGGTGTGCCATCAGGCTGTCGATGATGCGATGGGCGGGGTTTTCGCCAGCTTCTACGGTGACTTCGCCTAATTCAAAGGTCATGGGTGCCAAGGCGACGTTGCACTTCTTTTGGTTGGGTTGTAGCGTGATTTCTTTGGGCTCGTAGCCGATGGAAGAGAATTTTACCTTCTGAATGGGCTCGTTGGCAGTGATGGTGTATCTGCCGTCGATGTCGCTGATGACACCTTGCTGCCCTTCGTTGATGACCACGTTGACAAAAGCCAAGGGTTGGCGGTTGCGCTCGTCGGTGATTTTGCCATTTAGGGTATGCGACTGACCGAAAAGAGTTTCAGCTGAAAAGATGAAAAGAGAAAGTAAGAAAATAGGGAAGACCTTTATGCTGAAGGGAAGCTTCATTCTTGTGTCTCGGTTAGATAGATGATCTCGTTGTCACGCTTCATCAGATATTGTTCGCGGGCAACTTTCTCCATAGTGGCCGTGTCGTTTTGCAGGTCGTTGAGATACTGTTTGCTTTCCGGCACCAGTTTTTCGTAGTATTCGATTTGCTGTTTCTTGTCTTTCACCGATTTCGAAAGCCTGATTTGCTCGAAAAGGTTGAACTGGTCGATGAAAAGTATGACAATGAGAAACAGCAATGTGGCGTACACATAGCGGTTGTTGAGTTTGCGTAAGATCTCCCTGAATGACATAAGGACTAGGATGTTGTGCTTGCCAAAATATTTCAGACCGCAAAGGTAATATATTTCGATGAACTCAACGACCTTTTTTCTTATTTTTGCGCTCAGAAATCCAATAAATTTATCAACAATACATTGAAAATTCAGTAATCATGAAAAAAGTTATTGCAACAACAAAGGCTCCCGGAGCCATCGGTCCTTATTCTCAAGCCATTGAAGCCAACGGAATGGTGTTCATCTCGGGCCAACTTCCCATCAATCCCGCCACGGGTGAGATGCCTGAAGGCGTCACTGCTCAGACCGAACAGAGCCTGAAAAACCTTGAAGCCATCCTCAACGAGGCAGGCTGCACCTTCGAAAATGTGGTAAAGTCTACTTGTTATCTTGCTGATATGAGCTATTTTGGCGAGATGAATGCCGTTTATGGCAAGTATTTCAAGGGCGACTATCCTGCCCGTGCCGCTTTCGCCGTGAAGGAACTGCCCAAGAAGGCTTTGGTCGAAATCGAAATGATTGCCGCAAAATGAAAATTGTCTTTTTGGAGCCGTTAGGCTTGAAAGTCAGCCAAATTGAAGCCGCTTGTGAAGGTTTGAAAAACATCGAGAGCAATATCCCTTTGCGCAAGGACTTCCTCGATGCTTGTCCGAATCTGAAGATGCTCTCCATCGCTTTCACGGGCTTGGATCACATCGACATGGAGGAATGCCAGCGTCGCGGCATCGTAGTGAAGAATGCGGCAGGTTACAGTACTGAGGCCGTGGCCGAACTAGCCGTCGCCATGATGATTGATGTGTATCGCAAAGTGCTTGAAAACGATGCGATTACGCGCCAATGCAACCGTAAGGGTATCATGCCTGGCCGAGAAATCGGGGGCAAGACCTTGGGCATCATCGGTATGGGCAATATCGGGCAGCGTGTGGCCAAGTTGGCGAATGCCTTTGGATGCAAGGTGTTGGCTTGGAACCGCACTTCAAAGCAAGTCGAGGGTGTGACTTTTGTGGATAAAGAGACCTTGCTAAAGCAGTCTGATATTGTCACTTTACACATTGCCTTGAATGCCGAGACTCGGGATTTCATCACAGAGAAGGATTTTGCTTTGATGAAGCCAAGCTCCATATTAATTAATACGGCACGTGGCCCCGTGGTGAATGAACAAGCTTTAGCCAATGCCTTGAAACAAGGCAAGATTGCGGGTGCAGCCACAGATGTCTATGGCACGGAACCGCCTCTGAAGCCCGAGAATCCGCTATTCGATGCTCCTAATCTCGTTATGTTGCCACACATTGGTTTCGCCACCGAAGAGGCTTTTGTCCTTCGGTTGGGGATTGTGGTGGATAATGTGATGAGGTGGATAAACGAAGAATGACGCAAATTTGCGTCATTCTTCGTTTTTATAAAGGCTAACTTTTGGTCGATAAATCTTGTCAGCTGTAACGAATGCCTCCTTGAATTTCGGTTTGATTTGGCGCAGACATTTCTCGGCTTCCACACGGTTGCGGAAATCGCCTGCACGCAGGAGGAAATGGGGTTCCACATAGGTCAAATAGATTGGGATGTCGGGGAAGGCCCGCTCAAAACGGCTTTTTACGGCTTTAGCGTGATTCAAGGCTTCGTTACCGATTTCACTGAAAATATGGATGCGGTAACCGCTGAATGAGCTGTCGACTTTGTAAAGCGAACGTTGTTTTGCAATAAGGCTTTCGATGCGGCTGTCTTGGTCAACATGCAATGAACCATGGCTTTGTGCGAAGGTTAGGGTTGCCCAAGCAACAAGTATGGAAAGGCAGATGATGCGCTTCATAATGGAATCATTTTAGGCTGCAAAGATACATTTTTTTGAGAATATCCCAATTATCGGCGAAAGTTGTATCTTTGTGGCGCAAAACAAACGCATGAATAGTAATCTTGACGCGAATGCCTCTCATTTGTCGAAGGCTGAGAAGGACCTCGAAAACGCC
>CACXXW010000142.1 GCA_902771635.1 uncultured Bacteroidia bacterium | reverse complement strand
TCAGCAGGTCGTAGAGCGGCTTAAACAGGCTGTTGACAATGCGGCCATAAGCGCTGTAGGGTGCAAACAAAGTCGTGACGGGCGCGAAACCAATGATCAGCATGATGGCGAAAACGGCAAAGAAGCCATAACGCAGCCATTTGATTTCCTTGGCATAGCTGAAACGGTTCTTTTTGGCCTTGCCGCCGAGCCACGAGAAGAAGTCTTGCATGATGCCCAATGGACAGACTACGCTACAATAGAGTCGTCCGAAGAGGAGCGCACAGATGATGAGCAAGGCCACGACACCGAAGTTCAAGGCCAGGACTGCGGGCAGGAACTGGATTTTGGCGACCCAGCCCGCCCAAAGATGCACACGGAACCCGATGCCGAGCAGGAGTAGGGTCACTAGGGTCATCATGACCACTTGTAAGCAGATTCTGATTTTTCGTAACATATTGTTTAGAGTTAGTTTTTATTATGTTGTTTTTCTTTCTTTTACTGGGGGCTACAAACCTTACCCTTTACCGTCATGGCGGAGGAACATCCGCCATCTCCCACGCGCGAAGACGACATCCTTGCACTTGGGAGATAGCGGGTCAAGCCCGCTATGACGTTTTGGGGTCCGGTGGTTGTTCTGAGGCTTGGACTCTTTTCACTATGAGAATACTCACTTCATAAAGCAAATATATAGGCAATGTGACCAGCGTCAGCGTCACCGCATCGCCGGTGGGTGTAATGACTGCCGCCACGATGGCGACGGAGCAGTCCGGCCTTGGCCAAGAGGTAGTTGACAATGGGAATCTCGAAGAGAATACCCATCAGTAGGCTGAGCATGAGCAGGTTGGAAATGTAGGAGGAGAGGGAGATTTGGTTTTTCACCTCTTCGTACACTTGGTAATCGTTAAGGAAACGGAATGCGAAAGGGAAGATGATAAAGTAGTTCATCAGCACACCCAAGATGAAGAGCAGCGTGCCCCATATTATAATAGGTGCGGCATGGCGTTTCTCCTTTTCATAGAGCGCAGGCGCGATGAAACCGTAAAGTTGCACAATGAAGTAAGGCGAAACCACCACGAGTCCCGCCCCGAGGGCAACCTTGATGTGGGTCATGAACTGTGCCGCCAACTCCGTATTGATGAACGAAGCCTGAAAACTGCCTGGGCAGAGCGACTGCCAACCTGTGCGCTCACAAAGCCATGCCAAGCCTTGGTATGAGATGAAGTCATCGCGCGAGGGGGCAAACAACAGGCCGAAAAGCAAGTTCTTGAAGCAGAACGCAGCCACCGCCCCGACAAACCATGCAATCAGGCAGCGGAACAGCACTTTCCGAAGCACCTCCAGATGGTCCCAGAAACTGCTGACCTCCCGCTCGCTCATTCCTTCTTTTCCTTGTCTTCCTTGATTTCAGGTTCTTCCACGCCGTTCATGCCGTCCTTGAAGCTCTTCGCTCCTTTGCCCAAACTCTTCATCAGCTCAGGGATCTTCTTTGCACCGAAGAGCAACAGAACAATCAATGCGATGAGGAGAATCTCAGGCCATCCAATGGTTAATAGTATCAGTAGTTGCATAATTGTATTGATTATAGGATTTAAAAATGCAAAATTAAGAAAAAAAAGAAATCATCCAATTTTTGCTGCCAAGTTGAAGGTTTTAAAATGTTTTGAATATCTTTGCATCGCTAACCCAACCCATAGAAAAGAATAACGATTGAAGATAGCACGGTTATAATGCACTAATAACCAATATGTTAATATTGATTATATGCCGAAATACAATACTACACTTTTACTGATTTTGGTTTGTTTTGTCGGATGTCGCCAAAAAGAATCATCTCAAGCGACGATAAAAAGCCACTTGTCATCTTTGCACATTACAATACCTTCAGGACAACTCGATTCCATCCTCAATGACCGCGACCACAAGGCTCCTGCCGACGCAGTCTTAATTGATGCAAATGGGGACACACTTTACGACGGGCCGCTAAAACACATCAAGACCAGAGGGAATTCGTCATGGGATAGAGATAAAAAACCGTTTACCATAAAACTGCTGAAGTCTCGTGAATTGCTGAGTTTAGATAGAAGCAAGTCGTTTGTTTTGCTTGCCAATGCGTTTGATGAAAGCCATTTGAGGAATGCTATTGCCTTTGACATATCATATGAAATAGGTTTGCCCGCGCCAAAGTACACCTTCATAAATCTCTATATCAATGGAAAAAACAAGGGATTATATCAGATGACGAATAAAGTCGAAATCAGCAAACACACACTTGATATTACGGATCTGGACAAACTCAATAAAGAATGTAATCCCCTCCCGCTTGATAACTATTCTTGGTTCGGCATAGGAATCCAAAAACATACTACCCAACGCAAAGGTTTTTTGTTGGATAATTCACCAGATGATTTTACTGGAGGCTATTTGATGGAAATTATAGGCTTTAAAGACCGATATGACCGAAAGGATTGTGGTTTTGTGTCCTCGGGCGGGGAGTTGGTCGTAATAAGGGAACCTGAGCATGCTTCAATGGAAGAGGTGGGGTATATTGCGGATTATTATAATCAAATGGAGGCTGCGATAGTGGATTCTTTGGGATTCAATGGCTGTACTGGTAAGCATTACTCAGACTACATGGATGTATATTCATTTGCAAAGTGTTACATATTGAATGAGTTGTTGATGAATATGGATGCTGGTAATACGTCGTTTTATATGTACAAAGACAGTAATGACAAACTGATGGCCGGTCCAATATGGGATTTTGATCGATCTTTGAATTGTAGCTTTTGGTGGGCAAGATATTGTAGTGCTAATGAAATATGGGCTAGTTCTAAAACTGGGTATATGGAGTTCCAACTCTCTGGGGGGATTTTCTATAATCTATTGCGACACGAAGATTTCAAAAAGGTCGTCTATCAAGAATGGAATAACACAGTGAGTCCCATATGCCATCAATTACTTGAAGCCGGGAATTGGGATTCGCTTGCCAACTACCTTGCATACGATGCCGAAAGAGACTTTATTCTGACCAATAACAGGCAAAGTGACAATTATAGCAAGGCTGTCCGTCGCCCATTGGATTTCCTTCAGGAAAGAGTGGAATTCTTGGATTGGCTATGGAACTCAGATGGCGATGATGTCATTTGTGTTGCTGACAGCATCGCAGAAGGTCGTTGGGAGCATGATAGATTTATCAATCTTTATTATCGTGTTGGCGAACCAATAGTTTATCCTGAAATGAGATATAACAACGACCCAATACTGGAGTTTTATATAGCAGGAACAGACTCCATCATACCTGACGGGGCTGTTTTGAACCATCCTGTACATCTTGAAATGCGTTGCAGGAAACCCACATGGACAGAGGTGCAAACCCGTCGTGTCAAGAAAAAGCTTGCTAAAGTATTTGGTTAACGGTCGGTTTCGTGGTAAACAATACGGTTTTAGACATTTTTTTAGTTTTTTTGTTGCAGTAAAAGAAAAAGTTGTACTTTTGCAGCCTCAAAATTAAACCATTAGTACTAACCATTTAAAAGAAGGAAGTGTTTTAAAATGATTATTGTTCCTGTAAAAGAAGGCGAAAGCATCGACAGAGCTTTGAAGCGCTACAAGAGAAAGTATGAAAAGACCGGCGTCGTGAAAGAATTGCGCGCTCGCCAGCAGTTCACCAAGCCCTCAGTCATCAAGCGTGCACAGCTGATGAAGGCTATCTATGTGCAGAAACTCCGTGAGGCTGAACAGAATATGTAATTCGCCCGCTTAGGAAAATAATTTTTTTAGGCAAACTTCGCTGTGAATTGGTAATTTATTACTAATTTTACAGCGAAGTTTTTTGTTATGCTCATCGACCAGTTCATAGGGTATATTCAGGCAGAGAAACGTTTCTCCAAACTGACGGTTGAGGCTTATCAGAGCGATATGGATCAATTTGCTCAGTATCTGAGAGATAAGTTTGAAATCGAAGACTTGACCCAAGTGAAGACCACGACGGTGAAGTCGTTCATCGTCCATCTGAAAGAGGAAGGACTGTCCAATAGGAGCATCAACAGGAAAATGTCGACGCTGCGCACCTTCTACAAGTATTGTTTGCGCGAAAACCTGATGGAGAAGTCGCCAATGACTGGCATCAAGGCTTTGAAACAGCCCAAGACCCTCGTCAAGTTCATCACGGAGACAGATATTAATAAGGTGTCGTTTGGAGAGGATGCGGATTTCTCCACCTCCCGTGACCGGCTGCTCTTTGAAATGTTGTACCAAACCGGTATGCGTCAGGCAGAGCTACGCGGGCTGAAGGATGGCGATGTCGACAAGATGGGCATGCAACTGAAAATCCACGGCAAGCGCAATAAAGACCGCATTGTTCCGTTATCAAGGGAGATGATACAGTTGATAGTCCAATACCAAGCTTTACGCGATGCTACTTTCACGACCAAGGCCGACCGCCTCCTTTTGAACGACAAAGGGGAGGAGATGTCGCCCTCGTATGTATATAATAAGGTGCATCACATGCTTGAAGGGGTGACGACGCTGAAGCAGAAGAGTCCGCACGTGTTGCGCCACACCTTTGCCACCCACCTGTTGGACGAAGGCGCAAGCCTGGTGGCCATCCAGAAACTGCTCGGACACGAAAACTTGGCTACAACCCAAATCTATGCACATAATACTATCGAACAACTTAAGAATATTCATAAACAAGCCCACCCGAAAGGGTGATTAAAAGAAAGGAGTTTATTATGAAAGTTATGATCAATTCAGTTCACTTCAAGGCTGACCAAAAACTTGAAGACTTCATTACGCAGAAAGTGGAAAAGCTTTGCGCCAAGTACAGCGAGGTGATCAATGCCGAGGTTTCGCTGAAGCTCGACAACACTGACACTCCCGAAAACAAGATCGCTGATGTCCGACTGGTATTGCGTGGCGATGACTTGTTTGCCAGCAAGCAGAGCAAGACATTTGAGGAATCCATCGACACCTCCATCGACGCACTCAAGAAACAATTGGAGAAATACAAGGGTAAAACGGGCAAATAATACCTGCCAAAAAATCCCAAAAACCAACATTTAGCACAAGAAGCCGGCCCGGAAACCATGAGTCGGCTTCTTTTTGGCCTAAAATGAGTGATATTTAATAAATTGATTTTTAATAAGATACAAAAAATAATCGATTTTTTTTCGAAAAAAAGCAGAAAACGCATTGTCAATTCAAGAAAAAGGTCTATTTTTGCACACCTTTTCAGAGGAGAAAAGGCGGCTAAAAGAAGCAAATCGTTCTTTCACATTATGCCGGTATAACTCAGTTGGTAGAGTAGCTGATTTGTAATCAGCCTGTCGGCGGTTCGAGTCCGTCTACCGGCTCAGTTAAGACGGGGGAGTCGCATAGTGGCAATTGCAACAGACTGTAAATCTGTCCGGGAATCCGTTCGGTGGTTCGAGTCCACCCTCCCCCACAGTCAAGCGGACAAGCGGAAGTAGCTCATTTGGCAGAGCGAAAGCCTTCCAAGCTTTAGGTGGCG
>CACXXW010000141.1 GCA_902771635.1 uncultured Bacteroidia bacterium | reverse complement strand
TTTTGGTTTTCATCTTGACCGTCAAGTTCTTGCCGTTGATGTCTTTGTCTTTTATGGTGTAATAGGTCGGCTCAAAGACCATGTGGGCAAAACGGAGTTTCAAGCCTGTTTGGGCATAGCCGTAAGTGAAGCGCCCCTGCTCGTCGGTGACTGAAACAAGCAGTGAGTCGTGGGCATAGACGCTCACGTTTTCAATGGCTTTGCCGTTCTCATCCTTGCAGTAGCCTTGGATGATGGCGCGTTCTTGGGCGTAAATGTTGGCTGCCAACAGTAGG
The DNA here is from genome assembly GCA_902771635.1 of uncultured Bacteroidia bacterium. GTDB lineage: Bacteria > Bacteroidota > Bacteroidia > Bacteroidales > F082 > Limimorpha. The sequence goes on along the minus strand of CACXXW010000141.1, from coordinate 4,492 downwards.
AACGCAAACAAGGTAAAGACGTTATTCATTTTCATGGTGCTATGGTTTGATGTTTTTGCAAAATTATAGTCAAAAACCATCAAATACCCAAATTTCAATGCCTAATTCAGATTTTTTTAATACGATAATGTTGATTATCATGTGTTTAATAAAAAATCTATTCAGATTTTTCCAGCCTCAAACAAGGTTGAAATCGGGTCAGAACCAGCCTTTTTTTTCAGGTTGGAGCGGTATTTCAGGGCTGTGTATTCGGTGAAGCCCATCAGTTCGGCCTCTTCCTTCGAGCGGAAACGGAGGAAATTGAGCACGGCGATGTGGCGCTCCGTTTTGCTCAACTCGGGATGCGCGACGGCCAATTCCGACAAGGCTTTTGGATAGACGGCCTCAAATTCCGCCAAAATCTGTTTCAAGCGGTTCTCGCTGCCCGATTGGTAAATCGTCATGGCGCGCTGTTGCAGCACTTCCCGCGTATGCGCTGCGGACTGCGCTATCTTCGATTGCAGCTCACGTTCCACAGCATCGTGCTTTTGATGGAATTCGCTCAATTGTCGTTGCTTTTCGGCTTCTTGTATCGCCAAGCGTTTTTTGCTTCTGCGCCGTATTATGATGGCCACAAAGGCCACCAAAATTGCGGCCAAAGGTAGCGCTATAATAAGCAACTTTTTGATGTTATTTTGACGTTGACGGAGTAAATAGGTTTCTTGCTCTTTCCGCAAATGGTTCTGGAACAAATCGTTGAGGTATGAAACTCGCGCCATCATAACCCTTTCCTGTTCCGTGTTTTCCGCGTGATAGACCGCGTATTGCACCGCCTTCAGTGTGTCGCCTCGATTTTGGTATATGTCGTGCAAGAATTTGGCTGTCAGGGTTTTGGTTGCAACGCCTTTGCTTTGTTCAAAGGTTGGGACTAGATACACCAGAGCCGAATCATATTGATTTGCATCATAATAAATCTGTCCGATGAGAAAGAAATACCTAGGTTTATCGCAGGAATCGGTTTGCGCAGCAATGCGTTTCAAGTCGCTCATGGCGGGTTCAACCTCCTCGCTTGAAACATAGTTGAGATTGGCCTTGCTTGATATCAAGACCTTGAAAAGCCAGTCGCTTGTGTCGGGCAGTAGTCGCAGGGCTTCATCATAATAATATTGTGCATTGTCCCACTGCTGTAGTTTGTCGTATTGAAGCCCTATGAAATATAATGAATTGGAGTAATCATCAGGAAAAATGGGTTCTAATCTGTTGAAAGCGAGTGCCTTTTTGAAGCAATAGATAGCGGGTTCCTGCATGAATTGGTCGGAAAACAGGCCGCCGAGACGGCAATGGATCAGCATCATGAAACGGGGAAGGTGGGGTATGATGTGTAGAGACGTTGCGTGCAACGTCTTTTTTGATGTCGTGTTTTGAGACGTTGCACGCAACGTCTCTACAATTGGGAAATGCGTTTCCATGATTTCCAAGGCGCGGATGTATTCGTTGTAGGCCTCGATGATGCTGTCGTGTTCCTGATAGCCAACGCCATTCATATAATGGGCGCGGGCGGACAAAAATACATTATTTGGAGATATGTTTTGGGCGGACGCATTTGATGCGTTCCTACAATCCGATTCGGTCTGTAGGGACACACCGCGTGTGTCCGTCCCGTGCATTTTCACCATTGTTAACGAATCAAAATAATCCACTGACCACAACAGATTTTCTCGGTTGGTTTGTGGATAACCATTTTTAAACAGCAATTCCGACAGCAGCAAGTGTGCATATCGTTGGTTGCATTCCGTTCTTGTGGAGAGGGTGATGGTCGCGCTATCGGGTTTGAAATAATAAATCAGGTGCATCAAAGCACTGTCTGGATGATACCACATTAGGCTGTCGATATACAACAATTCGGGCGATACCTCGGGTTGTAGAGACGTGGCGCGCCGCGTCTCTACAGGGTCATGGCATGAGGCCAAGGCCAACAAAACAAACCATCCTATTAGTATCCTGTTCAGTTTCATCGCCGCAAAATTAGTCAAAATTCGGTCGGTTGAATGCGAAATGATTATCTTTGCGCCATAAATCAGACCACTATGACCGCTTTCGATTTCTTCAACATCCTCTGCTCGATTCCGAAGACGCTGCGCTTCAACCTGCATTATTTTCCGCTGAAAACGGCCTTGAAGCTGCCCGTTGTGGTGTCGCACCGCACCTATCTGCGCGAACTGCACGGCAAGGTGGAGCTTCCTGAAAATGTGGAAAGGGCGATGATAAAAATCGGTTTCGGCGATGTGGGCCATTACGACCGCAAACGCTCACGCGGCATCTGGCAGGTGAGCGGCACGGTCAGCTTCGGCGGCAAGGTGAGCATTGGGCATGGTTCGAAGATTTCGGTGCGCGGAAACTTGTGTCTTGGTGATGGCTTCAACATGACTGCCGAAAGCACCATCGTCTGCGCCAAGGAAATCCGTTTTGGGCGCGACTGCCTGCTGAGCTGGGACATCCTCGTGATGGATACAGACGAGCATCCCTTATTTAATAAGGATAATGAACGCATCAATCCCGACAAGTCCATACTGGTGGGTGACCATGTGTGGATTGGATGCAAATGTGTGTTGCTAAAAGGTGCCGAAGTGCCTAATAACACGGTCGTGGCAGCATGCACACTACTGACTTCATCCTTCACGGGTGAGCATCAAGTCATTGGCGGCAACCCGCCAACAGCCCTCAAGCACGACATCCGCTGGGAACATTAGTTTATGGGATTGCCTAGCGGCAAGAAATCTGTCAAAAATCACATCAAAATATTATAAAATCTATCATTTAGATATGTAGGGCTGTCACATTGTGGCAGTCGCATCGGAAAACCGATTTGCGTCTGCCGTTGTACGACAGCCCTACAACCCTTGTATTAATGGTCAAGGGCGATTTTGAATGATTTTAATAACAGATTTTTGAACGATTTCTGCCCGAAGGGCATCCCATTACAAAGCGTCAATGACGGTGCAGAGGTTCTCGAAGATTTGCGGGATCTCGCCCACGCCATTCACCGCATGCAGGTTGTCCTTGCCTTGGTAGAAGTCGAGCACAGGGCGCGTCTTGGCCTCGTATTCCACAAAGCGGTGCTTGATGGAGTCGAGGTTGTCGTCGGCGCGACCACTGGTCTTGCCGCGTTCAAGCATGCGCTCGATGAGGAGTTCCTCGGGTACTTCGAGGCTCAGCACGCCGGTCAGCGACATGCCGAACTTTTCCATCATCTCATCCAAAATCTCGGCTTGGCGCACAGTGCGCGGATAGCCGTCGAAGAGGAAACCGGCCGAGTCCATGTTCTCGGAGAGCTTCTTTTCGATGATCTTGGCCACGATCTCATCGGAAACGAGGTTGCCCTGGCTGATGATTTCCTTTACTTGAAGACCTAATTCACTCTCGGCGGCGATTTCCTCGCGAAGGATTTCACCGGTGGAGATGTAGGTCAGGTTATATTTTTCGCGCAGGAACTGCGATTGTGTTCCTTTGCCTGCCCCGGGAGGGCCAAAGAGTACGATGTTTAGCATGATATGTGTTGTTGAATTAACTTCGTTGAATCTTCGATTTGTTGATTGTTGAATTGTTTAATTGAAGGCTGTTAGCTTTTAGCCATAAGCTGTTAGCTTGCTATGCTGGTTGGCTAATGGCTAACAGCTAATAGCTAACAGCCAAATAACTCGTAACTCCACACTCTTCACTCAATTATCTTATAAATATCCGGCAGATTTCTCCCCTGTTGGTCGTAATCCAATCCATAGCCCACGATGAACTCGTTGCCGATGTCCATGCCTTTATAGTCGATGGGGTAGGTGTATTGGAAGTTATTCGGCTTGAAGAACAGCGTGGCGATGCGCACGTCGGCAGCTTTCAAGTCGCGGAGTTTCTGGGTGGTGTAGCGCAAGGTGTGGCCCGTGTCGACGATGTCTTCCACGATGACCACATGGCGGCCGTTCAAGGGGTGGTCCAGACCGATGAGCTCACGGACTACATTGGTGGTCTCCGTTCCAGCATACGACGACAGCTTGACAAAGCTGATCTCACACGGGATGGTCAGCCGCTTGAAAAGCTCGGAGGCGAACATGAAGGCGCCGTTGAGCACTACAAGAAACAACGGATTCATGCCTTCCAAGTCTCGATTGATCTGGTCGGCCACGTTTTGGATGTTGGCTTCGATTTTTGCTTGGGGGATGTAAAGCCCAAATTCCTTGTCTAAAACTTTTACTGTTTTCATTTTCAAAGGATTGATGTTTTCTTGCCTGTATGGTAAAGGCGACACAAATATACAAATTGAAGTCATTGGTTCGACCATACCTGAAAAAAAACTATTTTTGCGTCATAAACCTAGGCCCTTGAGCTTGTCGAAAGGCCGGCCGAAAGATTGACGGTGCTTCGACAGGCTCAGCAACCTGCTTTAACTGACAACTGATATGACTCCAATAGTAAGCATCATCATGGGAAGCACTTCCGACCTTCCCGTTCTCGAAAAAGCCGC
>CACXXW010000140.1 GCA_902771635.1 uncultured Bacteroidia bacterium | reverse complement strand
GTTGACGACCTTGCTGCCTTGCTGCTCGCAGACCTTTTGTCCCACGAGGTTATAGACCTCCACCTTGGCTACATTCGCGCCTTCCACGGTGAATTGGCCTGTAGTCGGGTTGGGGTAAAGTTTGGCTTCGGAGGAGAGTTCGGTGATAGCTTCATGCAACCCAATCGTGAAATGGTGCGGGTCAAGTTCGGCGAAGACAGGCTGTGTGTAGCGGTGCCCCGATTCATCAGCTCCAAACACATAATAATTGATGGATGATTCGCCTTGGTAGCCCTTGATGTAGCCTACATACTCGTCAGGGTTGCCCGTGGCAGTCATGTGGGCCACTTGGTAGGCACCGCCGTCAATACTATAATAAACAAGGAGAGAATCCTGCTTTAAATCGGCGCCACTGTAAGCGATGAACTTGGAAACAACAGGGATGGAGTCCTGCCATTCTTGCTCACCGTGAAGCACATTACGATGGTCGACGAATAGCATGTTGAAGTCCATCACGCCACGGGTGCGGCAGTGCAGGGCATCACCTGGTTGCCAAGGATGGCTGTCGCAGCCACTTACTGGTACAATATCATAACCTGGCATAGCTCCTTGATAGACCGCTATTGCATTCTGATCGAAGATGCTGTCATCTCTTATTGGCAAATATACGGTCTTATTGAGAATAAGGCTGTTGGTATAAGGAGCGACACTATTCCATCCATCCTCGGGTATGTCAACGCGATAAACCCTATAAGGGTAACCCCAGCAACAATTTGTAGTGGCAAAATGGTTAGCAACTTCTTCAAAATCAGAATAAGCAGGGTCGTTTTCGGGTATTTTGGCAATGAGTATGATGTCAGGAGCAAGAAATTTACCCCAGCAATCCACGTGAGGATAGTGGTTGTTTGGACTAACGAGATGAATAGGGTCAATACCTAGATAATTACGCATTATAGTACGAAGGTTTTCTTCATCATTGTTGTTTGCTAACAACACGCGATTATCACTAACACCATGTCCACGACCATCTTCCATCATGTTGCCGCCTTCATAATAGAGGCTTGTCTCATAGATGGGAATATTCCAAAAATCGGAAAACACAAAAGGAATACTGTCGTCTTTAGGACGCCATTCAGGATAGTATAGATTATCAACAATGGCAGGCTCCTTGTCTTCAAAGATATACCAAGGTCCATAGTCTCGAATAAAAAAGTCATCTGTGGGTGCATTGACAAAGGTCACCCGATTCATATCGACGCCAACATCAACGAAAGTTTGGTATGCGTCATTTTGACAACTGTCCATCACAATGCAATATACATGACAATTATTGGCAAAGTCAGCGACCAAACTTTCAGGAATACCTAGAGGATAGCGTATCATCACCCCTTGCATTGGCTCAAATTCTGCCACAAAACGAGGTTCTCCTATTGGAGGATTGGTCTCCAAAAAATGGAAGCTACTTGTTTTTTCATTCAAAAGACTTCTTCTATGATTGAAAATGTTATTTTGCGCAAAAGAAGTAACCACAAAGAATAACGATAATAATACGGAAAGGATGGTTTGTTTCATAGTAATAGTTAGATTTGCTAGCAAAAATACCAAATAATCCCGAAACAGCAACGTGTTTCGGGATTATTTATTCGAATTATAGAGACGAGCCATGGCGCGTCCCTACCACATAGATTATCTCACCACCAATTTCTTGGTCACCACGGCACCATTCTGTTCAATGATATTGACCAGATAGATACCCTTGTTCCAGTCGGCAGCATCGATGCTGACCACTTGACCTTCGGCCTCGTGTACCTTTTGACCGACTAGGTTATACACCTCCACCTTGTCCACATTGGCGCCTTCCACGGTGAATTGGCCCGTGGTCGGGTTGGGGTAGAGCTTGGTTTCGGCGGTGAGCTCGGTGACGCTTACCAATTCCTCATCAATCACAACATCGAACACTACATCATTATCATTCGACATAACCAATATAGAAGTGTGTATTTGGTCTTGTCTATTGCCGAAATCAGTTCTTGGGGCAATAGTAATCATAAAATTCTCACCAGCTTCCAAAACATAAGGCAAATCAGGATGGGTCAATTCCAGGAGGTCATGCAGCCATTGGTTTTCACCTTCGGTGATTGCAGTGATTTTGATAGGTGTATTAGTGCCGTAATTTCCATTGGTTACATAGACTTCAGCTTGAGGTTCATTGACTGTCAACTCAACGACCGGTGAACCTACAATAGTCAAGCCAAAATCAAGAGCGGTCTTCTTGACCATTGCCGTGACGTGGCGTACGCCCATAGTGGTCATTACTTGGATGTCGTATGCATCATAGTCGTCTTTTCCAGGAGGATTTTGGAGCCTAACAGTAACAGTAAGCGTTTGTCCTGCTTGCAGTGTGAAAGGCAAATCAAGTTCTTCAATGTACAAAGAAAGAGTACCTACGACATCATGAATAGTTACTGGATTTGCAGTCTCGTTGTTGATAACAAATTGTCTGGTATCTCCCATCTGTTCGAACCACAGCGTATCGGGTGTAATCACCAATTCGCCCTGCGGGGTAGGAGGTTCATGCGCTTCCATAGTGAAATGGTGCGGGTCGAGTTCGGCAAAGACAGGCTGCGTGTAACGGTGTCCCGATTCGTCGGCACCAAACACATAGTAGTCAATCTCCGATTCGCCTTGGTAGCCTTTGATGTAGCCTACATATTCGTCAGGATTGCCTGTAGCTGTCATATGGGCCGTCTGATAAGGGCCATTGTCGATGCTATAATAGACAAGCAATGAATCTTGCTTTAAGTTTTGTCCGCTGTAGGCAATGAACTTGGAGACCACAGGGATGGAGTCTTGCCATTCCTGCTCACCGAAGAGCACGTCGCGGTGGTCGACGAAGAGCATGTGGAAGTCCATCACGCCACGGGTGCGGCAATGCAGGGCATCGGTGTTTTCCCAACCATTGTAGGTGTTGTTTGCCACGCCAATAATCTCATAGCCTGGCATGGCTTCTTGATAGACTTGAAGAGCCTGCTGGTTGTAAGTACTATTGGTGCCAATCGGCACATAGACGGTCTTGTTGAGAATAAGGCTGTTGGTGTAAGGGGCCAAAGTGTAGCCACCGGGTTCCTGCACACGATAAACATGGTAAGGATAACCCCAGCAGCAGTTGGTGGTCGCGAAGTATTCGGCCACTTGTTCGTAATATTGATAGCGAGGATTGCTTTGCGGCAGTTGCGCAATCAAGATCTTGTCGGGAGCGAGGTACTTGCCCCAACAGTCCACATGGGCGATGTAGTCGCCTTGCGGGTCAATGGTGACATGATAGGGATTGATGCCTAAATAGTCGTTCATCCTTTGACGGACAGTGGCCTCATTGATGCCATAGTCTTGCTGGTTTTCCTGAAACACAAGGTCGTCGCTCACACCGTGGCCGCGACCATCTTCCATCATGTTGCCACCCGTGTGTTCCAGTCTCATTCCGTACATAGGAATCTGCCAGAAATTGGCGAACACTTGCGACATATTGTCGTCGTTGGGACGTGGACGGTTATAGATGTTGTCGACAATGGCGGGGTTGCGGTCTTCAAAGATGTACCACGGACCATAGTCACGGACCCAATAAGAGTCAGACTGGGCGTTCACGAAGGTGACATTGCTCATGTTGACGCCTGCATTTTGGAAAGTGTTTTGGGCTTGGCTTTGTTGCGAACCGCTAACGATGCAATATACCATGCAGTTGTTCGATAGTTGCGCGACAAGACTCTCCGGAATACCAAGAGGGTAGCGAATCATCACGCCTTGCATGGGCTCAAACTCGGCCACAAAACGCGGCGTGCCTGTCGGCGGATCGGTCTCAACGAAAGTCATGCCACGAGATTTGTCGTGCATTTCCTCTTCAGAGAGGTAATGCCATCTCATCCAATCGGGTTTCTTATTGTCTTGAGCCTGCATGGTAACGGCCATCAAGAGTAAAAGAGTGAAAATAGATAGTGCTTTTTTCATAGTTCGAAAAATTTGCGGCAAAGATACAAATTTGGTATTGCCTGCGGCAAGAAATCTTTCAAAAATCAAATCAAAAATCTTAAAAATCAATTTGTTGATTTCTTAAATGAATGATTTTCTATGGATTTTGAAAACAGCTTTTTTTTCAATTTCTTCGCGAAGCGAATCCCAAACAATCACATCAGCTTCTGATAGAATTGCCACCATTTGTCGGGCAACTCGTTGCGCATGGCTTGATCGTAGTCTTCTTTCGAGCAAGGAATGAAGTGATGGCGTTCATAACGCTGGTCATCGTTTTGCAGGAACGACATATCCATCCACCATTTGCCTGTGATCTTGTGGCAAAGGAAGACAACATCGTTCTGATTCTCACCAATTTGCACGATGTAACGCTTGAAATCGTTGCTCCCAAAGGTAGGAATGTCATCCTGACGGCTCGAGAAGCCCTCAATGAAGTACCAAATCATCTCGGCGATGAGGTTGGCTGTGCGCGAGTTGATATCGTAGTGCGGGTTGTACTCAAAAAAACCGATAGATGAGAGCTTGTAGCTCAGTCCAGCATAGCGTGTCATACGGCAAGCCTCTTCGCCGTTGAAGCCGTTGGGCGACGCATTTTTCACGCCTGGCGCATCGGCGGCACGGATGGCTGCGATGTCAAAACTCAAGAGGTTGGCATTGCGGATGAGCGGCTCGGTTAGCTCTCGGTTAGCTCCATGTTTTGTCGGATGCTCCCCAAACGATAGGCATCGAAAAGCAGCTGCTTCATCAACTCAATATTCTCGGTATCAACATAATACGACTGGTATCCAATGTTGGTGAAGTTGAACAGGAAATTGGGTTGATGCAGGATGATATGGCTCAGATAGGAATGCGAGTTGAGGGCTTCCTTGTCATTGCCAATGTCGAACATGGGGTCGATAGCGGCAATGTTGATGAGCTTGCCCGTGGGCTCATACACTTGGTACATCGTGTAGGTGAGGTCTTGTCCCGCCCCGATGATAATAGGCACGATTTTATTTTTCAGCAGTTCGGTAAGCACTTGGTTGACGGCAAAATAGGTATCGTTCAACTCCTTCCCTATTTTGATGTCACCCAAATCGATGATATGAAGCTGAGGCCAATGGTTAAAAAGCTGGTAGAGTGCCTTGCGGACATAGTCCACACCATCGGCACAGCCTTTGTTGTCGACCGCACCACGTTCTTCCTTGACGCCGACAATGGCCAAATCCACACCTTCGAGGTCAGGGAAAGTGTCCTCGCTG
>CACXXW010000139.1 GCA_902771635.1 uncultured Bacteroidia bacterium | reverse complement strand
GGTAGGTTTCAGCAGTTCCTCTGGCGCGACTTCGCTGCCGTTGAGGTAAGCGCTGTAGACGCCCATTCCGCTGACATATAGCCTCGCTTCGCTGACCTCACCTTTGAGGGCAAATTCCTTTCGGAGATAACGGGCAGCTAAGCGGGTTTTGCCTACCAACACATCGTCCTCAAACTCATGTCCAATCCATTTGGCTTGCCAATCATCTTGTTTCAACAGGCTGATTTCAAACGACTTGACTTCGCTTTCCACTTTGACTTTTTTTCCTTTTGCGGCTACAGTCGTGATGACTTTCCAATAGGCTTTGTCGCGGCTTTTCAGTTCTTTGCCTGCGTATGGGATGTAAAGCATTTGGCTGGAAGGAATCACGCCTGAATCCCAAAGGTCGCCAATGCTTTTTTGGGCGTTTTCGGCAGTCGTGGCCACGATGATATGATAGTTTTGTTGCACTACCTCGCTTTCCGTGGTTTCAAAGTTCCAACTGAATCGCGGCTGTGCCGTGGCCAAAGGCTGCTCGTGGAATTGTTGCTCCACATTGGGGTTAGTGATGGTGATGTTTAGATTGTTGGTGCAGCAGGTAATGGTTAGGCCGATGGCTGCTAAGATGGCTAGTATAAGTATAGTTTTCTTCATGACGATAAATCTTCTGACTCACGAAAATACATTTATTAATATGATTCCAATAGAAATATTTTTAAACACCCTTTATAATCTCTATTAGAAACCCTTTAATATCATCGCTACAATATGCCCAATTATGGTCATGGGCATTTTGTCTAGGCTTATTTTCAACCTTTCCATCATATGGATTATTAAAAGGTATCCACTTGATTTTGGAGTTTGTTCCATCAATTGGAAAACCATTAAGATAGAATTGGAGGTATGTGGAACGGCCATCGTACCGAGGCTCATCTTGCAAAATGTAATTCACCCCACCGCCTGAAGTATCTAGACGGACAAATTTTTTTGCTTGAATGTCATAGACTGCATATTTGCGGATTAGTGCTGATGCTCGATAATGTTTCTCGGGGTTTTCAAAAGTAATATCGAAACCTGACCAATGTGAATGAAGGGTCATTAGTGGAAAATACGGTACCTGTCTATCTTTAAACTTATCATTACGATGGTACACTATTTCATCTTTTATTTGTATGCCATCATGATTTATTTCTTCATGATAATAGAATTCAAGAGTGTGAATGAAGATAGCATATTCTTCTCTAACTTTTATAAAACCACCATAAATCATCTTTTTAGCAAGCATTTCAAAAGGCTTTTCCAATGATTTGAGTTTTTGTTCCTCTGTGTTCCCATGTGCGCCATCAAATTCTTTCAAGCACTCCATTAAGGTGTGTTTTTTTACGAATTCATCAGTAAGGTTTGTTGTCATAGTGCTAATGGATTTGTTATTGTCTTTGTTTTATCTGATGTGTCTTCCAATATGTTCCAACTGATGCAGTTTAATGCTCCTCCTTCCTTTACGATGTCTCTACATCCCTCTATCAAGATTACCTTATGCTGCGGATAGAGTTGTTGTATCTGTTCAACAACCATTTGGTCTTCTTTGTAGGACAATCCAGGCACAAAAATACAATTTTCTGTTTGAAGAAAGTTCAAATAAGCCCACGACATTTTTGAACTGAGTGGCAATTCGTATTCCAATTCTTCAACAATGAAGTGTGCAGACAAGATTTCAAGCAAATGCTGCCGGAGATTTTTGTCAAAATCCACATAATTGTTCAATAATACAATGTTTCCTCGGATATATCTGACCATTCCATCGGCATGGCCATACATTTCATAACGATCCCAAGGTATCAGTACCAACTCGGCTTGGAATAGTTCTTCCAATTCTTTGATTAATACAGTTTTTTCTTTATGAAAGTTTTCAGGGAAAATCTTGTCTGTCATAATGACTTTGTTCCCACATTTTATTACATTTCCTCCGTCCAATATAATGTCAGTCTTGATACAATTCAATTTCAGTTTTTTACAAATGAAATCGTAATTTGGAATATAATCTTCATAGTCTTTCAAATAATCAGGTTGATACCGATATTGAAGGAATATGTTCTGCTCTAATTGGATGGGCATATAGTCTCGTGCCCAAATGTGTTTTACCGATTCTGTCAAAGGAAGAAACGCATTGTTAATGCCTTCCGTTGTTAATGCTTTCAGAAGGTTCAAGTAGGCTGGCATATAATGGAGTAATCCTTGCGCCAGATAGACTTTGTTGGTTCGGCTGTCAATAATCATAATCCGTATAGTTTTTTGGTTCTTTGTTTTTTATGGAAACAATCATGTTTTGCAAATTCCAGCATTCAGGAATGTCCACATCAATGATTGCGGTTTTTCTTTTTCGAGTTGTCGATTTTTCTTTTTCTATAGCATCAAGGTCTGTATTTGAATCGAGTGCAAAGGAATAGGATTTCTCATGGATAGCAAAAGAAAATTCGTTAAAAATTGTTAAATTTTTCTAAATAGTTATTTACATAATTATAATGGATTTACAATCTATTGATTATAAAAAAAAGAATTGAAAATCAATAACATATTGGAAATCAAATACATGATATTACTAAGCCACTTCAACAATCGGCTCTCCCTGTGTCAATTGGATAAACGCGATGGTTTTGAGAAAGTCAAATCTTCTCAAACTCCCAGTACTACTGCAGGCTCAATGTTGAGTTTGAGGCAAAGGGCACGGGAGAGTTGGTAAGAAGGCTCCATTTTACCATGCATCAGTTCGCTCATCCTCGATGCACTGATACCAAGAAGTTTTGCCACAGCTGCCTGTGTCAAACTGCGCTCATACATACGCAGCCTAATGACATCAGGCAATGTCGGTTTGCTAAAGGAGAAATGAAGGTCCTCGTATTCCTCTACCATGTCGGAAAGGATGTCGAGTTCCTGATAGTTAGGGTCAGTGATTGGGGTCTCATCTGTCACCACCTTCAAAAGTTCTTCGATGCGTTGCATTGCGGCATTGTAAGCCTCTTCTGTTTTTAGTTGTGCCATGACTCAAATGTTTTCAATGTCCGTAATTCTGTCATATTCTGCATGTGTGCCGATGAAGCGAATGTAAACCGTTTTGGAAGTCATGAGGATCAACACTACAAGGCGATAGTTATTCCCATTGATATTGAACACATAACGCTGGTTGCCAACATAATCCACACTATTGAAGGTTTGCCTAATGTCGGTCAGATTGTTCCATTCTGCCTTTCGGGTCTTTTCAAACCAATCGTTAAGGCTTCCAGCTGCTTGTGGATGGTTTTCGGCATATTGGGTCAGTGTCTTCTTTGCGATGATTCGCATAACGGCATTATTTATGTTTTGTGCCGCAAAGATAATAAAATAATTCGGAATTACAAAATAAAGTTACAAAATTTGTATAGAACATGTATAATGGCAATGTTTCATCTAAAAAACCAACGCTTCTCTGGCTTCGGAGAATGGAGTATTTTGCAGGTTCCTAGGGTGAACAAGGAAAGAGAGTGTTCGACTGCAACACTTAATGCGTCAAAATCTCCAGTCCAGTCTCAGTCATAAGGAAGGTGTGTTCCCACTGGGCGGAGGGCAGTTCATCCTCGGTGATGACGGTCCACCCATCGGCGCGGTCGACAAAGACCTTCCAAGTGCCCATGTTGATCATCGGCTCAATGGTGAATACCATTCCAGGGACAAGGAGCATGCCTGTGCCTTTTTTACCATAATGCAACACTTCCGGGTCGTCGTGGAACTTGACACCCACGCCATGACCACAGAGGTCACGCACCACGCTGAAGCCATTCTTATGAGCATGTTGTTGGATGGCGTTACCGATGTCGCCGACAAAGCCGAAAGGTTTGGCAGCTTCCATGCCTACATAGAGGCATTCCTTGGCCACATCGACAAGCTTCTGCTTACGCGCCGAAGTCTTGCCGATGACATACATGCGCGAAGCATCTGCATAATAGCCATTTAATATCGTTGTGCAGTCCACATTAACAATGTCACCTTCCTTAAGAATTTCCTTAGCTGAAGGAATGCCGTGGCAGACCACCTCATTGATGGAGACGCAAACGCTCTTGGGATAGCCCTCGTAGCCCAAAGTGGCCGGGATGGCACCGTGCTCGATGGTGTAGTTATGCACCAGATCGTTGATTTCCAAAGTGCTCATGCCTGCGTGAATCTTTTCACCCACAAGGTCAAGGATAGCCGTATTGATGACACCACTCTTCTTGATACCTTCAATCTCTTCGGGAGTGCGGATGAGGCTACGCTTGGGCACCATAGCGCCCTTGGCCTCCATCGCCATCACTTTCTTGTCCAATGCTGTCGGTTCCTGTCCGGCCGGCACACGCCATACTTTACGCCTGGTAAACATATCTACGAATTTGGGTGCAAAAATAGTGTTTTTTTGAATACGGCCTTTCGACAAGCTCAAGGACCATCACTTTTTCAAGAGTTAAGGGTGTCTGAGCCTGTCGAAGACCCCGACTATTTAGCAATGACTATCCCCAACTCCTTATTAATCTGCTTGCGGATGTCATCGAGGTCTTTTTTCTGTTTGAGTAGGATGAGCTGGTCAGCGGGGTCAGTTGCGGTTTTCAGTTCCTCCTCCACCGCTTTGCGCCGCTCTTCAATGATCTCGCGCTTCACAAAAATCCCATATTTCTCCCATTGGTCAAGCTTGTAAGGCGTGGAGAGCAAATCGGCAGCCAATTGGGCAATGGTCTCATCCTCATGCGAAACAAAAACCTGATCATCAGGGATATAGCCTGCATCAATGGCTTTGTCGAAGATGTCGAAAACCTTTTTGTTAACAACATTGGTGAAAACGAAGCCGTCCATCTTCAAGTCATCGACAATCAACTGTGCCACAGAGACTTGCTCATACACCTTTTCGCCGTTTTCATCTTCTCGTTCATCGATGATTGTGCTTTTGCCGTACATAAGCAACAACTTCACCAATTCACGCTCCTGATAATAACCCGCAGGCAGCTGGTCTTCAACAGTTCCTCCTGTTTGGGTGTCACTGTCGTGGTATCCGTCTCGGGAACCACATTATCCTCAATGCCTAAAGTCTTCTTCAGTTTGGAACGCAGTATCTTGTTCAGCTCGTTGGTGAGCGTTTGTTCGGGCATGTCCAAGAGACGGCTGCATTCCTTCACATAGGTGATGCGGAAGATGCTGTCAGGGATGACGGAGATAGTCTCCACGATGTCGCGAATCACCTGTCCCCGCTTGATGGGGTCGTTCTCGGCATCCTTTAGCAACAGTTCGGTCTTGAAGCGGATGAAATCCTTAGCATTCTCTTTCAAGTAGTTGCTGACATATTCCGTCGAAAACTCCTTGCCGAAGGTGTCGGGGTCATGTTCTGGTGGAAGCACCACCACGCGCACATTCATGCCTTCGGAAAGAATCATGTCGGTGCCACGCAGGGCTGCATGAATACCTGCCGCATCGCCGTCGTAGAGCATGGTGATGTTCTTCGTGTAACGCTTCACGAGGCGAATCTGCTCCATCGTCAGTGAGGTGCCACTGCTGGCCACCACATTCTCGATGCCAATTTGGTGCATGCGCAACACATCAAAATAGCCTTCCACAAGGATACACTCATCTTGACGAGCTATTGCATTCTTAGCGAAATAGATGCCATAGAGCGTCTGCTTCTTGTCGTAAATCTCCGACTCGGGCGAGTTCTGGTATTTCGGGCTTTTCTTGTCGTTGGTGAGGATACGGCCGCCGAAGCCAATGACACGACCCGTGAGGCTGTGGATGGGGAACATCACGCGGCCATGGTAGCGGTCGTAAAGGCCGTTATTGCCTTTAATGGAAAGGCCTATTTGCTCCAACAACTCTTCAGAATAGCCGTTTTTCTTGGCATGCTCGGTGAAGGCGTCCCATTTAGCGGGATTGTAACCGAGGTGAAATTTCTGTATAATGGGGTCAAAATAGCCGCGCTCACGGAAATACTCAAGGCCGATGGTCTTGCCTTCCTCCGTATTCCAAAGTGTATCAACGAAATACTTGTCGGCGAACTCGTTGATGTTGAACATCTTCTCGCGGATGCTCTGCTGCATGATCTCCTCAGCAGTCTGCTGTTTCTCCTCGATTTTGATGTTGTACTTTTTGGCAAGGTAACGCAGCGCTTCGGGATAGGTGTAATGCTCATGTTCCATAAGGAACTTGGCCGAGTCGCCCGCCTTGCCGCAGCCGAAGCATTTGAAGATATTGCGCGCTGGATTGACACTGAACGATGGTGTTTTCTCATTGTGGAAAGGGCAATTGCCCCACAAGTTCGACCCACGCTTCTTCAGCGTGACGAACTCGCCTACAACCTCCTCAATGTGAGCGGCTTGCAGGATTTGCTCCACTATTTCCCTTGGGATGGCCATCGTTGTGAAATAATTGGCAAAACTACAAAATTAATTTGAATTGAATTCTATTCTGTTTTTGCCCTTGATTTCGTGTAAAAAACATGTACCTCACAACCTTGATTTCGTGTAATTTTTTGACAATTCAAAGCTTTCGATGGCTTGTTGGCACAATAGCACAAATGCATAGTATTGTCTATCGTCGCATCGTCGATTTCAACGTAGTTAAAGCACGAATAACGAAACTGACCAACTCCCAACTAACAACTCTAAACTCTAAACCCTCAACTCTAAACTCATTTATCCAGCTCCACCTCCCCAGCCCCCACAGCCTCAAACAACCACATCCGCTCATAATAGGCTTCATCAAATACCAAGGTGTCCACATTCGCTGGCTGTTGCCGCATCTCATGGTTTCTTCCTTCCTGGCATCCCGCCAGCAGCGCCGCCACTGCTACTGCGAGAATCATGGATGCAGATGCTTTTTTCATGGCTTATCTTATTACCGTGATGCGTTCCGTTTGCGAAACTCCCTTTGAATCCATAATCCTCACCAAATAAACCCCTTCCACCAATCCCTCCAAACTCACCTCATTAGAGTTCCGCACCGTCTTCACCATCTGCCCAAGTGCATTGTAAACCTGAACCTCATCAGCAACAACCCCCTCAATGCGAACAACCCCATTGGCAGGATTGGGATAAACAACAGCCTCAAAACGATTCTCTTCAACCCCCGTGGTATTCTTCTCCAAGCATTCAGACCACGAAATC
>CACXXW010000138.1 GCA_902771635.1 uncultured Bacteroidia bacterium | reverse complement strand
AAAGCCCAAGCCTTTGCCGTGAAAGACGGTAAGTTTGTCGCCGTCGGCGATGAAGAGAGCATCATGCGCCAATACGCGGCCAAGGAAACCATCGACGCCCAAGGTGACGCGGTGTATCCCGGCTTCATGGATGGACACAGCCACTTCACTGGCTACGGCGAGAACCTCGTCCGCTGGGCCGACCTGAAAGGTTGCCGCTCCTACGATGAAGTCATCGAACGCCTCAAAGTACACGACAGCCTCTACCCTGCCGAATGGCTCTTGGGTCGCGGCTGGGACCAGAACCTTTGGGAGGTGGCCGAGTTCCCCGATAACGAAAAGCTTGCAGAGGCCTTCCCCAACAAGAAAGTCCTGCTGACTCGCGTGGATGGTCATGCCGTGTTGGTTTCCAAAGAAGTTCTTGCTTTGGCCAATATTAACGCGAACACTAAGATGGACGGCGGCATGGCCATCGTCAAAGAAGGTCGTTGCACAGGTGTGCTGTTGGACAACCTCGCCGATGCCGCCAAGGCCTTGGTGCCCAAGATGGAGACTGCACAAAGCATTCAAGCCCTGCTCAAGGCACAAGAGGACTGCATGGCCGTCGGCCTGACCAGCGTCACCGATGCAGGACAAGACATCGCTACGATTGAACTTATAGACAGCCTGCAACAAGCGGGTCAACTCAAGATGCACGTCAACGCGATGGTCAACCCCGACTATGAGACAATGGACCACTTCATGCGTCAAGGTGTCATCGACAAGGAAAGGCTCACCGTCCGCAGCGTGAAGATCTATGCCGACGGCGCCTTGGGTTCACGCGGTGCGAAACTGCTTGAACCTTACACAGACGACCCGACCAACGACGGTTTGATTTTGGAAAGTGATGAGTTCTACCGTCATGTCTGCCAAAAGGCATACGATGCTGGCTATCAAGTGTGCTGCCATGCCATCGGCGACGGCGGCGTGCACCATATTTTGGACATCTTTTCGGAATACCTGAAAGGCAAAAATGATTTACGCTGGCGCATCGAGCACTCTCAAACGGTTGCTGACGCGGACTTCCAACGCTTTGGTGAATTTTCTGTCATCCCTTCCATTCAAACCACCCACTGCACCTCCGACATGGACTGGGCCGATGAGCGTCTCGGCGAACGAATCAAAAACGCATACGCATACCAACAGTTGTTGCAGCAAAACGGTTGGGTCATCAATGGCACCGACTTCCCCATCGAAGACATCAGTCCCATCTACACTTTCTATGCCGCTGTGGCCCGCAAACACTTGGACGGCACGCCCGCCGAGGGATTCCAAATGGAGAATGCTCTCACCCGCGAACAAGCCTTGCGTTCCATCACCATTTGGGTGGCCAAAGGCTGCTTCCTTGAAGGTCGCAAAGGCAGCATCGAAGTCGGCAAAGACGCTGATTTCGTGATTCTTGATAGAGACTTTATGACCGTGGCTGAAAGCGAAATCCCCATGGCTAAAGTGAAGATGTGCCATATCCACTAACCCAACCTAAAACCTTATGGAAAACCCTGCCGAATTCGACTATATCCTCATCAAAGACGCGACCGAGAACAACCTGAAACACGTCACCGTCAAGATTCCGAAACGGCAAATCACCGTGGTGACGGGCGTGTCGGGGTCGGGAAAGTCATCGTTGGTGCTGGATACCATCGCAGCCAAGTCGCGACGGGAACTCAATGACACTTTCCCTTCCTTTACACAACAGTATTTGCCCAAATACGGTCGTCCGCATGTTGGCGACATCGAGAATCTGCCCATCGCCATCGTTATTGAGCAAAGGAAGCCGACTTCGAATTCCCGTTCCACAGTAGGCACTTATACAGATATTTATGCCCTGCTGAGGTTATTGTTCTCACGCATTGGGCAGCCTTTCGTGGGCTATTCCGATGCCTTCTCGTTCAACCATCCTTCAGGCAGTTGTCCGCGTTGTGCAGGATTGGGCGAAATCCGCGAGTTGGACATCCACAAGCTTGTCGACTTCGACAAGTCGCTCAACGACGAGGACACCATCCACTACATCGCTTTCGGGAAAGGCGGCTGGCGCTGGATCCGTTATGCCCACAGTGGCCTTTTCGACCTCGACAAGAAGATCAAGGACTACACTCCTGAGGAGCTTGACTTATTCCTCAACTCACCACAAATCAAGCTGAAGAACCCGCCGTCGAACTGGCCGAAGAGTGCCAAATACGAAGGCCTCATCCCGCGCATGTACCGCAGTATCATCAACTCGGAGGAAGGTCTGCTCCATGCCGCAGTGCTCAACCCCATGCTGACCATGGGTACTTGTCCCGACTGCGGCGGCACCCGCCTCAACGAGAAGATACGTTCTTGCAAAATCAAGGGCGTGAACATCGCCGAGGTAACCGCCATGAGCATTGCCGACTGCCGCCAATGGATGGAGACCATCGACAATCCGCTTGCCGAGGACATCAGACGTG
Source organism: uncultured Bacteroidia bacterium (assembly GCA_902771635.1). GTDB lineage: Bacteria > Bacteroidota > Bacteroidia > Bacteroidales > F082 > Limimorpha. Next base: position 8,120 of record CACXXW010000138.1, on the reverse strand, counting down.
CCACCATCGAACGTTTGGCGGCTTTGGAGGAAATTGGTCTCGGCTACCTCACTCTCGACCGCGCCATCGGTACGCTCTCGGGCGGCGAGGCGCAACGCTGCAAGATTGCCAAATACATCAACTCGCCGCTTTCCGACGTGATGTATATCCTCGATGAGCCCAGCGTGGGCCTTCACAACCACGACATCCTGCTCATGCAGAAGTCGGTGCAGAAACTGAAAAACCACGGCAACACAGTTATCCTCGTGGAGCACCACAAGGACATGATCAAAATCGCCGACCACATCATCGACATGGGGCCTGGTGCGGGCATGAAAGGTGGTGAAATCGTCTTTGAAGGAAGCTATGATGAACTTTTGCACAGCCAAACCCTGACTGGCACCTCGCTTAGCGCAACCAGTTCCATTAAGGGACAAGTTCGCCTTCCCAAGTCGTTTTTCCATTTGGAGAACGCCACACTGCACAATATCAAAGACTTGAGCGTTGACTTGCCATTGGGTGTGATGTGCGGCATCGCGGGCGTAGCTGGTTCTGGAAAGAGTTCGCTGATGGAGTGCTTTGTAAAAAATGTTGAATTGTTGAATGTTGAATTGTTGAACTGTTCTCGCGACAACAGAACAACAATTAAACAATTAAACAACCCAACAATTAAACAGTCAGACATCGTTTACATCAGCCAAAAGAACATCGGCATCAGCCTGCGCTCCACCCCTGCCACCTATCTCGAAGTGGCCGATGACATCCGCAAACTCTTCGCCAAAGTGAACAAGACCAAAGCCGATTTGTTCTCCTTCAATGGCAAGGGCGGCTGTCCCGTCTGTCAAGGCAAAGGCGTCATCGTCAGCGACATGGCTTTCATGGATGCCATCGAGACCACTTGCGAGGCTTGTGGCGGATTGCGTTACAGCAACGAGGTCTTATCTTATAAGGTCAACGGCATGAACATCGCCGAGGTAATGGACTTGACTGCCAACAAAGCCTCAGAGTTGTTTGCTGGCACCGTCATTGCCGAGAAGCTGGAGCCTTTGCGAAAGGTCGGGTTGGGCTATTTACATCTGAATCAGTCGCTTTCGACCCTATCTGGCGGTGAGTTGCAGCGCATCAAGCTAGCCTCGTATCTCCGCGACGCGGGCAAGATTTTCATCATGGACGAGCCTTCCGACGGCCTCCACCTCAACGACATCAAGCGCATTCTCGACCTGTTCGACAACATGGTCGAAGCGGGCAACACCATCTTCCTCATCGAGCACAACCTGGAGATGCTGAAGCAGTGCGACTACTTGATCGAACTCGGTCCTGGCGGCGGCAACAAGGGCGGCAAGGCCATTTTCAGGGGCACACCGACGGAAATGTTGCATTGCAAAAAGTCGGTCACGGGACCTTATTTGGCTTCCGAACTCAAATAATTTTCTTCGCAACCGCGACGCATATATCGTAATAATGTGTATTTTTGCAGATTACTTCAAAAAACGCAAAATGCAAATGAGACTTATTAAATCTTTATTGCCGCTGTTTTTCCTAGTCGGATTCCTTAGCTATGGAAATGCGCAGAACGTTTACATCGACATTGCCACAACAGATGGTAATGTGACAACCCTTCACCTTTATGAAGATGCACGGATTTACTTTGATGCCAGCAACAGACTTGTCGTCGAGACCAGCCCTCACAGTCCCTTTGTTTTCCATCTTTCCGACATCCGAAAAATCACGTTTTCGGAGCCTGTGGGCATCGAGGAAAACACCTCGAGCGAGATTGCGGTTTTCCCCAATCCCGTCCGCGACGCGCTGACGCTCATCAACCTAGAGGGCAGCTCATCTGCACAAATCTATACCCTTGACGGACGCTTGGCCAAAGCCTTCGAAGTCACTGAAGGTCAATCCGTTGATATTTCAACACTTCCTGCGGGGCTTTACCTGCTCAAAGTGGATTCCAAAACCTTAAAATTGATGAAGCTATGAAAAAGTCCGCCCTTGTCCTCTTTGGCCTGCTCATCAGCGTTGGAATCTACGCGCAGGACTATCACATCAACCTACACAACTCAGGCTCAGTGATTTACGACAACAGCGTGAGCGACATCCATGAAATCCGCTTTACAGGCAGTCAGCCCGCCACTATGGTTTTCCAAGCAGGTTGCGGCATCTCCACCTTCCCCATCAATGCCTTCGACAGCATCACCTTCGTGAGACAGGAGGAACCACCTGCGGGCGACACGGTTTACATTGTTTTTAGTGGCACAAGTGTGAACGTCATCAACCCATTCTCAAACAATGGGTGCCATACGTAATTTCTGGTTCCTCCTCTAATGGATCTTTGGCATTCAACAGTAGCAATCCGTTCTACTTGGCATTAAACAACTTGTCACTGACTAGTTGTAACTCTGCAGCCATCAATATTGCCAGTCCTGTTGCTGTCACTCTACACCTCAGAGGCAACTCAACGATAGCCGACAATGCCAACAGTTCCATCAACGGAGCCATTTACGCCGCAGGCAATCTCACCATAAGCGGCACTGGTACCCTTCAAATCACAGGCAACGCCAAACACGGCATGAATGTTGAAGGCACATTGACCGTCAATTCGGGCACTATTCGCATCCTTGACACCGACAGTGACGGCATCCATGGCAGTAGTGACCTAATTTGGAATGGCGGCACACTCGACATCGTTTCGGCTGGTTCCGACGGCCTCGATTTCTCGGGCACCATAGCCATCAGCAACGGCAACCTGACCATCAACACCATCACGGAAAGCCAAAGAAGCATCAAGGTGACGGGCGTGTTCACCATGACAGGCGGCACGCTCAACATTAACGTCACGGGTGACGACTGCAAGGGTATCAAGGGCGATGCCGACATCATCTTGAGCGGTGGCACTATTGACATGCAGGTGGTTGGCGAAGGCTCCAACGGCATCTCCAGCGACACCGACGTCACCGTCAACGGCGCCGACATCACCATCGTCTCCTCCTCTCTGGACGGCAAGTGCATCAAGAGCGACGGCACCTTCCACATGAGTAGCGGCAGCATCGACATCTCCCATTCGGGCAACATCTCTAAAGGCATCAAGGCAGTTGGCAATATCACCATCAGCAGCGGCACCATCGTCATCAACTCAAGCGGCGACACCGTGGTGACCGACAACGATCCAGCCTACTGCACCGCCATCAAAGGCGACGCCAACATTATCATCACCGGTGGCAACTTCACCATCACGCTCCCGACCTCCAACCATGGAGGCAAGGGCATATCGTGTGCCGGCAATATGACGATAAGCGGCAGCAACACCATCAATATCGAGACCCATGGCGACGGTGCCACCTATCCTGCCTCTTCGCCTACCGACACCTATTCCAGTTCTTGCCTCCGCGCAGAAAGCAACATGGATATCCTGAGCGGCAATATCACGCTCAGCAGCACTGGCAAAGGCGGCAAGGGCATCAAGGTAGGCACTCAGACGGGCAACACCTATACGGGTACTTACACGCAAGGCAACACTGACGGCACCGGCCCCACCCTCACCATCTCCACAACGGGCTCACAGGTAGGCTCAGGCGGCGGTGGCGGCTGGCCTCCTGGACCTGGCGGAGGTGGCTCATCGGTCAAAGCCTCGGCAAAAGCCATCAAAGTGTGTGGCTTAGCCACCATCAACGGCGGCACTACTACGGTTACCACCGCAGCAAGCGGTGCCGAAGGCCTTGAGTCAAAGACACGCATCCTCATTAACGGCGGACAGCATTATTTCCATTGCTATGACGACTGCATCAACTCTAAAGGCACCATCACTTTCGAAGGAGGCGTGACGGTGTGCTTCTGCAACGGCAACGACGCCGTCGACTCGAACGCAGGCACTGGCGGAGCCATTACCATCGGCAACGGTGTCGTTTTCGCCTACACCACCAAAGGCAGCCCTGAAGAAGGCTTCGACTGCGACAACAACAATTACATCCGTATCACTGGCACCGGCATCGGCATCAGCGCAGGCGGCTCTCAAGGCGGTGGTGGCTGGCCCGGTGGCGGCGGTAGTGGAGGCACCATAAGCAACCCAGCGCAAGGCTACAAGTTCTACACCAGCAGCTACACCTTCCAAACAGGAAGATACTACACCCTGTCGAACACCAACGGCGCGGGCGGCACCAATATGGTAACATTCAGTTTCGAAGCCAACTGCTCAAGCTCCCTCGCCTTCATCACGGCGACGGGCATGGTTAGCGGCAGCACCTATTATGTGAAGTACGGCAACCAAGCGCCCTCCAACCCGACGACGGCCTTCCATGGCCTCTACCTCGGCGGCACCTCGTCGGCGTCGACACAAGCCTTCAGCTTTACTGCTCAATAACAGCAGGTCACCTATAGTATTGACTAGTAGGGCTGCCATACCATGACGGCCCTACATTTTTTAATTATGCAATGATACGACAAGAACTAACAACCTACATCGAGCAGGAGATTCTCCCCCGCTACGACCATTTCGACGCGGCCCATCAACGGAACCATGCCGATGAGGTCATCGAAAGGAGTTTGGCCTTGGCCAAACATTACGATGTGGATGAGAACATGGTCTACGCCATCGCCGCATACCACGATACAGGGCTTTGCGAGGGACGTGACACCCATCATCTCGTTTCAGGGCGCATTATCCGAGAGGACAGGCTTCCTCGGGTCATGAACCACGCAGCATCTACGGCAAAATTGTGGCCGAAGCCGACCGGCTCATCACACCCGAAAAAGTCATCCGCCGCACCATACAATTCACTCAAGACCACTTTCCCAACTACGACAAGGAGCAACAATACCAACGTTTTCGTGAACATCTTTTGGAAAAGTATTCCGACACGGGCTACCTTCGCCTTTGGATCCCCGAATCGGACAATGCCACACGATTGGAGGAATTGCGAATAATTATTCGTGATGAAGAAAAGATGCGCAAAGCATTCGATCAAACCTTTGAGAAAATCAAGACCAATGAATGAATCCGACCTTACCTTATTGATGAAAGAACACGGCATCAAGCCTACCGCCAATCGTATCATCGTGGCCAAGGCTTTGTCTGAAGGAAGCCGTCCCCTCTCAATGACTGAGCTGGAAGACCGCATCGGCAGCATCGACAAATCGGGCATTTTCCGCAGTTTGACGCTCTTCAAGGAGCATCACCTTGTCCATGTGCTTGAAGACGGTGATGGCGTGCGCTATGAACTCTGCCACAGCCACGACCACGCGGTTGACAACGACATGCATATTCACTTCCACTGCGAACATTGCGGCGAGACCATTTGTCTCGAAGACCTTGCCATTCCTGAGGTTCAGTTGCCCCAAGGTTATCTGATGCATAGTGCCAATTTTGTCCTCAAAGGCATCTGTCCAAAATGTCAAAAATGACCAGTTAGTACAATTTTCCACTGCAATTTCGCTTTGAAACCAGATATTTTGTATTTTTGCGTCAAATTTAACACCTATCAATATGAAAAGAGTATTATTTAGCATTATGTTTTTATGCTTCTGCGGCCTTGTTATGGCTCAAGAGGCAAACGAGACCAGTTTTAAGATGGCTATAGGCGACACCGTCGTCTGGAAGCCTTTCGAGAACTGCGACAACAACGGCTTCAACATTAACGGACCTAAAATCATCAGCTTCAAGGCTGTCCAGTATGGCGACCGCATTCAGGTTGTCGCAAAAAACGTAGGCAAGAGCAGTATCGTTGCCACTTGCAATGACAACAATGCTGAAGCCATAGCCAAATTCACCGTTTTTGATCCGAACGAAGTCCCTGTTGTGGTTGAGAAACCAGTGAAGCCTGCCACGCAGACCTTTACGGGCGTCTATAAGTTCAATCCTCCCACCGACAATTTCTTCATCACCATTAACGACATGGGCAGTAATGTAAAGGAAACCTACATGAAGCACGGTAATGATGAGGCGCACAACGACGGCGTTGGCCTCGACCGTTTCTGGAACGTGAAGACCGGCATGAACTGGTATTATTGTCCCGAAGCACAAGGTTGGACCGATGATGTGAAATGGGAGTTTGACGCCTTTGGAGCCAGCTTCCCCATCCTTAATTCCTTCGAGGAAGAAGTGGTTAACAAAAGCAATCTTTCCAACTACTATGTCGGCATGGAAAAGGTACTCAACATCAACTGCTGGCATTTCTTTGTCGACTTCGAGGATGAAGACATGGTCATCCAATACTGGGTCGACCCCGCCAACGGCTGCACGCTGAAACGTCAAATGAACGCTAATCCTGCAAAGGTGGTCACCGTTTACGACCTCAAGTACACGAAACTGTATTTCGGCCCCAGCTTCAAAAAGGGACTGCATGACACGAGAAGATAAATCTTGAATCTTTAAATTTTAAATCTTAAATACCATACAATGGAAAACATCGAATTAAAAAAAACCCCTTACAACCAAATCCATCATGACTTGGGCGCCAAGATGGCTGAATTTGCCGGTTACGACATGCCGATCCAATACACTGGTCTTGTTGAAGAGCACAACAACGTCCGCAACAACGTCGGCGTGTTTGACGTGAGCCACATGGGCGAGTTCCGTGCCAAAGGTCCCTTGGCCAAGCAGTTCATGCAGTACTGCACTGTCAACGACGTTGCCGCTTTGAGCGACGGCAAGGTGCAATACACCTGCCTGCCGAACGGCAAGGGTGGTATCGTAGACGACATGCTTGTTTACCGTATCGCCGATGACCACTACTTCATGGTGCCCAACGCCGCCAACATCGACAAGGACTGGGCTTGGATGAGCCAAATTGCCGAGAAGTTCGGCATGACCCTCGGTGAAGACTTCAAGAACGAGAGCGAAGAATGGGCTCAGCTGGCCGTGCAAGGCCCCAACGCCCTGAAAGCCATGCAAAAGCTCACCAAGGCCAATGTGGTGGATATGGAGTATTATACCTTCCAAATCATCAACTTCGCCGGTGTCGACAACATCATCTTCTCGACAACGGGTTACACTGGCTCAGGCGGCTGCGAGATCTACATTCCCGTCGCCCACGCCAAAGAGGTTTGGGACGCCGTCTTTGAGGCTGGCAAGGAGTTCGGCATCATGCCCGCAGGTCTGGGCTGCCGCGACACCCTGCGTCTCGAAAAAGGCTTCTGCCTCTACGGTCACGAGATCGACGACACCATCAGCCCCATCGAGGCTGGTCTCGGCTGGATCACCAAGTTCGTGGACGGCAACGACTTCCTCAACCGCGAAATCTTCGCCGCTCAGAAGGCCAATGGCGTGAGCCAAAAGATTGTCGGCTTCGAGATGATTGACCGCGGCATTCCGCGTAACGGTTACGAAGTGTGCGATGCCGAAGGCAACTGCATCGGTATGGTACGCTCAGGTAGCCCGTCACCTTCAACTGGCAAGAACATCGGCACCGCTTTGGTGAAGAAAGCCTTCAGCAAGAAGGACACTGAAATCTTCATCAAGATTCGCAACAAACTCATCAAGGCCGTTGTGGTGAAAATGCCTTTCCTGCCATAAGAATTGGAAGAAAAAAGTTTCAAGCCGTTTTCGATTTTCGGAGACGGCTTGTTTTTTGGCAGGATTTTTGTAGTTTTGCAGCGTAAATTGTAAATAATTTAATGTCTTATAGTCAAAAATCTAACACAATGAAAAAGCTAAGTTTAATCTGCATGACAATTTTGGCCGTCTCTATTTTAGCCTCTTGCCGAGGACGCGATGGGAACGCAAATGTGGCTTCATCGACCATAACCATCTATCCTAACAACTGGGAATGGGTGAACGACTGCCAATGGATGGTCGAAATTGACTATCCCGCCATCAACAACAACGTGTATAACCATGGTGCAGTGCTTGTTTATATGGATGTGGAAGGTGCCTGGTCGCAAGTGCCGCTGACCTATTATTATCAAGACGTATTGACTTACGATGACGGCACCGAGGAAACCATCAACTGCGCTGCCTCCATAGAGGTTGCCACCTTGAATGATGGTGGTGTGCGTCTCTTCTGGACAGAGAGCGATTTCTACGACGGCTATCGCCCCGACACCCATGATTTCAAGATCGTAGCCATTGAGGCCACACTGTATAACACCCGCAGCGATGTCGACTTCAGCAACTACGAAGCCGTGAAGACTGCCTTCCAACTGGCTGA
>CACXXW010000137.1 GCA_902771635.1 uncultured Bacteroidia bacterium | reverse complement strand
CCGTGCAGCTTGGGCGAGGCACGTTTGCGTACAGAAACGGCAGCCATTGTAGCTTGCCATACTATCCAACTCATTAACCAAATGAAGGACAAAATTGCCAGCAATTTTGTCTCTAATTCAAAATAATTCAAAAAGAAACTTCTCTAATTCTGAAATTCTTGATAAAAAGAAATACGCTGAAATGAAGAAATTGTTGATTGCCATATTGCTGCCTTTCTCGTTCGTTGCCTCGGCCCAGCAACTCAACATCGCTTTGCTGAAATACCGTGGGGGAGGCGACTGGTACGGCAACCCGACCTCGCTGCCCAACTTGGTGCGTTTTTGCAATCAAGAGATCGGGACGGACATTAACCCGAATGTTCCCACCGTGGAGCCGTCATCACCTGACTTGTTCAACTACCCCTATGTCTATATGACGGGTCACGGCAACGTGGTCTTCGATGCCGCTGAGGCGCAAAATCTGCGCAACTATATGCTGGCAGGCGGTTTCTTGCACATCGACGACAACTATGGCATCCGACAATACATTGAACCTCAGATGAAAAAGGTGTTTCCGGAATTGGATTTTGTGGAGTTGCCCTATACGCACGAGATTTTCAAGAAGCCGTATGCTTTCCCCAATGGCTTGCCGAAGATTCATGAGCATGACAACAAGCCGCCCCAACTCTTCGCCTTGATTTACGAAGGTAGGATTGTTTGCATCTTTACTTACGAATGCGACCTCGGTGACGGTTGGGAAGACCAGCGTGTGCACCACGACTCGCAAGAAACCCGAGAGAAAGCCCTGAAAATGGGAGCGAATATATTAAGGTATGTATTTACGAAATAGCTAAGGTCCCTGAGCCCGTCGAAGGGCCGACCGATAAATGACGGTGCTTCGACAGGCTCAGCAACCTGTTTCAACTGAATAACTGAACAACTAACAACTGAACAACTGAACAACTAACAACTGCTAAAAATGGAAGAAAAAAGAAAATGCCTCTACTGCGGTGAACCCATCATCGGGCGTGTCGACAAGAAGTTTTGCTGTGACTCGTGCCGCAACAGCTATAACTACGAAAAGACCCACAAGCAAGTCAATGTGGTAAGAAAAATCAATGGAATCCTCGCTCGCAACCATACGATATTGGAGGAGCTGAATCCCAATGGGAAAGGCTTTGCCAGCCGTCAGCAGTTGACGGAGAAAGGCTTCGATTTCAAGTATTTTACGAGTATCTATACGACCAAGGCCGGTGCTGTGTACCATTTCGTTTATGACCAAGGATATGTTCCAAAGGAAACCGATAAGGATGCGTTTGTCTTGGTGAAAAACAATGATTGAAAACAAAATAACCTCTATGAAAAAGACACTATTTGCCTTATTGCTTGCCGTTTTGTGCTATGGTTTGCAAGCCAATCCTGTTGATGTACAAACGGCCAAGACGCTGGGCGTCAAGTTTATGAAAGCCAATACGGAGATGAAGTCGGCCTCGGCCGATTTGGCATACACGGCCTATGCCGACAATGGGCAGACGGCGTTTTATGTCTTCGCTTTGCAGCCCAAAGGCTTTGTCATTGTCAGTGCCGATGATCGTGCCAAACCTATTTTGGGCTATTCCACTGAGAGCAATTTCACTGCCCAGCTTCCCGATGGTTTGATGACTTTCTTCGACAATTATAAGGCAGGCTTCAGCCAGATGTTAGCACGTAACGATGAACGCACTGAAGAGGCTATTGCCGACTGGGGAAGTGTCGCAACCACGGGCAAGCTCACTTCCATGAAGCTCGATCGCAGTGTGGGTCCCTTGTTGGCTTCCATTTGGAACCAGACCGACCTTTACAATAACATGGCTCCCGAAGACCCCAGCTCAGTTTACAGTGGTCACTGCAAGTCGGGCTGTGTGGCCAATACGATGAGCCAGATTATGCGTTATTGGGAATGGCCTCGCCATGGACAAGGAGGCCACGGCTATGATGCTAACAGTTATTACGGCAACTATGGCTGGCAAGAGGCCAATTTCGAAGATGCCACCTATCGCTATGAACTGATGCCCGACTTCCTTGATTTTGCCAGTCCGCAGGCCGAGGTGGATGCCACGGCTTTGTTGGAATATCATGCTGGCGTGAGCGTCGAAATGGGTTATGGGCCTAATGCCAGTGGTGCTTATTCGTATGATGTGGGGCCTGCCATGGAGGAACATTTCAGGTATAGCCCCGGCTGGGAGCATCGTGATAAGCCGAATTATGGTGACAACACGCAGTGGAAGAACGACTTACGTGCCAACCTTGATGCGGGTATGCCTATCTATTATGCCTCGCAGGGTGAAGCAGGTGGTCATGCCTACGTGCTTGACGGTTATGACGACAACGACATGTTCCACCTCAACTGGGGTTGGGCAGGTTTTGATAACGGCTATTACGCCATTGATGGTTTTTATTTGACGTTCTATTCCTTCCCATGGTATCACAATGCCATCTTTAACCTGCATCCCGTTGATGAGTATTATGATGCGCCGAAGGCAGTGGAGCCTTTGAGGGCATACGCTCATAACACGAGTACAGCTATTTTGCGAATTGTGCCTGTCCTTGAAACCCGTGGAGGCAACCCCATTGATGATGAAGATATTGCTATTTACATTATGCGCGATGGAATGGTGATTGACTCCTTGGTTGATTATCCTTGGAGCCAAAATCAATATCATGTTTATGCTGACCATCTGGAGAAAAGCGGCACCTATTATTATACCGTATATGCTGTCAACCCTGCAGGTATGAGCAAGGTGACACGCGACACGGTGACCATCGGCGGTACCTGCGACTTGCGCTTCGAGTTGGCTGACACAGGCGGCAACGGCTGGGACATGTCATCCATCGCTGTACTTGACGAAGACGGAAAGGTCTCACAGCGTGTGGGACTTTGGGAAGGCGGAGAAGCATCCGTCGTTGTCCCTGTGCCGAAAAACCAGACGGCAACCTTTTTCTGGACCTACGACAATACTTGCTACTCACATGGGAGTCTCTCGGAGGTCTCGTACGAAATCTACGACTGGGACGACAATCTGATAGTCGCCTCAGACGGATACCCTGAAGTAGGAGCAATTACTGACTATGAGATCAGTTGCGAGATGGACTGCCGACCTGTATTCAACCTGGAAGGTGCTTATGAATGGCACAACGAAGAAGAATATGGCGTCAAGTTGACTTGGGACTGGAATGGCAATGAGAATGAGTTTGCACAATATGAGATTACTGATGATGATGGTATGCTTGTCACAACAATAGATGATCCTGGGTACAAGGAGATTTTTCTTAGATGTTATACCACATATCCAATCTTAATTGACTTGGGAGTTTCTGTCCTCTATCGTAGGGAAAGTGGGGAGTATTGCACATCCGATATTGTCCCGGTGACGGTTGAGGTGACTTCGGTGGATGAGAAGAACCGCACAGCATCCTTATATCCCAATCCCGCTTCGCGTAGTTTTACAGTGGAAGGCACAATGAAGGAAATCAAGATCTTCGATGCTCTCGGACAATTGGTGTATCAAGGTGCAGACAATACCGTTGAAGTGGCATCATGGCCACAAGGGGTGTATTTCGTTCGTGTCGTGGATGAAAACGATGTCGTCTCGACGGTGAAATTTGTCAAGGAATAATGACTTCTTTGTAAGCCTCAAATATTTGCTGTCCAATGTTTTGGGCAGCAAATGTTTTTATGGCATAGTCGCGAATGGCTTGACGGTCGTATTCTGAAGAATGGTCGAGCAGTTGGTTCATGCCTTGCAACAAAGCTTCTTCGTCACCCTGTGGGATAAGGATGCCTCTTTCTGGTGAAACGATTTCTGCAATGCCACCAACGGAAGTACTAAGAACAGGCACACCGCTGGCAAAGGCTTCCACAATGACGCAAGGCAAGTTTTCAAAGTTGGAGAACAACACAAAGAAGTCCGCATCTTGGTAGGCTTGCGCAACCTCTGCTGAAGTCTTCTTACCATGGAAGATGACGCAGTCCTCCAAGTGGTGCTCTTTTACAAACGTTTTGAATTCTGGAGCATCATAGTCATGGATGACATGCAGCTCAAAGTCATCACGTTGTTTACGCAAACGCTCAATGGTGCGCAAGATGCCGCTGAAGTTCTTGGCCTCGTCACGCAAGGTAGAGATGTGGAGGATGTGTTTTTTCCAGACGTGTATGTCATTCTTTATCGAGCCTTGCAAGTCATTCCTTGAAGAGGTTGTGCGATTGGAATCTATGCAAGGCGGCTGGCGCAATGTAAACATATCCGTATTCACCAAATTGTAAATCACCTGAAAACGGTTATTCACCCCATGACCTTCCATGCATCGTTGCAAATCGAGGCTGACGGGCATGATGAGCTCGGCATTGTTGGCTATCTTGATGATTTTTCGCTTCAGCTTTCCGACCAAAACGTCCTTGTTCTGCGGCTGGTAAATGGTCCAGTGTTCGGTAAGGACATATTTGTAGCCAAGGAGTTTTTTCCACAGCAAGGCCACTTGCCCAAGCGGGTAGGTGACATGCAGGTGTATCAAATCGGGATTGAAGAAACGTTGCTTGATGTATTTCAGTCCGTATTGGTACATCCGCAGCATTTTGAGTTTGCGAATTGCGTTGATCTTTGGCGGACGGATGTAGATCTGCACATGGGTATGGCGCACCCCGGGAATCTCCTTGACCTCGAACGATTTTGTCATGTCCTTGCCGTCGCAGACGGAGAGGATGACGGAATGGCATTCCTCAGGCAATGCGTCAATCATGCGGACGCAGAAGTTGCCCAAGGTGGGGTCGTCGGGGGTGGGGAACCAACTCAATAGGTGCAGGATGTTCATCAGTTGTTCAGTTGTTCAGTTGTCAGTTGTTCAGTTGTCGCTTCGCGTCATTGCGAGGAACGAAGCAATC
>CACXXW010000136.1 GCA_902771635.1 uncultured Bacteroidia bacterium | reverse complement strand
TGACATGATGCGGTATTATTTAGATTGCAAAAGTAATCATTTTCTGTAATTCCGCATTCCAAAGTTATCCTATCGCGCTTTTTTTGTTTCTTTGCAGTGGCAAATGAAAAAGGAATTGATATGAACAGCGTGTTGAAGGTTATGGCAGCCATTATGATGGTGCTGGTTTTTGCGATGAGTTGCTCGAAACCGGATGACCCTAATAATGGTGGAAACAACAACGAGGAAAATGATAGTGTTGTGGATCCTAACGAGAACCTCAATGGCCATGAATATGTCGACCTTGGCTTGCCTAGCGGCATTCTATGGGCCACTTGCAATGTGGGTGCAGATGTGCCAGAAGGATATGGCGATTATTTTGCCTGGGGCGAAACCGAGCCAAAGGAATTCTATGGTTGGAAAAACTATAAATATGGCCGCTTCTTTCATGAGCGTTATGAGTTGAACAAATACTGCACCGACTCGGTATTTGGACTCAACGGATTTGTCGACAACCTGTCTCTTTTGGAACCTGATGACGATGTAGCTTCGACCATTTGGGGAACTGCCTGGCGCACACCTACCATAGAAGAATGGGGAGAGATGTTCCAAAACACGACTAGCGTATGGTCATCCCAGAATGGCGTGAATGGATGGTGCTTTACTGCCCCGAACGGCAACAGCCTCTTCTTGCCAGCAGCAGGTTACTATTGGGATGGCGATCTTAATGCCGTTGACTTGGGCGTCTATTGGTCGGTCACGCTCAACATGGAGTATCCGTACCGTGCTTGGGGTTTCCATTTCAATTCTTTCCAATGCCATCTGTGCGGCAGCAGCGACCGCAACCGGGGACAAACGGTCAGGGCTGTGCATTCGAAAAAGTAAGCGTTAAAGAAAAAGTAAAGCCTCAGCCAAGCCAATCCTAGCCTCGCTGCGGCTTTTTCATTAGTAGAGCAACCCGAACATCCAAAGCGGGATCTTGTTTCCATAGCCCACTTCGGTTTCATCGATGGCCAAATAGCTGTTGGGGATGTCTTTGATTTGGTCGAAGCTTTTCTTGCGCCCGCCCACTTCGAAGAGGTACTTCCCATCAATAAGGAAATCTCCTTTGGGTGGATAGGTCACTTGATGCGATTGGCTCAACTGGTTGAAGAAGAACAACTCACGCATCGTGCCAAGGTTGGGCTGCATCGTGAAAGCGTTCATGAGGTTGGTGTTGTTGAGGTAGATCTTTTCGGGTCGCGACAGATCCGACAGCTTTCTGGGCGTGTCGGTGAGCAAAGAGAGCAGCCCAGCCTTTTCCAAGGCATACAGCATCTTCAACCCTTGGTTGCGGTCGGTGTCCAACTCGCGGTAGAGTTCCGACATGTTGGGTTTCTGTGGCACCTGTTCGGCCAAAATCATGAACATCTTCTTGGCTTTCTTGATGGTGGATTGCTCTACGTTTTCGATCACTGCATAATCATTCTCCAGGATGTGGTTGACTACATTCTGCAGACGGTTGGCATAGCCTCCGTAAATGTCTTTGTAGAAAGGATAATACCCTATCTTCAGATATTGTACGAAAGTAGGCAACACCTTGAAGCCATCGCTGATGATTTCCGTGGCGATGCTCTTGTGCTTTTTCAGTAAGTCCTTCAGCTCGATGACGGGGATGTCCTTGATGCCTTCAAACTTCAGGTACTCACGGAACGAGAGTCCCGTCAAGGTGTATTCCATCAGCCTTCTTGAGAGGTCGCCTTTGCCTTTCTCCATCTTGAGCATTGATGAGCCCGTGTAGGCAACATAGAGCCCAGGGTAGTTGTCGTTGAGGTTCTTCAGGACGGTCTGCCACGAATCCAGATAATGAATCTCGTCAAGGAAAAGATAGCGACCGCCATAGGCGTAATAGTCCTCCACCACATCCGCAAAAGCATGTGTCGCGAACCATAGATCGTCCAAGGAAGCATACAGCACCTCCGAGGTGTCAGGAAAGGCCTCCTTGATGTGCTGGAGCATCAGTGTGGACTTGCCTGTTCCTTTTGGCCCTTTGATGCCGATAAGTCGGTCTCTCCAGTCGATTTTCTCGAACAGGTATCGTTTGAAGTCGGTAGAAGTGGCTTGAAGCTTCCTGTCCAAGACTTTCTGCATATATTCTATTGAGTTCATGGTAGTCGTATTTTGCCCGCAAAGATACAAATAATATTTCAAAACACAAGTATTTTGCAGAAAATAATGTTTAAAAACACTAAAAGCGCTAAAATTGTAATGTTTAAAAATACTAATTCAATAATAAAAATAGTGTTTTGAAACACTAATTGTATAATTCTGCATTTCAACCTTGCTAAATCACGCTTTTTTTGTTTCTTTGCAATGTCAAACAACTAAAACAGAATCGATATGAACAGAGTTTTGAAGGCAATGGCAGCTGCTTTTTGGCATCCGCTGCGTTCTCGCTTGTCGACCTTTAAGTTGGTGTCGGGAGTTGTGATGGCACTTCTCATGTCGTTTGTGTTCTATTTCTTTTCTTGTGCCATGTTGGAGGCTTTTCGCCTGATGACGGTAACGCCAGAGTTTGACATTTGGGTGCCAAGTGAAAAGGAACGCTCATTCTATCAGTTGTTTTTCGCTTTTGTTTCGACTCTCCTTGCCCAGTCGTTTTGTTTGGCTTATTGGTTTGACGGACCAAGACGATTCTTCGAACGAGGTCATCGCTCGGCGGTGCAGATAGTTAACGGCCAGCGTAATCTGAATTGGTATTTCTTGTATTGGTTTGCGAAGGTCTTTTTATGTTGGTTCTGCATTTTCAGCTTTCCTGGGGCATTTTACGCTTTTTCCTTGTATCCCGGCTTCAAGCATCTTTTCATTTTGCTCATCATTGTTCTATTCATGCATCCATGGGTGGCGATGAGGCAAGCATTCAAGAGAAAAACCGTGAAATGGATGGCTTTGTCTGCTGTGCTTGTGGCCGTCCTCGCATTTGGCATGTCAAGAATTAATGTGGTTGATTATAAGTCACTCGACAACGCCTTTTTGAGTCGAAATGTTCCTCATAGGTATAGTTTGGAATTGCCTGAAACGGAAACGTTAGAAAAAGTGGAACATGCTACGCTTTCCAAAAATGCCTATTTGGTGCAATCCAAAGACAAGACGGAATCAAAATGCTTGATTGTTGTAGATGGCAAAACAGTTGATCTGAAAGCGTTTTCTGAGTCTATGGAAGATTGGCGCTTATGCCATAATGAAGCGGACTTTCCTTTGCTGAATTGTCGTTTGAATATTGACAAAAAGGTGAAAATGAAGGATGTGGATGAGGTGAGACAAGCGCTGGCCGACATGCGATTCTATAGGATTCAGTATGCTGTAGTGCCTAGACGTCGTGAGTTGGATGTCAGGTATTATACTTTTTTATCCTTGCATTCGCTAAGGATACCTGTTCGGTTTTTGGACGATTCGCTTTATCAGAAATGGATTGTGGATGTTTCTGAAATTCCTAATCAAATTGTTGTAATGCCAAAAGGGATAGGGACATTTGAAATCAATGGTGTAACAACGGAAGGAAAGGAGTGCAAAGCAAGATTTAAGGATTTGATTCGACAAGATTTGAATTACATCATCCGCTTCAAGGTGGACGATGAGATGCTTTACGGTGATTATATAACTGTTATGGCATCGGCAATGGAGGCCCTAAATGACTTAAAGGAAGAGTATGCCATGGAGAGGTATTTGAAGCATTGGGCTCAATTGTACCCTGAAGAAGAAGAGGAGGTTTACTATCGTTTCCCATTCCGATTCTTTGAGGATAAGTGATGCTGTGTTACTACCATAAAGAATCCCCGAAATACCGTAAGGCATTTCGGGGATTCTTTTTCTCGGATTCTCAAATTCTTGATTACAGTTTCTCCATGTTCCTCTTCACAAACTCGCTCAAATCCTTGCCCTTCAGCAGATTCTTCGAGAGCAATGCGAGGTCGTAGATCTGCCGAATGGTGGCTTCTTGTGCGGCTTCGTCCTTGTCCAAAAGGCTGGTGATGACGGGACTGTTCGTGTTGAGCATCAGTGTGTAGCTGTCGGGCATCGAGCCGTAGAACGACATGGGGCTGCCGCCCATCTGCTCCATCTCCTTCATACGGCGCATCCACTCGTTTTGGGTGACCTCCACAGGTGCGGCTTCTGCACCTTCGTTGCTGAACTC
Source organism: uncultured Bacteroidia bacterium (assembly GCA_902771635.1). Lineage (GTDB taxonomy): Bacteria > Bacteroidota > Bacteroidia > Bacteroidales > F082 > Limimorpha. The sequence continues at coordinate 3,127 of CACXXW010000136.1, read as the reverse complement.
CACGTTGAACTTCACCTTGTCGATGACCTTCTCGAAGGCAACTTTCACGGTCTCTTTCTGTTTGTCATCGAGGCCGGAGGTGGTTTCTGTGTCGTCCTTCACGATGAGTTTGTCGATGGTGTTGGAGTCCACACGGGCAAACATCGCGCGGCTGTCGTCGCTTTTCTCGCCTTCTTTCTGCTCGTAGGCGCTGATGAAATGCGGGTCGAGGATGCCGTCCATCATCAGGACGTTGTAACCCTTGGCCTTGGCGTTCTCGATGTTGGTGTATTGGTCATCCTTGTCGGTGGCATACAGATAAACGAGGGCTTTGTCCTTGTTGGTCTGGTTTTCTTTAATCAAGGCTTTGTATTCCTCGATGGTGTAGTATTTGTCGTCGGTGTCCTTGAAGAGGAAGAACTTCTCGGCGCGCTCGTAGAACTTCGGGTCGCTCATCATGCCGTATTCGATGAACACGCGGATGTCGTCCCAGTTCTTCTCGTAGGCCTCGCGGTCTTTCTTGAAGAGCTCTTCCAGTTTCTCGGCCACCTTCTTGGTGATATAGGTCGAGATTTTCTTCACGTTCTGGTCGCTTTGCAGGAACGAGCGGCTGACGTTCAGCGGGATGTCGGGCGAGTCGATGACGCCGTGCAGCAGTGAGAGGAACTCGGGCAGTATGCCTTCGACGCTATCGGTGACGAAGACCTCGTTGCAGTAGAGTTGTATCTTGTTGCGCTGGAACTCGTAGCGGTTCTTCACCTTCGGGAAGTAGAGGATGCCCGTGAGGTTGAAGGGGTAGTCCACATTGGTGGAACAGCGGCTCGCCGAAGTTCATCGGGTAGAGCGTGTGGTAGAAGTCGTTGTATTCCTCGTCCTTGATGTCGGTCGGGGCTTTCTTCCACAGCGGTGCCACGTCGTTGATGATCCAAGGCTTCTCCACTTCCTTGGTTTTGGGTTTGCCGTCCTTGTCGGTCTCGCCCTCAATTTCCTCCTGCACCTTGCGTGTGCCAAACTGAATCGGGATGGGCAGGAACTTGCAGTATTTGTTAAGCAGTTCGCGGATGCGGCCTTCTTCGAGGAACTCGGCGGCATCGTCGCTGATATAAAGGATGACGTCGGTGCCGCGGTCGCCCTTCGGGATTTCGTTCATCGTGTACTCCGGGCTGCCGTCGCATTCCCAAATGACGCCGTTGGCGCCTTCTTCCTTGCAGGACTTCGAGATCAGCGACACCTTCGAGGAGACCATGAAAGCGGAGTAGAAGCCCAAGCCAAAATGTCCGATGATGTTGGCGGCTTCGGCCTCGCTTTGTGTCTTGAACTTGGCGATGAACTCCTCCGCACCCGAGAAAGCGATTTGGTTGATGTACTTGTCCACCTCTTCGGCGTTCATGCCGATGCCGCGGTCGCGCACGGTGAGGGTCTTTTTCTTCTTGTCGACTTCCACCTTGATAGTGAGGTCGCCCAACTCGCCCTTGAACTCGCCCGAGGCAGCCAGGGCTTTCAGTTTTTGCGTGGCATCCACGGCGTTACTGATGATTTCGCGCAGGAAGATCTCCTGGTCCGAATACAAGAACTTTTTGATGACAGGGAAAATGTTTTCTGTCTTTACTCCAATGTTACCGGTTTGTTGCATATTTGTTTGTTTTTAATGATTCTAATACAATAAAACTACTCCCTTGAAACCGTCATTGCGGGCTTGACCCGCGATCTCCTGAACGCTCGGGTGTCACCTCATCGCGAAGGAGATGGCGGATCCTTGTCCGCCATGACGGCAAAAGGCTGAATGTAGTCTTTTTCGGTCGAGGGTCGGTTAGTCAAATTGTGTGCCATGGCAAAAACTGACATTTTGGCAAGAAAATATTGGCTGGGATGATAGAAGTTTTCTATTTTTGCAATCAAAATCTTTTTGGTATGAAGAAAAACTTGTTTGTATTGGCTTTTTGTCTTATTGTATTGGCGTTTTCATCTTGCTCGGCGTTGCGAAACACCACACCGAAGAATTTGCCTCCTTTGAGTGAAGTGTCTCCGATTCTTGACAGCATCGTTGAGGAAGGATACCAATTGTATTATTCCGAAAGGGCAAATTGGATTGCAACAGACCTTGTGTTTGAAAGGTATGGGATGGACGAGCTTGGCAGATCCATTACATATCAGGCCGATAACAATCTTTGGACGGTTTGTTTCTTTGATAAAAACAATGAGAAATGTCTTTTGGAATGTCGATTTGATATCAAGTCTGGTAATACTGTGACTTTGGATTCCATTTGTCCTATTTCTACTTTTGAAAAAGAACATTTGCAGCGAAAAGAGACAATGCTTAACGAGGCAATCAGCAAATACGGCTCTGAATTAAAGTTTGCTCCTGAATCATTTGGTAATCCGAACATTGATTTTATTCGCATGAACGACCATCTGACGCGGGTGTATTTTCTTCAAGGTACAATACGGCATGATGTGATACCTTTTGGAAATGATTATTCGATTGATTTTGATGAGAATTTGAAACCAATTGCTTTCCGTCGCTATCATCGCTCGCTAATAGATAGCCCCACAAAAAATGACAAAGGGGAAGAAGCCAAATTTCTCTTTCACACCCATTTGAAAGACAATCCTTTTATTACTCCAACCGATATTTGCAACTTTCTGCTTTATCGCCCGAAAAATATGGATGGTTTCATGGTTGCAAGCGAGGCGTACAACTGTATGTTTATGTTCTCTGTTAACCAGCACCGCATCGTCGTTCAGTAAGAAAGAATCATAAAGCTACTATACGCTACTTTTCATTGATTTTGATTGAAAATGCCTTTTATCTGCGGTAAAAAAACGTCGCTGGATAAAAGCATGCTTGTGAAGGAATGGCAGTAAGACTTTGAGGGTAAAAATCAAAAACACAGCATAATAAATATCAAAAACGCCTGATAAAAGTGCTCAAAATCGCCCGATAGGTATTGCGCAATAGGAAATTATCCTTATTTTTGAGGCTGGAAAACAGAATAATATCATGGAATATTTACCTCGAATTGCTGACAATGAGCTGAAACTTCGCCTCGAGGCATTTGAAGGAAATCAAGGAACTGGTTGAAAAAAAGAATAAGGAATCTGAGCAGTCCCGCTTGCGTTTGCCTGATTTGCTCGTGGTGTTGACGGG
>CACXXW010000135.1 GCA_902771635.1 uncultured Bacteroidia bacterium | reverse complement strand
TTTAAGCGTATTGTTGCCATTGCTTTCATTACATTCTTCTGGACAAAGCATGGCGGCTTGCAACAGCATCACTTTTGGTCCTTCCAAGACGGGCAATGGTCCTGAGCAAATGTATGTCATCCTTTTGGATAACAATCGCTCCGAGTTGCTTGCGCATGAAAAACAGCGCAAGGTGATGTCGTGTATCCATTGTGGCGCATGTGTGAGCGTGTGTCCAGTCTACAAGAACATCGGTGGTTATACCTATGGGACAAAGCACATTGGTCCGGTAGGGACTGTTATGGCACCCTTAATGGAGGGGCTGGAGGATTACAATTACCTCAATTCTGCCTGTTCTTTATGCGGCAAATGTGTGGAGATTTGTCCCGTAAAGATTCCGTTAGATGACTTGATCATAGAAAACCGTCATTTGGCTATCACCGAAAAGACGGGCAATGCCAAATATGATGCTTTGTTGAAGGCCATGATTTGGCACTGCAAGTCACGGAAAAAGATGGACAGTCCGTTGTTTTTCAAAAAGTTGGAATTGAAACGGTTGTTGGCACTGCTTTGGGGAGAAAATAGGCCTATGCCCGAGTTTGCCTCCAAGTCGTTCAGTCAGCAGTGGAGGGAACGGAATCTGTAATAAAGAAATTGACTGTCTATGTCATTCCTGTATGGAATCTATAGACGGTCAATTTCTTTATATTTGTAATACTCATTTACTAGGCTTCTATACCCCAATGCTTTCAGTTGGGCATAGTTCGTTTTGTAATTCGCTTTGAAGTGTTTTCCTGTACCAAGAAAACGAATGTACTGCTGCAAATAATGGTCGATTTCCTTCAATCCTTCCGTTTGGTTGATGACGGGAAAGAACCATCGTGACCAAGTGAGTGTTTCGGGGTCATCGTTCTCAAAAAACTTGCGGTTGAAATAATTGATGAGACCTTTCATGGCCTTTTCGGGCTCGATATGGTTCTTGTGGCTCCAACGCAACAACGACCGTGCTTTGCGCGAGATCTTACCTTTCATCTTCTTTTTGGTGGCTTCCGAGATGTCGATGTCGTGTCCATGGCATTTGAAGCCCAAAAACTCGTAAGGCTCATCGGGCGAATAAATCTTCTCCTTGTCGGGATTGACTTCTAAATGAACCTGTGCCAAAAAGTTGCACATCTGGCTTTTGTATTCTACAAGGGTCTCATAATCAGGGGCGAACATGATAATGTCGTCGGAATAGCGGGCGTAGGTGACACCTTTATTATAATAATAGCGGTCCACTTCTTTTAGGAAGACATCTGCTAAGAAAGGTGCAGTGGGCGTGCCGGCCATGACGCCGTGTTTTTCCTCAATGACTTGACCGTTGCTGACAGCAACATTGGCGGTCAGTAGTTTCTCGAAGAAATGGTAAAGCGGCAAGTCGTCGGCTAACATCTCGGCCAGCATAGGCAGCAAAATGTCAATGTCGATAGAGTTGAAATAGTCGTGGATATCGAGTTTGTAGGCCCACATCTTTTGTCCACGGATGGCCCTGTTGATCTTGAAGACGGCATCAGAGGCTTTCAGGCCACGGCGGAAGGCATAACAATTGGGTACAAATTGGTTGTCGTACTTATAAAGTAGGGAGGCGATGAGTTTGAGGATGAGCATCTCATCGGGTGCGAAGCTGTAGACCACGCGTTTCTTGCCCGAGCCCATCTTGTTGACCAGTTTCTTGGTCGGGAGACCCAGTCCTTCGCCTTTGGCTATCTTTATGGCCAAAGGCAAATAGTCTTCCCTTTCCACAAAGGCATCAGCTTCATCGAACTCATGCCAGTTGAAGCGGCCTTTCAGCAATCGATAGGCGAGAAACTCTTCCCAGGTTTCCTGACGGGTCAGTTGGGTAATAATGGAGACACGAGACGCGGGTTTTAATCCCCCCACCCCCCTTAAAAGGGGGAGCTGTCCCGTGTCTCGTGTCAAATTCATGGTATAATAAGCAATCAAAAGAAAAAGGGGAAAGATTTTGAATCCGCAAACTTGCGGATCACGAGAGGGTACCTTGTCGGGTTGCCTGCAAAACCGAGAAATGAACGACAAGGCTGCCTCCTTCGGCAGGCGCGGCGATGCCGCATCCCCTTTTTCTGTGTTTTTAGTTCAAGAACTTACGGATGCGGCCGATGACGTAGTCGCACTCATTGGGCATCTGCGTGTAGAAGTTGATGTAAGGAATGCCCAGTTTCTTGGCGTACATCCTGGAAATGAGATACTTCACATTGCTGTCATGGCTGTGTCCTTTGCCCAGCATCACCACGCCTTTGATGCTACCTGCTTGTTCGAGTACGAAGGTATAAGGTTGGCCCCATTCGGCTTTATAGGCTTGTTGTGGACGGCTCTTGTAGAGCTTGAACTCATCGGTAGCAAAGCCAACCATGTTGGTCACGGCCACGTTTTCCTTGAAGCCATACTCCGGGAATTCCGTTGTGAGTATCTCTCTGAAGAAGGTCACCCATTCCGCGTCGGTTCTTTCCTTTTCTTCGTAGTGTGTGGTAGTAGCAGGTTGTGGCGTAGGTTTGGGCTGCGCCGTAGTGGTGTTTTGTCTCTGGTCGGCTTCGATGCTGTCCTTGACGGTTTTCACCACTTTTGAGAAGAGTTTTCCGAAGTCCATGGTATTAGATTTTTAAGTTTGGTGCAAAAATAAAGTTTTTTTTCAGATAATGATGGAATGAGTTTTCCTTTTTACTTTACCGCCACTCGTACTATATGGTTTTTCCCATTGGTGTCCATGATGCGAAGCAGATAAAACCCTTCCACTAAACCAGCCACATTGATTTCATGCGCATCGCGCATGGTCTTCACCAACTGCCCATGGATATTGTAAACTTTCACCTCGGCGGGATGGATGCCTTCAATAACAACCCTGTCCGTTGCTGGATTGGGATAAACGCTAACGTTTTCCACTTCTTCCTCGACTCCATCAAAAACCTTAAAGTGAGCCATAAGGTCCATATCCTCCACCAAATCAAAACTATACACGGCTTCTCGCGACAATACCATGCCATCCCATTTCCAACAATCGAACTCATACCCTTGCAACGGAACAGCCTCAACTGTTGCGCTTTGACAACAATCAGGTTCTACCGAAATAGTGGCTATACCCATTTGATTATTATCACTCTCAACAGAGAGATGGTATGGAAAATCAGCGATGATGTTATTGAATAGATTCCAGTTAACCGAAGTTTGGTACTCGCATAGAGATTCACAAGGAACTTCAATCGGCATATTACGGTCTCTGAAAGTGTTATTGTAAATCGAAGGAGGCACTATGGGCTTGGCATACACTTTCTTAAGGTTGGACGAATTGAAAGCTGACGGTCCCATCTGCGCCACCGACCCTCCCAAAGTTAAGGTATCGAATTGCGAGTCCATGAAAGCGATTTCTCCCACGGAAACAACCGATTCTGGCATAATGAGATGCCATTTTGCTCCACAACTAATAAAGGCTCCTTCTCTGAAGTTCCGAACTCCTTCGGCTATTTTCAGGGAATCCATCTGCCTTGTGAAACCGAAAGCATAAGACCCAATGTATATGTCTTCACCTCCTCTTTCCTCTATTGTTAGCGACTTGATGTGGGAGTATAAAAAAGCATCTGCTCCGATATAGGTCACCGAGCTCGGAATGGAGATGTGGGCTTCAAACCTTGAAGTGTTTACAAACATACTGGCCGGAATAGCGGTCACACCCTCGCCTATGGTTAATGTTGTGACATGACAAGTAGCATCAATGAGATTGTAGGACATATCTTTGCAATGAAGGGCGTTGAAATGAACCGTTCTCACATCATAACAACTGCTAAATGGCATAGGGCCAATACTGTCGACAGAAGTGCCAATGGTAAGTTCAAAAAAGTCTTTTGCATGTTCAAACGCGTAAGTGTCAATGAAAGTAACCGAATTAGGTATTATAAGATGGCTGGTGAAGCGCACTGACGTAAAAGCACTTTCGCCAATGCTTTCCAAAGTGTTTGGCAATGAAAGGACACGTAAATTAGAGCATTTGAAGAAAGCAAAATTCCCAATAGCCGTCACGGTATAGGCCACACCCATATAGTCCACGCTTTCAGGAATCAATAGATCTCCAGTAGGCTTGTCATAACCATAATAGTATTCATATTCCCCGTTTTGGCAAGGAAAAGTAACTGTTACGGAAACTCCATCGGCGTTGATGTTATAATAAAGTGTTTGACCAGAAGTACAGATGGCTTCGAAATTATAAGCATAAAGTCCTCTCGCACTCAGCAGGAGCGCAAGAAGAATATAAATTTTCAGGCGTTTCATTGTTGTGAACGTTTATATTTGTATGCGCACAAAATTATAATAAAATACAATAAAAATTTCCAACACAAGGCTTTGTCCCTATGATTTTGTGTTTTTAACTTTTTAGATATTTGTTAATCAACGATTTAATAAATACCAGAAGTTTCGCATTACAAATGCTGATATTCGATTTTGGCGGAGTTTTCCGAAGTCCATGGTTGTTGTTATTATAGTTTGCGGCAAAAGTAAACAAAAAACCCCGCCACGGCAACCGCAGCGGGGAAAAAATGCAATACTTATGAAAAAATACTCTTGTTTCTTTTTTATTCTTCTTCCTTCTGGCTCTCTTCGTACTCCTTGAGGAGGCGGTTCTGCACATCAGTGGGCACTTGCTGGTATTCAGCATACTTCATCGTGAAGGTGCCACGGCCTGAGGTCAGTGAGCTCAGTGAGGTGGAATAGCGATCCATCTCGGCCAACGGAACCTTGGCGTGGATGGTCTGGTAGTTGTGGTCGCTGTCCATACCCATGACGATGGCACGGCGGCCTTGCAGGTCGGTCATGACGGCACCCATGAGGTCGGCGGGCATACGCACATCGAGGTCGTAGATGGGTTCCATGATCTTCGGGCCAGCGTTCTTAAAGGCGGCACTGAAAGCCATACGACCGGCGATCTTAAAGGCCATTTCATTGGAGTCGACCGGGTGCATCTTACCATCGTAGATGTAGACGATGATGTCGCGGGCGTAAGAACCGGTCAGCGGGCCTTGCTCCAAGCGCTCGTTGACA
>CACXXW010000134.1 GCA_902771635.1 uncultured Bacteroidia bacterium | reverse complement strand
GCCATGATAGTGGTGTTTCTGGGCTTCGACATCTGGGGTGGTTATCTGATCGCTAAACATCTGAAAATAGTGGGTGATACCATTCACTACGAACGGGCAGTGGATGATCTGTCGACCAAGGGCAGTCTTGAAATCTGGGAAGTTTATAACTGGATTAGGATTCCGGATAAGGAGCGTTTTCTTGAAACGACCATGGTGGAAGATAATGATTCTTTGGTCTATAGATGGTCGGCAGATACCACTAATCTTATGCTTTACACCTTGAAAAAGACTACAAAAACAGGTCCTGCTATCAGTTCGGCGGTACTAGGTGGGAAGCCTTTGGTCAAACGACTGGACAGTGGACCCTATAAAGAAGGAACCTTTACAGCCATCATTCTCGAGTTGATGCCTGAAGCCACGATTTTGTTCAAGCGAATGACCGGGCTTGGTTTATCAAGATTGGCGCATCGCTAATGCTGTTTCAAGTGCTTTCTTTATCAACGCCAATCCCAATTGGTCGAAAGAAGAAGTGGAGGCCTTCTGCAAGCGATTGATAAAGCAGTAAATATAAAATACAAAGTCATGCATAGTATAAAATTCTACAAATCATCAACTATGAAAAAAGCTATTATTATTGTTTTGGCACTTGTCGTTGGCTTCGCCTTCGAATCTCATGCACAAATTCTGTATCGCATTTCTGGCAATGGCCTTGAAACACCTAGCTATATTGTCGGCACTTACCATTTGGCGCCTGCTTCGTTCGCTGATAGCATTCCAGGTATGCGTCAGGCCATAGAAGAAACTACTCAAGTATGTGGTGAATTGGATATGATGGATGTTTTCAAACCTGAGAATGCCGCAAGCATGTTGCAGTCGCAGATGTTGCCAGAAGGGGTCACACTGTCCTCGCTACTCACTACCGAACAGCGTACGCGTCTGAATGCTTTGTTGCTTGAGGTATTGGGCACGAATCTGGATGATGAGGCTTATGCCGCTCAAGTGGAAAAGATGAAGCCTGTAGTTCTCTCCACAACGCTCTCCCTGGCAGCCTACATGAAGAAGACACAGTCATTCAATCCCATGGAACTGCTTGACAGCTATTTTCAGATGCTTGCCTTGCAGAACAGCAAAAGCGTCAAGGGGTTTGAAACCGTTGACTTCCAGATGGGAGTGCTTTACGGAGCAGAACTGCCAAAGCAGGTGGAAGACCTTATGTGTATGGTGGACCACTTTGAAGAGAGCACAAAATTGGTCGATCGGATCACGGATGCCTATTTTTCGCAAGATCTTCAAAGTTTAGAAGCGGTATTAGAGGAAGAGCTTGATGGTGAATGTGGTGGCTCCCCAGAGGATGAGGCTACCTTGATTGATAATCGTAACCGCAACTGGATCAAAATGATGCCTGGAATTATGGCAGAGCAGCCAACCCTCTTTGCCGTCGGCGCCGGACACCTCTGTGGGGAGCAAGGCGTACTGAAACTTCTCGAAGGATTAGGCTATATTGTTGAAGGTGTAAAATAGCGGAAAAGAAAAAAAATCGAAAAAATTCTCTTTTTTCTTGACAGTATCAAAAAAAGCCGTACTTTTGCAGTGTTCTAATAAACTAATACACTAAAACAAAATTGTAGGAAAAAGTTTAAAATAGTCATTCAAATCGCAATAATTCAGCTTTATTGCAGTTATTTATTCAGTTAAAAGAGAAATTTCAAAATTATTAAGTTATGAATAAACGCATTTTTATACTTTTTGCACTCATTGGGTGCATCATCATGCCAGCTTTGGCACAGAGTAAGGTGACCGGCACCATTGTCGAGGAAGCCAACGGCAAGGTCATTCCTTTTGTCAATGTGGGTCTGTTCCGTCAGGCCGACAGCGTCTTTGTAAGCGGTGCCGCCTCCGACGACAAAGGTAATTTTGAACTTTTGGCACCCAACGGCGACTATCGTTTGGCGGTTTCAGCCATCGGTTTTCAGACCTACGAGCAAATGCTCACTGTGAAAGGTGACCAAGACCTTGGTAGACTGAAACTCAAGGAAGGCTCCACCAAACTCGATGAGGTGGTCGTCACGGAGAAGCGTCCGCTCTTCGCCGTGGAAGGGGAGAAGACCATGTATAATGTGGCTGAAGACAACAGTATTCAGACGGGTACGCTTTCGGATGCCTTGCAGAATGCCCCTGGCGTGAGCGTCGATGTGGAAGGCAACATCACCTTGCGAGGCACATCAAGCGTGGAGGTGTGGATCAACGACAAGCCCTCGCATATGACCGCCGAGAACCTCAAGACCTACATCCAAACGCTTCCCGCCAACAGCATCGACCATGTGGAAGTCATTACCAACCCATCGGCACGCTATGGCTCCAAGGCCGACGGCATCATCAATATCGTGACCAACGCCAAAATCCAGAAAAACGAGTTCTTTAGCTTTGGCGTGAATGCTTCGACGAGCCCATACATCGGCCCATGGGCTTCCTATGTGTGGTCAAACGACAAACTGACGGTCAACGCCTACATCAATGGTGGCTATTCCAATTGGAAAGGCTACAACAATGTTGAACAATCTCTATTCAACAACGACGGTGTCTTGGCCAACCATGAGACCGATTCGACATATTACACCAGCAAGGGCTATGATGTGGGTGGTTTCTTTAGCCTTGATTATGAAATTGATACGGCGAACAGCCTCAACTTTTGGTTAAGTGGTTGGCCGAGTTTTGGTGGCAACACCAATTACACTGCAACAGCTCGTGAAGAATACCTGCCCAATCCGCTGAATACCGTTTTCGAAGAGAGCACTGACTCCTATGACCGAAACTTTTTCGGCAATGGTGGCTTGTATTATCAGCACAAGTTCGACAACAAGGGACACAATCTGTCTGTTAGCATTAACGGCATGGGCTGGGGCGGCGCTAATGGCGGTGAAGTGAAGAGGCAGTTTACTTCTCCTATGGATTACACCCTCATGTATCGACAGGAAAACAGCTATAAATCCATGGGTGCGGAGGGTGAAATTGTCTACAACCGACCTTATTCCGAGAATGGCGAGATCTCAGTGGGTTACACCGTGGGTTATGATCCAGAGAAGCAGTATCTTAAGACAGACTCGATCGTTGACGGCGAATGGGTGAACGATGTTTACCGTTCCTATAAGGCCAACTTCACCAACCTGAACAACGAGGCCTTCATTACCTTGCAGCACAAGTTCGGTGGCTTTACCGTGAAGCCGGGCATCCGTTTCGTCAGCGAGCTGGTCAGCGGAGAATATCCCTACACCTTCCCTGGCGACACCACCGATTATAATTTCAGGAAGCATTTCCCCAGCCTCAGGCCTTCGCTGCATTTGTCTTACAGTACCAAATCGATGCACAACTTCAAGTTGAGCTACACGCGCCGCATTGCAGCTCCACAGGCGGAACAGTTGAGTGCCTTCCCGCTGTACCATGTCGACAGCTACAGCACAGGCAACCCCGACCTTGAGCGTATCTATACCAATTCGTTTGAAGCGGGATGGACCAAGTATTGGAACAACTTCGGCTCGGTGGGTTTGTCGGCCTACTATCGCGGCAAGACTAACGAGGTCAATCAGATAAAACTATCAGAATACCATTGGCTCTACGACCGTGTGGTACCCTATTCCTATCCTGTCAATGTGGGAAAGAGCCATACCACTGGCTTTGAGTACAATATGATGTACCGTCCGAACGCTTTCTTCAACTTGCGTTTCTATGCCAACCTTTACGATTCCTATATCTACACGGAATACAACGAGAAGCCATACGAGTTTGAGAAGTGGTCGTACAGTTTCCGCCTGAACATGTGGGCCAAACTTTGGAACAAACTGGAAGTGACGGCCTCGGGCTATTACAGTTCGCCGACGCAGTCCCTGTTCAGCGAGCGTAAAGGCTGGTTCGGCGTCAATGCGGGTCTGCGTGCCGACTTCTTCGACCGCAAGATGTCGGTGTATGTCAACGCGAACGACATCTTTAACACGAACCAATTTGGGCAGACGAATAGCAGCCCGTATGTGCAGTCGAACTCCACCTACAAATACAACACCCGCAGTGTGGCGGTCGGTGTGACCTTCCGCTTCGGAAAGATGGAATTGGAGCAGATGGCTCGCCAAGGTGAGGGAGAGTCCGGCAGCGCTCCTCAAGGCATGGGTGGAATGTAAAATTTAGCCCTTAATTCACCCCAGAGACGCGAATTTTTCGCGTCTCTTTTTGTTTCATTTTGGCATTTTCGCCACAAAAAAGCCCAAATTTCGCCACAAATGGCCGATTTTCGCCACTTTTTGCCCGTATTCGGCACATTTTCCACACGGCATGACACGATGCCGTACTTTTGCAGCGTTTTTAATCGAAACCGAAAACGACTTTTTAATTTTAATCGAAAACGAAATGAAAATTATTGGAACAGGAAGCGCAGTGCCATCGCTCACGGTGACCAACGACGACTTGGCCACTTTTTTGGACACTAACGATGCTTGGATTTCGTCTCGTACAGGAATCCAAGCCCGACACCTTTTATCTACTGAATCTTTATATGACTTGGCCGTTGACGCCGCCGACAAGGCTATCCAAGCCTCGGGGCTTCGTAACGACCAGATAGATTTCCTTTTGGTCTCGAATGTGGCAAATCAACATGTCACTCCTGGATTGAGCTGTATCATTCAAAAGCGTATTGGTGTTACTTGTGCGGGTCTCGATATCAATGTGGCTTGCGCTGGCTTTGTCAACGCCTTGATGCTTGCCGACAGCATGATTAAGGCGGGTCACGCCAAGAATATATTAATAGTGTGTGCCGAGGAGCCCACCAAATACTGCAATTGGAACGAAAGAGACTGTAGCGTCCTCTTCGGTGATGGTGCAGGCGCAGTGGTGTTGACTGAAGGCACTGCCTTTAAGGATGTGAAACTCACCATGATTTCAGACCGCGATGTGCTGTATTACGAACGCGGCATGGAAACCACGCCTTTTGAGAAGCATTATACCAAAGGCCAACCTCTGGTGATGAAAGGTAAGGAATTGTTCAAAACTGCCGTCACTGAATCCGCCAAGGATATCCAAAATGTGCTTGACTACAACCACCTGACCCACGAGGACATCACTTGGTTTATGCTGCATCAGGCCAACAAGCGCATCATCGAAGGCATTCGCCACATCATAGGTGGTCCCGAGGAGAAGTATCCGACCATCATCGAGAAATACGGTAACACTTCTTCGGCCAGCATTCCGATTATGCTTGACGAAATGCTCAGGGCGGGCAAAATCAAAGAAGGTGACAAGATCATCATGAGCGCCTTCGGCGCTGGTTTCGTGTCAGCTGCCTGCCTTTGGGAATGGGAATTTTAAATTTTAAATTTTGAATTTTGAATTATGAATAGAAGAGTAGTAATCCAACGACCTTCCGACTATATGGGATAACCTGATGAAAGGCTATTGTGGCATCGACTTCATCAAATCATTTGATGCCACTGACCTTCCTGTGAAGATCGCCGCCGAGTTGAAGGATTTCAACCCTGAAGCTTGTGGCGTTGATAAGGGTTTTGTCAAACGCAACGACCGTTTCGCTGTCTATACATTGGCTGCAGCCTATCAGGCCATGAAGGACAACGAGGACATGCAGATTAGCCCCGACCGTTTGGGCGTGTATGTCGGTTCTGGTATTGGTGGTTTCGACACCATTATGAAAGGCGTCAAGACTTATTATGAAGAAGGTGCGCGTTGGATTTCACCTTTGATGATCCCGACCATGATTGGTAACCAGGCCTCTGGTAGTGTGGCCATCCGCTACAACGCCCAAGGTCCCTGTGTGCCCATCGTGACGGCTTGCGCCACGGGTACCCACAGCATCGGTGAGGCCTATCGTGCTATCAAGCATGGCTATGCCGATGCCATCATCGCTGGTGGTTCTGAAGCTGGTATCAACCCCGTCTCCATTGGTGGTTTTGCCAACTGCAAAGCTTTGACGAAGTCGGAAGACCCCAAGTATGCTTCCCTTCCGTTCAACAAGAACCGCGCTGGTTTTGTTATCGCCGAAGGCTCGGGCATTGTGCTGCTTGAGGAATACGAACACGCCAAGCAACGCGGCGCGAAGATCTATGCTGAGCTTTGTGGCTACGGCAACTCA
>CACXXW010000133.1 GCA_902771635.1 uncultured Bacteroidia bacterium | reverse complement strand
GGCCGAGAAAACCGTGGCCCCGCCCGAGACGATCGACACGACGGCCTCGTTGTCGTCGCTCGTCGTGAGGTCGAGGTCGGGAATCTGCGAGGAAAACATAAGATCCTCCAGCTGGTTGTTCAATGTGACTGACATATTCTATCGATTTTAGTTTGTGGCAAAGGTATGTTTGTGTCGTGGGATGACAAAAGACAACGAAAAAGCCGGGCGTTCCCCATCGATGGGGGCGTCCGGCGCCGGTTCCGATCGGTGGGCGATCTTCTCGCCCACCTGCGGAACGGGAGGCCTTAAACCTCATGCTCGATGTACTCGCTCAGCTCCTTGAGGATGCCTTCGATGTCCTCGGCCGTGCTGTCATCGGCAAACGTCCATGACCTGCAGGCCTTCGCGGGCGGCTCGCCTTGGTGGGCGAACACCGTCCACCATGTCATCACCTCACCATCGCATCGCACCAGCGTATTTGTGTGGATGCTCATCGAGTGGCAAATGCCCACCTTGTTGTTATACACTGCGTCCTGTACTCGGCGAATGCGGGTAACCGCTTTTCTCACTTCTCGTGTCATAGCTCTTGATTTTTTGCGGTGGGCGGGGGCTGGCCTCGCCCACCTGTTAAACTTATACTTACTTGTTCTCGGCCTTCTTGGTGCTGCGCTTGCGGCTCTTCTTCTCGGGCTGAGGCTCGGGCAGGCCATCACAGATGGCTACACGCTTGCCTGCTCTAACCAGACGGGGCAGATAGCTGTCGAGGGCGTGGGCGGGGAATGCGGCCTGACGCTCGGTGATGTCCTTCGCCTGCGTGCGGGTGAGAACTATGCCCAAAATCTCGCTAACGGCTACCGCATCATCACAAAATCGCATCGGGGTGCTTGGCCTTCATCTCGCCATATTGGCGGGCCAGCGGCGAGGCCTCGCCCACCACCTCGGCGGTGGGCTGGCTCTCCTGCTCAGGCGCTGCGCTCGCCTCCTGCTGCGGCTGGCTCGCCTTCACCTCGGCCATCAATTTGTTATAGATGGCCTTCGGGATCACTGCGCCAGTGCGCTTGCGAAGGATGAACGCATACCTCAACGCCTTCAGCGGCTCCGAAAAGTAGAACTCGCCACTCTTCACACTGTCCTCACTGCGGTACACATGCCACTAAAATCAGATTTGCCATAATCGTAAAATTTTGAAAATGAATATATAAGGAATTAAAAACTATCTACATACAGGTAAACATTGCAGTAACTCACCTGCACGCCTGCCGACATCGCCATGTCTGCGGCCAACTCGCTCGCCTCGCTCTCGCTGCGGGCATCCACCTCGAAGGTGTGGCTCTCATTGTCGAAGTCCACCACCTCAACCATGTAATTATTGTAATTGGATGAGCGGTAACCCTTTTTACTCACGCGGCTCTCAGCTTGTTCGGGAGAACCCAGGAATGATATGTTGTAAGAAGCTGTCATAATGATGAAATTTTTTAAATGTTAATAATCATTGTACTTGTTGTCGCGTATAACCTTTTTACGGTGCTACACGAGTAGGCGGGGTAAGCGCCCTTTAGGCAAGGCTTGAACGAAAAAATCCACCCTGTAAGGGCGGGCCATTTTTATCGCAGGGAAAAATTGTGGATTATTTCAGGGCAACTATCGCACGGCCTTGCTGGGCAGCGGCCCGCACTACCTTTGCAGCGGAAAAAGTTATACATGAGCGACACACGGCAAGGGCAATGATGACATTTAATTTCATCAATGCGGCTTCACGGTATCATGCCTCTCCCGTCAAGTAGAGAGCCAGCGTGTCAAAGTTGGTGCAAGTTGAGAGCAGAGAACCATGCTCGCATAGTTTCTATGCCGAACCGCCGCCCAATTTCGGCGATAGCCAACACACAGCAAGGAGAGATCGCCGCCTGGCGTTTCCCTCCTTACCACTGAAAAAAGCCCCGGAACGCTACGTTTCCGAGGCATAATATTCTTAATCGACGTTGATGCTTTATTTCTTCGTCAATGTTTATGTTGTTTGTTACCAAATGTCGGCGCGTTCATCAGGAGCGATATATATCTTGCTTCCTTCAGGAATGTCGAATGCCTCATAGAAGTGCGTCATCGAGCCAAGAGCGCGAGTGGCGCGGGCTTCGTGTGGCGAATGCACGTCTTCTTTGATTTGTAATTCAAGGGCCTTGTCACGAATATTGCAACGCCATACTGTGGTGTAGCTGATGAAGAAGCGTTGTGCTGGCGTAAATCCGTCGATGATCTTGCCCGCTTTGGCCTCGTCGGTCATTTGGTAGGCATCCCAAGCCACATTGAGGCCGCCCAAGTCTGCGATATTCTCGTCAAGGGTTTGCTCTCCGTTAATGTGGTAGCCACGGAGTTCGAATTCATTGAACAACTTAACAAGTTGCTTGGCGCGTTCGGTGAACTGGGCATCGTCCTCGTCGGTCCACCAGTTGTTAAGATTGCCTTTTTCGTCGAATAGACGCCCTGAGTTGTCGAACCCGTGGGTCATCTCATGAGCGATTGCCTGGCCGATGGCACCGTAGTTGACGGCATCATCAGCATCCATGTTGAAGAATGGAGGTTGCAGGACACCAGCCGGGAACGTTAATCTGTTCATGTCTGGGTTATAACGGGCGTTAATGGTTTGAGGTTCCATGTCCCATTCCTCTTTATCAACGGGCTTGCCGACCTTAGCGATATCTAAATCCCTCTCGAATCGTCTTGCTCGGCGTACGTTCTGGAAATAGGATTCAGGAGTTACTTCAAAATTGCTGTAGTCTAACCACTTGTCGGGATATCCGATATTCACTTCGAAACAATAGAGTTTTCGGAGGGCATTAGCCTTGGTCTCATCACTCATCCAATCGAGGTTTTTAATGCGTTCTCCAAGAGCTATACGCAAGTTTTCGACAAGGTTCATCACACGCGCTTTTGCTTCGGCGGGGAAATACTTCTCCACATAGAGTTGTCCGATGGCCTCGCCTAAATGATTAGAGGTTTTGTCAAGCACACGACGCCAACGAGGCTCCTGTATCTCTACACCATAAAGGAATTTGTCAAAGAAGTTGAAATCTTCGGTAACCAGGTCATCGCTAAGTTGGGGGGCGCTGTTGGTGATGACCTTCCATTTCAAGTAGTCCTTGATGGTGTTGAAGTCGGTGTTGTTGATAATGCCGTCGAGGGCTGTGATGAAATCGGGCGATGCGACATTGAGACTGTCAAATGCAGGAGCCCCAATAGCATCAAAGTAGGTGTCCCAGTCGAAGATCGGTGTGGAGGCCTGCAGCTCCCCACGGCTCATGATATGATAGAGGTTGTTGGGATCTTGGCAATCCTCTATGGGTAGTGAGCATTTTGCAAGTTCGGTCTCGAAGGCGAGAACATGCTGGGCTTTTTGGGCTGCAAGTGCAGCATCTATGCCAGTAAGTTGGAACATTTTAGTAATGTGCTCTACATATTTGTCGCGAATTTCCTGAATTTCTTCGACGAGATATAAATCTCGAACGGGCAGGCTAATGCCGCCTTGGAAAACCAACATGATGTTCCTGTCGGCATTTTTAAAATCGGTATAGCTGCCTGAAACGAAGAAGGGCTTGAAACCGACATTGTGGAGTTGTCCGGTAAGCTTGGCAAGTTGCGACTTGTCGCTCATCCGGTCAATCATGTCGAAGTAGGGAATCAACTCGCTGTATCCGCGCTCGTTGATGGCCACGGAGTCCATGCCCGAGTTGTAGAAATCGCGAATCTTCTGTGCCACGCTTCCTTGCACGGCGGTTTTGTCATGAGTCACCTCTTCAATAATCTCTTTGAGCTGCAACTTCGTACGGTTGCCAACCTCTGAAAACACATCATAATAAGAAGCATCTTCGGGAATCGGATTGTTCTTCAGCCAATTGCCATTGCAATAGCGGTAAAAGTCCTCTGCAGGGTCGACTGTGATGTCCATATTGCTCAGTTCAATGGCTGGAACCACTTCTTTTTTCGTTTGCGCTACAGTCTTCTGTCCGCCGGCTGCTACCATTACGCATAAAAGTGTTATGGCGATTACACGATCTTTTTTCATTGTCGAAGTTCTATTTGGATTAATATGTCAAAATTGAGTTATTTGTCCATTAGACGTATTAAGCACACCAAAAAGTTGCAATACAGCGAAAAATATTTCCATTGTTATGATGCTATAATCAGCGGAAACATATGGAAAAACACTAATTTCCGCTGGTTATAGACACTTTTTTGTGATATTTCCAGCGGAAACATATAAAAAAACACCAGTTTCCGCTGATTATAGCTTTTCTATTATCAAGTCATTATGGCGCAATAAATGTAACAGCATGCTCCGTTTTTCTTTTGCAACGGCTGTTATAGTAACAATGGTTGCAAAATAGTTGGGACGCGAATAAGCTACAATCACTTGAACGGGTTTGCAGCGGAATTGAATGGGTATCGGTCCGAATGGCCAATAGTAAATAAACCGAATCAATGAAAGAATTGTGATAGTATCACGTTAACATCTAACTTTGAACCGAAAAAGATATACGCCTAGCGACGGCGGGGGCAATGTCACATCAGAAAATCATCATGGCGGCTTCCCATATCAATTCATCTCCCGACATGTAGAGAGGCAAAATCAAAGACGAAGCAAGGAGGTATCGCCCACCACGGGCGTTTCCCTCCTTTACCGATGAAAAAAGAAAAGCGGCCTTTGCGAAGCCGCTTTTCCTATCTTATTGTCACAGTTTGATAGTTTACGCTATCGAGGCTCATGTTTCCAGCCGTCAGATTGAAGACCATAACTTCCAGATTGCAGGACTTCAGAACCCCACCAGGCTGAGGTAACTTGCCGAATTCATTCACGAGATTTGTCGAAAAACTTTTGGATTCATCAAGAATTATGACGAAATTTGCGTACAAGTTGCGAAAACAATGATTTGTATTTATTGTTTTAGTCACCACTAAATTACTAAAAATCAGCGATATGCACAACTTTTGAACATCTTTTTTTGACTTTTTAATCCCGCCAACTGGTAGATTAATATGACTAGGACATGAGAGCAATAATAAAAACATTTGAATCAGGAGCAGGCGACTGCATCTTTCTCGTAATGAAAGACGAGATGGATGGCAGTCGTTTTCATATTATGATGGACTGCAATGTACTGACAGATGAGATAAAAGCATATATACGTGATGATCTATATAAACATATAGATGTACTCATAGTTACTCATATTGACAGTGACCATGCTAAAGGTATAACCAAGCTAATGCGTAACCCTGGTTTTGCAGATATGCAAATAGGGATGATTCTGTTTAACGGGTTCCAGCCACAAACGGAACAACCTCAAACTTTGAGCCTCCAAACTATAGCAAAACTGCAGGCAGTGGCTGAATTGTTGCCTCCGACGGTAGATGGAGAAAAACAAAAAACGAATGGAATGGATGCGGCATGTTTAATTACTGAGTTGAATAAGCATCCGCAATGGAAAGCTGTATGGAGACAGACTCCGATATTGGCAGGTGAAACGATAACACTTGGTAATAATGAAAAATGGGGAAGACTGAGAGTGCTGTCTCCAACACAAGACACGATGGACAATTTGCTACACGATGTGAAATTGGAATATGCCAAAAGATTAAGTTCTGCACCTCCAAATGAGGAATTTTTGGACCAGGATAAATACTACGAATTGATGCTGCGACTAGCAGAGCTACGTAAAAGGCCATCTTCGGCAAGAAAGACTAATGCAGAAGCCATAACTAATGAAACACTGAAAAAGTGCGCCAAAACAGATACAGAAGAAAAGGTCGTTACCAATGCTAATAAAGCATCACTCGCTTTCTGTTGGGAAGGTGGTGAAAAGATGAAACGCATCCTTTTGATGGGAGATGCCGTATCATCGCAAGTAGTGAATGCATTAAATGACATCGATGATGATAGGATATGGTTTGAAGCAGTGAAGGTGTCACACCACGGGAGTAAGCATAATACTAGTATAGAACTAAATGCTAAAGTTGATTCGGCTCACTACTTCTTTACAGGCGGAAAAGATAATGAAGGGCCAGATATTGAGACTGTAGCAAAAATAACTATGAAACCGCTGGCTGAGGGAATAGATCAACGGGTGATTCATTATAACCATGAGAAAGGAATCAGCCTTTGGAAAGAACTGAATAAAGAAAAGGCAATGCAACTGCTTAATAATCATCATACACAGTTGAATACAGACAATACATATGAATTTGAATATTG
>CACXXW010000132.1 GCA_902771635.1 uncultured Bacteroidia bacterium | reverse complement strand
ATCCCCTATTTCATTTCCTCGCACCCTGATTGTTACCTTGAGGACATGGCAGATTTGGCGGTGAGAACCAAAGAGTTAGGATATCACCTGGAGCAAGTACAAGACTTCACACCCACACCGATGACCTTAGCTACCGAAATCTATTATTCTGGTTATGACCCTTACACTTTGGAGCCCGTTTTTGTCGCCAAAACGAAAGAGGAAAAGCTATCCCAGCAACGTTTCTTCTTCTGGTACAAACCCGAGAACCGCGAGTGGGTTAAGAATGCCTTGCGCAGAATTGGACACGCAGATTGGATTAAGAGACTTTATAAGAGTTGACATTTGTTCAGTTGTACTACGTCCTACGTTCCTTGGTCAACAATTAAACAATTAAACATTCAACACTTCAACATAAATCCTTATTTTTGCCGCAAATTTCTAAATCATAAAGTAAAGCAATGAAAAGACACATCCTTGGAGCCATCGTGCTCATCGCAACCCTTGCTTTTGCAGGTTGCAACAACAATCAGAAAAACGACCAAAAGGAAAATGAAGAAGTCACAAAAAAAGAAGTGGTGAACGAGCCTGTCAAACTACCCAACAATCTGCTCATCATCGTTGACCCACAAATCGACTTCACAACAGGTAGTCTCGCTACAAAAAATGGTCCTGCCGCCATGGATTATCTCGCCAAAGCACTTGAACAAGGTGCTTGGAAGAATTATGGCTGGATCATCGTCACCCAAGATGCACACCCCGCCAACCACTGCTCGTTTGTGGAGCAAGGCGGCGTGTTCCCTCCCCACTGCGTGCAAGGCACCGAAGGCATGAACGTCTATCCTGCTTTACAGGAAGTGTTGGACGGCCTGATGAAGCAAAATATGGGATTGGAAATCCATTACATGCAGAAGGGTGACCTTGCCGACAAGGAAGAGTTCAGCATCTTCCAAAACGCCCACAGCGGTGAAAAGTTGCGTCGTACCATCGAGGAATTTGAACATTTCGAAGGCGTCGACATCTGCGGCATCGCCACAGACTATTGCGTCTATGAGACCACCAAGGACCTGATGGAATTCTATCCTGCCAAGCAGATACGCATTGTCACCAACTGCCTCGCTGCTGTCGATGACAACGACACCAAGCTCGCCGACCTGATGAAGGAAAACGGTATTCAAGGCATTGAATTCTAATATTTGACGCGAGACTGCGAGACCACGGGACTACGAGACAAGCAAAGTCCCGAAGTCTCGAAGTCCCGAAGTCCCGTGTCACAACTATGACCAAATTCAAATCTTTCCTACAGCGCAAGGGCGTCGACATGACCTGGAAGGCCTATTTTGTCGACGCTCTTGGTGCTATGGCCTTAGGTCTGTTCGCTTCGTTGCTCATCGGCACCATTTTCCAAACTTTAGGAGACAAGACTGGAATTGAAGCTTTTGAGACCATCGCCAAATATGCCAAGGCCGCCACAGGAGCTGCCATCGCTGTTGCCATCGCTTACAAGCTCAAATGCGAAGGCTTGGTGCTGTTCAGCGCCATCGCCGTGGGTATCGCAGGCAACGAACTTGGTGGACCGATGGGTGCCTACGTTGCCGTAATCGTAGCCGCAGAACTAGGCAAAATCGTCTACAAGGAGACCCAAGTCGACATCCTTGTCACTCCCGCCGTGGTCATTATTAGCGGCGTGCTGATGGCTTATGCCGTAGGTGCCCCCATCCAAAAAGTGATGACTGCCCTCGGTACCTTCATTGAGAACGCCACGCAGATGCAGCCCTTCCTCATGGGCATTGTCGTTTCTGTGGTCATCGGAGCAGTGCTCACCCTGCCCATCAGTTCGGCAGCCATCTGCCTAGCCATCGGCTTGGGCGGCATCGCAGGAGGCGCTGCCACGGCTGGCTGCTGCGCCCAGATGATTGGTTTTGCCGTGTTGAGTTTCAGGGAAAACCGCTGGGGCGGACTCGTGGCGCAAGGTCTCGGTACCTCCATGTTGCAAATGGGCAACATCGTGAAAAATCCCAAAATTTGGATTCCAGTCTTACTCACTGCAGCCATCACAGGTCCCATCTCAACTTGCATCTTCCATCTGGAGAACATCCCTATTGGTTCCGGCATGGGTACCTGTGGCCTTGTCGGACCCATCGGCATCTACACAGCCATGCCCGAAGGCGGTGCCAACATGTGGATTGGTATGGCTTTGGTTTGCTTCGTGCTCCCTGCTGTGCTGACATGGCTCTTTGGCCTTGTTTTCAGAAAGATAGGTTGGATTAAGGAAGGCGACCTCAAAATCGACTGCTGATGCAGAAAAAGCCCCTCACGCCCGACCAGGTTCTTGACAAGATGGCCAAGTATTGCGCCTACCAAGAACGCTGTGTCAAAGATGTCAAGGACAAACTGAAGACCTTCGACATCTCCGAGGAGGAAAAAACAAAAATTCTAGATTATCTGTTGGATAACCGCTTTGCCAATGACAATCGGTTTGCGAAGGCTTTTGTTCGAGGCAAGGTCAACCAAAGTGGTTGGGGTGTCAACAAAATCCGTTTCCACCTCATACAGAAAGGCATCGATAAAGATATCATCGATGAAGCCTTAGGACAAACCGACAATGAAGTCTACCGCCAACGTCTCATTGACATCCTAAAGACCAAATCCAAGACCATAAAAGCAAATTCTGACTTCGAGAAAAAACGCAAATTGGCCGCATACGCTATGCAAAAAGGCTTCGAGGGCAATCTGATTTGGGAAGTCCTGAAGGATTTGACAATTTGACAAGTTTTCGTATCTTTGCCGCACTTTTTTTGAGCAAACGATGAAATACCCAAGACGACTGATAACGCAAGCCCCTGAGTGCCTGACAGAACCTGTCAGCCAGTCGATCAACGTCATCATCTCGACTTTGTTTGCTCTCGTATTTCTGACGGCTTATGTTCCGTTTTCCGCCACCGCTTGGTTTCAAGTCGGAAAAGGGAACTATTTCTTCACCACCTTGGCATTTGTGGGTACTGGCACCCTGTTTTTGGCCCTCAGCCGAACATTGATGACATGGCTCGTCAAGAAGATGCGGCATTTCCCTTTTTGGCTCTATATCCTCTGGCTTTTCCTTGAAATCGTGCTGATTGCCGTGTATTACACCCTACTCTCCTATTTCCAAATCCAGATCACTGAAGCCATGGGACATAGCTTTGCCTTTATCCTGGCGAAGAGCTTCCTTGTCTCTATGGTGGCCTTAGGTGTTCCCTATACCGTCACCGACTTGGTTATCTTATTGAAAGACACGCAACAACGCCTTATGCTCACGAAGAGCGACACGGTAGAGTCAGATGATGAGGTGATGCCTGAGCACACCGAAATCATCAACCTGATGGACAACAACGGCAACCTGAAGTTGTCCGTCAAGCTCGACAACCTCTATTACATCAAAGCGGAAGACAATTATATCAATGTTTTTTACCAACGCAGTGGCACCATTGCCAGTTACATGCTACGCTGCAAGATGAAGACCATTGAGGACAACTGCGTGGATTCCAGCTCATTGATGCGTTGTCATCGCTCCTATATCGTCAATATAAAAAAGGTGAGTGTGCTCCACAACGAAGCCGACGGCTTTGTCATCGACTTTGAGCGTGAGGGACTGGATTCCATTCCTGTTTCGAAGACCTACTCGGCTAAGGTTTTGGAAGCCTTCAACAAAAAATAAAACAAGAAAGCCCCGCCAATCAGCGAGGCTTTCCTTTCTGCTATCGTTTTCAATAATTCGTTTTCTTAGCAATTCATGCCGCCACAGCAGTGGATGACCTGACCCGTGACATACGAGCTGAGATCGGAGGCGAGGAAGAGGGCCACGTTGGCCACATCCTCGGGCGTGCCACCGCGACGCAGCGGAATGAGACTTTCCCATGCCTTGCGGACATCCTCAGGCAGGGCATTGGTCATGGCGGTGATGATGAAGCCAGGAGCGATGGCGTTGTGACGGATGTTGCGCACACCCATTTCCTTGGCTGCACTCTTGGTGAAGCCGATGATACCGGCCTTCGAGGCACTGTAGTTGCACTGGTTGGCATTGCCCGAGACGCCCACCACTGAGCTCATGTTGATGACACTACCACCAGCCTGCTTCCACATGACGGGTTGCACAGCCTTGGTGAAGTTGAACACCGACTTGAGGTTCACGTTGATGACGGCATCCCATTGTTCCTCGGTCATGCGTTTGAGTGCAGTGTCCTTGGTGATACCTGCATTGTTGACAAGGATGTCAATACGACCGAAGTCCTTGACGATTTCGTCAACGACCTGATGCGTCTCCTCAAAATTGGCCGCATTTGAGGCATAAGCCTTAGCCTTGATGCCAAGGGCTTGCAGTTCCTTTTCAGTTTCCATGACGACATCGTTCAAAGCGATATCGGTGAAGGCAATGTTGCAGCCTTCCTGGGCAAAACGCAAAGCAATGGCCTTGCCGATGCCACGACCAGCTCCAGTAATCAGAGCCACTTTATTGTCTAATAATCCCATTATATTTCAGATTTAAAGATTTAAAATTCAAGATTTAAGATCGTTTGCTGTATTTTGGCCTTGACTTGTGACTATGACCTGGACTGCTTTCACCATAGTTGAAGCGGTCATGGTCATTGACACAGGTCATAGTCCTAAGATTTCTTTGTGTATTTCTCAATCATTGCATACAAGTCGCCGACGGTCTTGACATTGGCCGTATCGTCCTCGGAGAATTTCACATTGAATTCGCTCTCCAAAATCATGAGAAGCTCCACAACATCCAAGGAATCAGCGCCCAAGTCGTTAAAAAGATGCTTTTCTGGCGTGACTTCTCTCTCGCTGACGTTCAGCTTGGTAGCGATAAATGCCCGCGCCTTGTCTTGAATCGTTGCCATCTCAAATTTAAGATTTAAAATTCAAAATTCAAGATTCATTGTTTGTTGCGAGTCAACGTGGCTTCCACCTCGGCGGTGTCGCCCGGCTTGACGCTGTTCTTGAAGCGCACTTTGTCGATGCCCGTGTAGAAGGTCAGTTTGCCAATGAGGTCGTCCTTCATCAGCAGGGCGCACGACTGGGCCATGATTTCGCAAAGGATAACACCAGGCACGACAGGTTCGCCAGGAAAATGGCCTTGCAGGAAGAACTCCTCGCCCGTCACATGGTACTTGGAATGACACACATGATTCTCGTCGAGGTTCATCTCGTCGACCAAAAGCATAGGCTCGCGGTGCGGGAGATACTGTTTGATTTCGTCTCTGTTCATATTGTTGATTGTTGTTTGTTGAACTGTTTAATTGTTGGTTTGTAGGGCTGTCGTACCACGGCAGCCTCTATGGTGCGGCTGCCACGATGTGACAGCCCTACAACCAATTATATTTTACGGATGGCCAAGCAGGCATTATGTCCACCGAAGCCCAAGGAGTTGGAGATGGCAATGTCCAAATCCACCTTGAGCGGATTGTTGGGTGTGTAGTCAAGGTCGCACTCGGGGTCGGGTTCATCCAGACCGATGGTAGGAGGTACGGTATTGTTATTCAAAGCCATCACACTGATGATAAGCTCGATAGCGCCAGCTGCACCAAGGGCGTGACCCATCTCCGACTTGGTCGAGCTGATGTGGGCCTTGTGGGCTTCTTCCTCGCCCATAGCAATTTTAATGGCGCGAGTCTCACCGCTGTCGTTCATCGGCGTACCTGTACCGTGGGCGTTGATGTAAATGCTCTCGCCAGCCTTGAATTGGGCTTCTTCGAGGGCTTGCTTGATGGCCAAACTTTGCGTTGTGCCATCGGGACGCGGAGCTGTGCTGTGGTAGGCATCGCATGAGTTGCCGTAGCCACAAAGCTCAGCATAGATCTTCGCGCCGCGTTGCTTGGCGTGTTCGTATTCCTCAAGCAGCACA
>CACXXW010000131.1 GCA_902771635.1 uncultured Bacteroidia bacterium | reverse complement strand
CTTCGTGATGGTCTTCCTGCCTTTGTTTGCTGTGGTGCCGAAAAAGACCAAGAAACTCTTCGTTGATGACGGCAAAGCCCCTTCGGAATGGTGGCGCAAAGTCAAACTATACGCTTTCTGGCCTTTGGTAATCATCACGCTGATACTCAGTTATTTCGGTAAAGAAGCTATTTTCGATGCCGACCTGCATAACATCAACTATATGACGCGCCAAGAGCAGGAAGACTTGGCCTTGCTGAGCGAGTCACTGCAAAAGGAAGGGGAGACAGACTTGATCTATGTGGTTTCGGAAGCCGAGGATTTCCAAGAGGCCATCAAGCAAAATGAAAATATCATTGCCCAGCTAAAACAGTCAGTTTCCGACAGCGTAAAATACAGCATTTCGGGCATGGATGGCCTGTTGCCTTCCGTGGAAAGACAAGAGAAGTCGCTGGCATTGTGGCAGGAGTTCTGGCAACGCCATACTGATTTGGCGGAGCAAGTCAAAGTTGAAGCGGTGAAGGCGGGTTTCACTGAAAACGCATTTGCCCCATTTATTGAGGGTATCACTAAGGACTATCAGCCTTTGGCTGAAAGCGAGATGGAACCGCTGTTGGGTTTGTGTGGGAACTATATGCTGCAGCACGATTCGGTGGCTCGGGTGGTGAATTTTGTTCGGGTGCCAGTAAAGGATTTGGAGGTGGTGAAGGAGCAGATTAGGCAAGTGGTCGCTTCGCGTCATAGCGAGGAGGGACGACGAAGCAATCTAGAAATAACGACCCTTCAAGCCGGCCCTTCGACCCTTCGATTGGCCTCAGGGACCGCAGGCTCAGGGACCTTGGTTTCTAATGGCTTCGCTTTCAGCATCAACGATGTGGGCAATAACTTAATCAGTGCGCTATCAAGCGACTTCGACTACATTCTTTATGTGTGCAGCATCGTGGTGTTTTTCTTCCTCTGCCTTTCCTTCGGACGCTTGGAGCTCGCACTGCTTGCTTTCCTCCCGCTGACGGTCGGTTGGGCATGGATTTTGGGTATCATGAACCTGGTTGATATTAAGTTCAACATCATTAACATCATCTTGGCCACCTTTATCTTCGGCCAAGGCGATGACTACACCATCTTCATCACCGAGGGTTTGCTCTATGAGTATGCTTATGGCAAGAGAATGCTGAAAAACTACCGCAACAGCGTCATCCTTTCTGGTATTTTGATGTTTATCGGTATAGGAACTTTAATCTTCGCCAAGCATCCCGCCATGCGTTCCTTGGCCGAGGTGGCCATCATCGGTATGGCTACGGTGGTTCTGATGGCCTGCTATCTTCCTCCCATTGTCTTCGGTTGGCTGACCAAGAAAAAAGGCCAACTTCGTGAAGTGCCGCTGACCTTGAAACGGCTCATCTATACCATTGTTTCATTGCTGGTGTTCTTCATTTTTGTCTTCGTGTTGTTCACGCCTTTCACTTTGATTTACATTATTTTAGGACCAAATAAAGAAAAGAAGCGTTATTTTTATCATCGAATTATCGCCAGCATCATGCGCTTGGCCTTGAAGTTGTTGCCTGGGGTGAAGTTCACCTTGGTCAACAAGTATGGTGAAACCTTCGAAAAGCCCGCCGTCATCATCGCCAACCACCAGTCGCATCTCGACCTGTTGTGCAC
The DNA here is from genome assembly GCA_902771635.1 of uncultured Bacteroidia bacterium. GTDB lineage: Bacteria > Bacteroidota > Bacteroidia > Bacteroidales > F082 > Limimorpha. The sequence goes on along the minus strand of CACXXW010000131.1, from coordinate 3,494 downwards.
TATCATGCTCAACCCCAAGGTGGTGTTGCTGACGACGGACTGGGTATGGAAAAACCCGATTTATGGCCTCATCATCCGTTATGCCGAATATTATCCTGTTTCCGACGGCTACGATAAAAATTTGGAACGCCTGCAAAACTTGGTGAAACGCGGCTATTCCGTGGTGGTTTTCCCCGAAGGCACACGCTCCGAGACAGGTGAAATTCTCCGTTTCCACAAAGGAGCCTTTCAATTGGCGCAGTCGCTGCAGCTCGACATTCTGCCGGTCTTTATTCACGGCGCCAACCATGTGATGCCCAAAAAGGACGTTGTTTTGCGCGAAGGGCAATTGCATGTGGTGATCGAACGACGTAAGCCATACGAAGAATTGACCACAATGGAAACACGCGCTTTGACTTCGCAGTTCCGTGCATACTATACCCAGCATTTTGCTGAACTCAGAAACCAATTGGAGAATACAGAATACGTGCTCCCATTTGTTCGTTACAAGTATATCTACAAAGGTCCTGAAGTGGAACGAGCATGTCGCCGCAACTTGAAGAAGATCAAGGCACATGCTTCGGAAATTGACGCCATGAATACAAAGAGCCTTTTGATCCAAAACAGTGGTTTTGGCGAGTTGGCTTGGACGGTAGCCTTGGTGCATCGCGACACACAGGTATATGCCGTTGAGGCAGATGAGGACAAACACTTATTGGCCTCGCATTGCAGCTACATCCCCGAAAACCTGCATTTCGTGCAGCAAGGCGATGCCGCTCCGCAATGTGAGTATATTATTGAAACCCAAGATTTTTTGAAATGAAGAAATGCGTTATCATAGGGAGTGGCTTAGGTGGTCTTTCGACGGGAGTCATCCTGGCGAAAAATGGTTACGAGGTCACCATTTTGGAGCAGGCCTCGCAGATGGGTGGCTGTCTGCAATGCTTCACCCGTGACGGTGTGAAATTTGAGACGGGGATGCATTTCATCGGTAGTCTTGATGACGACCAGGTGCTTTCGCATTATTTCAACTACCTCGAAATCAAGGATAAAATACAATTCAATCGGTTAGATTCCCAAGCCTATGATATAGTGGCGCTGCAAGGCGAGCGTTTTGCTTTTCCCAACGGTCGCGAGGCTTTTGTTGAGCAGTTTGCACAGCGTTTTCCTTCACAAAGGGAAAACCTTGAGCGGTATTGCGACTTGGTGGAACAGGTGGCCAGTTTGTCGCCCTTCCGCGACTTACAGCACAGTGTAGATGAGAACCGTTTTATTGATGACAAGTTGTTGTACCAAAGCTTGAGCGAGGTGATTGACCAAACCATCACCGATCCTTTGCTGCGCGAGGTGTTGGTAGGTAACCTCTCGCTCTATGCAGCCCAAAAAGACAAAACACCCTTTGCCACCCATGCTTTCATCTTCGATTTCTACAACAAAAGCGCATTTCGTATCGTGGGCGGTAGCGATGCCATCGTGAAGGCTTTGCGTCAGGTGCTTGAGCAATATGGCGGCACCATCCTGACCCGTCACAAGGTGAGTCGAATCCTTGTGGAAGGCAAGAAAGCCACGGGCGTGGTGACCGAAAACGGCGAGACTTTCACCGCCGATATTGTCATCTCCGATGTCAACCCCAAGCAATTGATAGACTTAGTGGAGCCCAAAATCTTCACTGAAGCTTACAAATCGCGCATCAAGAATATCTCAGACACCATCTCCGTGTTTTCGCTTTTCCTTCGTTTCAAAGAAGGTGCGATGCCTTACATCAACTCCAATTTCTATGGCTTCCACACGGATTCGCCCTGGAAGATGAGCGGAACGATTGATGACACTTGGCCGCAAGGCTACCTCTATATGCACCATTGCCACGAGCCTAATCCTAAGACGGCTAAAGGTGGTGTCGTTTTGGCTTATATGTCCATGGATGTGGTGAAGCAATGGAGCGAAACAACCATTGGTCGCAGAGGCAAGGACTATGAACGGTTCAAACACGAGATGGCCGAACGCCTTATCGATGCCGTGGAGCAAGACTTCCCAGGTTTCCGTGAGTCCTTGGCCGATTATTATGCCGCCACACCATTGACCTATCGTGACTACACTTTGACACCCGAAGGCTCCATCTATGGCTTGGCCAAGAATGTGAACAACATCGCCGACAGGGTGTCGTTTAAGACCAAGGTATCCAACTTGCTTCTTGTCGGGCAAAATACCAATTCGCACGGTATGTTAGGTGTGTTGGTGGGCACGATGACGGTGTGTCAGCATCTATTGGGCGAAGAGAAGGTGCGGCAACAGATGGTGGAGGCCAACCGAAAAACCGTTGTGGTCATTGGCGGCGGGTTGGGAGGACTGGTCTCAGGTGCCTTATTGGCCAAGGAAGGCTACAAGGTGACCGTGTTGGAGAAAAATGCTATCATAGGCGGCGGCCTGCAGAACTTCAAGCGTCGAGGTGTCAGCTTCCCGACAGGTATGCACGTCTTCGGTGGCTTTGATGAAGAGGGTCAATTGCGCAAGGTGTTTTCCTATCTCGGCATTATGGACCGTCTTTCTCTCCGTGCTATGGATGAAGATGGCTATGATGTGGTCAAAGTGCTTGAAGATGGCGCCACTTATCGTTTACCTCGAGGTAAGGAACGCTACATCAACTATTTGGCACAAATTTTCCCCGCCGAAAAAGACAATATCAGAGCCTATGTTGAAAAGATATATGCCCTTTCGGAAGAGGAGGACCTTTTCTATTTGCGCGAAAGGCCGTCACAGATGTTCATGTCGGTTTCGGAAGACGCTATTTTGCCCTATGATGAGTTGATGGATCGCTATCTCAGTGACCCGAAACTGAAAGGTTTACTGACTTATACAAACCCACTTTTCGGAGGCGTGGCAGGCACCACTCCTGCTTTTATGGGTGCTTTGCTCGGCGTGCTTCACATCGGTGGCACCTACCAGTTTGTCGGGGGAAGCCAACAGATGGCGGATTTGTTGAAAGGCATTATTGAAGACCATGGAGGGCAAGTGCTTGCCAATGAAGAAGTGGTTAATATTGAGGTGAATGACCATAAAGTGAAACAAGTCATTACCCGGAATGGTCATTTTTATCGTGCTGATGGTTACATCTCGGATGTGCATCCCGATGTGCTCATACGTCTCGTTGGCGAAAAAGCTTTCCCTGTATCTTTCAAGAAAAGGCTACAATCGATCCCGGAGACGTATTCAAGTTTCAAGGTGTATGTTAAATTCAAGGAGAGAGCTTTTCCATTCCTCAACCATACCTGTTATTGCATTTCGAATTACGACTCGAAGTTTGACCTCAAAACCCTGCGACAAGAAGGCTGGCCCCATAGTTTGATGTATTATACCCCTGCCATTGAAAACCAGGGTGAGTTTGCGGAGACTATGGTCATCATTGGTGAGATGCCCTTTGAATGGGTCAAACCTTGGGAAGATACCAAAGTAGGTCATCGGGGAGAAGCTTACGAACAATGGAAACAAATGATGACAGAGAAAGTGTTTGACTTTTT
>CACXXW010000130.1 GCA_902771635.1 uncultured Bacteroidia bacterium | reverse complement strand
CCAAAAACAAAACTTTGAATACTCTTTTCATTTTATTGACTTTTAATGATTTATCTATTTATTAGTTTGTCTAACGAGCCGCAAAGATACAAAAAAACTATGTTCTTTGGCGACTATTCAGTTAATTCTTTTTCTTCATAGGTTCAGATTTGGCATCACCAGCACCAGCCTTGGTTCCGCCCTTGTTGACTTTTGAATCGCCTTTTGAACCCGTATTGGTCTTAGTTCCTGCAGAAGTGCCTTTATTGCCGGTAGAAGTGCCACCAACAGTAGTGCCAGTCTCATCGCTGACATCGTTCTTGTCGCTGGCATAGAGGACTGAGGTACCCGAAGCCAGGTCAAGGATGAAGGCATAGCCCTTGGTTTGGGCCACTTCCTTCATGGCAGTGTAGACCTTCTCCTGAATGGGTTGGATGAGTTCAGTACGCTTTTGATAGAGCTGGCCTTCAGAGCCGAAATACTGCATCTGCAAGTTCTTGGCTTCTTGTTCCTTGTCGACGATGGCCTGCTCGCGGGCACGCTTCTGGTCTTCAGAAAGAAGCAACATCTCGGTCTGGTACTTGCTATACATTTCCGACACCTTATCATAAACGGCCTTCACTTCTTTCTGCCACTTATCCGACAAAGCGTTCAGTTCTTCCTGTGCGTCGCCGTATTCAGGAATGTTTTCCATGATGTATTCCGAATCGACATAGACGATTTTCTGTCCACCGCCAAGTTGGGCGTTGGCAGTCATAATGCCGCCGCAAATCAAGGCAGCGGTCAAGATCAAGGTTTTAAATGCTTTCATTTTCTTATTGAGTTTCTAATTGTTTTTCTGTTGGGTTTATCAATAATCGTTCCAAAAACGATTTGTCTGTTTTCAAGTCGGCCCTTCGACCCTTCGAGTTGCCTCAGGGACCTTTGCTTTAGTCAATGGAGCCTCCGATGGAGAAGTGGAACTGACTATGGTTGTTGCCTGTTGTGCCATACACGTCATCGAAGCCATAGCCCCAGTCGAGGCCCAACAATCCGAACATCGGCAGGAAGATGCGCACGCCGACACCAGCAGAACGCTTCACCTCAAACGGGTTAAAGTTCTTGAAACCGAGCCAGCAGTTACCAGCCTCCAAGAAGGTCAAGGCATAGATGGTGGCTTGCGGATTCAGCGAGAGCGGATAACGCAACTCCAAGGTGTATTTAGTCATAATGTTACCGCCGTTGCCTCCCGAACCGGAATTGTTGTAAAAACCAGGCGTGAGCGAGTTGTTGGCATAGCCACGCATACCGATGAGTTCGCGGCTGTCGAACGAATAGTTGGCCAAGCCATCGCCACCCATGAAGAAACGGTGGAAAGGAGTAGGACCAATTTGGTTGTTGTAGTGACCCAAATAGCCAAAGCGCACGCGGGTCATCATCACGAGTTTCTCATAAAGTTCAGTGTACCAAGCCGCCTTGAAGGTCCAACGATGCATTTCAATCCACTTGTACTTTTCGTTTTCAGAGAGGCTGTTATAATCCTGATTGCTCAGCAACGAATAGGGCGGCGTGATCTCAAGTCCAAGCTGGAACTCGGAGCCATTGCGCGGATAGAGGGGCTGGCTCACCGAATTGCGCGACAACATGAAGTTGTAACTGATCAAATTGAACTTACCATTACCATCGCCCACATTCAAATAATAAGAGTTCTGGTAATTGTGGAGACTATAGCGTTTTATATTGATGCCCTGATAAAGTGAGAAATAGTCATCAGGCCAGGTCAGGCGGCGACCCAAACCAATGGTACCACCCGTCATATTGAACCAGCCGTAATTGGCATCAGTCTTTTCATACGCATTCGTAAAGAATGACTGGTAGAACGAAACCGACAGTGAGTTAGGCTTGCGGCCACCCAGCCATGGTTCGGTAAACGACACGCTATAGGTTATGTATCTACGACCCAAGGTGGTTACACTCAACGAGAGCTTCTGACCGTCGCCCATTGGCAAGGGTCTCCAAGCGTTCTTGTTGAAAATGTTGCGCATCGAGAAGTTGGAGAACTGCAAGCCTGCCTCCAACATCAAATAACCTGCGGCAAAACCAGCCGAAAAACGGATTTGGTCAGAAGCAGCCTCTTCCACGGAATATTTGATGTCAACAGTATTGTCGGCAGGATTGGGCTGCACGTCAGGGTTGATGGACTCCTGGTTGAAGAAACCAAGAGTGGCCAACTCACGGACAGAGCGCACCACATCGCTACGGCTGAACAACTGCCCCGGACGGGTGTAAAGCTCACGCAGCACAACGTGGTCGTAGGTCTTTGTGTTACCCACCAAAGAAATGTTGCTGATACGAGCTTGCTTGCCTTCGTTAAGGCGGATTTCGAGGTCGATGGAGTCGTTTTCAACAGCCACTTCCACAGGGTCAACGCGGAAGAAGAGATAGCCGTCATCCATATACAGCGAACTAATGTCAAGATTGGTCTCGCTATAGTTCAGGTTCTTGTCGAGCAACTCCTTATTATATACATCGCCCTTCTTGATGCCCAAGATGGAGTTGAGGGTCTCGGCGGAGTATTTCGTGTTGCCCGTCCAAGTGATGTCACGATAGTGGTACTTGTTGCCTTCATCAATGACAAGGTCGATGCCCAGGTTCCTATCATCTATACGATACACTGAGTCACGGACAATACGCGCATCGCGATAGCCTTTGGCGTTGTATTTGTCGATGATGAGTTTCTTGTCATCCTCGTAGTTCTTCTCAATATACTTTGATGACTTGAAGATACGAGGGCGGTAGTTGTCATAGAAATACTCCTCCACGGTATTGACAGCCCTCATAGGATGCAAGGTCACCAGATCGGCAACAGCATTCACAATCGTTGGGCCAAGAGGATTCAACGGATCGAAATGGCCGCGCTCCTTGGTCTCCTTCATTGCCGAAAGAATTTGACCTTCTGAAAGGTTCTCATTACCTATCACGTTGATTTTACCGATCTTAACTTTATCGCCCTTGTTGACATTGATAACCATGTCGATGTAATTCTCACGGACAGTGTCGGGCTTTTGTTCGATATCGATGGCAACATTGAGATAACCTTTCTCATAGAAGAAATCTTCAATGATGCGAGTGGTCTTGGTTATCAAATGCTCAGTAGCGATATCGCCACGGGAAAGGTTGATTTTGTTGCGAATGTCATCGGCCTCGCTTTTCTTGATGCCGTTGAAAGAGAACTTCGACACACGCGGTTTCTCCTTGATGACAATTTGCAGGAAGACCTTGTTGCCCACAAAGTTGGTGGCGTTGATGGCCACATCCTCAAAGAGACCTTGTTCCCAAATCTTGCGGATGCCGTTCGAGATCCCATCGCCTGGGATGGTAATCTCATCACCTACCCTAAGGTCTGCAATCATACTCAGCATAGAGCCGTCGACGTACTTGGCACCTTCGACAACCACACCGCCAATCTCGTATTTCTGCGGTCGGGCATAGTCGATTTCCGAAAGGTCGTCACCGATTTGGATTTGGGCAAAAGCGCTGCTCCCGAAACCCAAGAGAGCCACGAGAAACAGCATTATAGGTAAATATCTCAATCGCATAGTTTTATCTTTCAATCCTCATTTCGTTACTTGCTCGCTGGTCTTTCCAAAGCGGCGTTCACGGTGTTGATAGTTCAAAATCGCCTCGTATAAGTCGGCCTTGCGGAAGTCAGGCCAGTACTTGGGCGTGAAATAAAGTTCGGAATAAGCCAGCTGCCACAACAGGAAGTTGCTGATGCGTTCCTCGCCACTGGTACGGATGAGTAACTCAGGGTCGGGCATATTATAGGTGGAAAGGTAAGATGAAATTGTCGCATCATCGATGGCATCGGGAGACAGTTTACCCGCAGCCACATCTTGCGCCATACGCTGCGTGGCTTGCTTCAAGTCCCACCGACCTGAATAGCTCAAAGCCAAGGTCAGCACCATACGCGTATTGTGGCTTGTGTCTTCAATGGCTTGCATCAACTGGTCGTAGTTGGCTTTGGGCAGGCTCTTAAGGTCGCCGATGGCGTTCAACTTGATGCTGTTCTTGTTCATCGTGATGACCTCCTTCGTGATGGTAGTCGCCAACAAAGACATCAGTCCGCTGACTTCAGCCAAAGGACGGTTCCAGTTCTCGGTGGAGAACGCATACAAGGTCAGGAATCCCACACCCAGCTCTGCGCAGCCCTCCGACACCTCGCGCACCGACTGTATGGCACTTTGGTGTCCAAAGAGGCGAGCTTTTCCTCTCTCCTTGGCCCAACGCCCGTTACCGTCCATGATAATCGCGACATGCTGTGGCAAGCGTTCGCGGTCTATTTGTTGCATCAGTTGGTCTTTCAGTTCCATAGTTAGAATTTACTTAAGTTACAGCCCCTTCCGTCGGGCAGGTTGAATTTCCAAGTCAGTGACACACGCGCCATGCCGAACCAGTCGTTGAAAGCGGAATTGCCGCGCTGCTGTCCAGCCTTATAATGACTATCAGGAACCGTGATAGGATTCCCATCATCATCTTTAGGATAAATCGTGTTCCCATCGTTATCTACCGATGCATGCAAAGGAGTTACTGATGGGTCCGAGAGGTTATAAATCGCAACATAACTATTCTGTGTGTCAACATTTTGATTCCCTTGACTATCTTTATTATACACGATATGCTTGATCTCAAATGACTCAATATCCTCAAGATACACTCCGCCAACACCATCCAAATAGTCCGTCAAGGTCTTTTGCATACGCCATTCCACCGTGGCAGCCATGTGTTTTGAAAGAGAAAACTTCACTCCCACACCAAAAGGAATGGAAACGCCTATTTTATTAGTCCTTCCGCCAAAAAATTCGGCCAGATTCGAAAACATTGTCAATTCATCAGACGCATTCGGGTTTTGGGGATTTTTTGGCTTTAGTTCCCTATAAATCGTGTCAACTTTATAGTCTCTCAAGTATACCAAAGTATCTATCTTCAAATCAGCATCATAGATTCTTTGATAAGGATTATATTGAAACAGCGAAATACCGCCGAAGATATATGGCGAAACATTCTTTTTCGGATTACCTGTATAGTACTCAAGGAAATTGAATTCGGCCATTAAACTAAAATCATTAATGCTCGTGGTGAAACTAATGCCACGTTCAGGGCGCCATTTGATCACCGCATCATCCGCCTTCACTTTGGCATGGCTATAATCAAAACGGAAGGTCCAGCGGTTGTTGTAATTTAATCGCACCACACCGCCATATTGCAAATCAGACATGGCAAATGGCTTGGCTGGATTGATGTCGCCCATGTAATAACTCACGCCCACATGAGGCCCCACCTCAATCGTTTTGGGGTCGTCAAATTCTCCACATAATTCTATCGTGCAAAGGTATGAATTTTTCCAATGAAAACGACAGAAATCAATTTCTATTGTCTTTGCCCCACATCAATTTGTTGCGAATAGTGCCGAAAAAGTCCTCGCCGCGCATCCTGACCAAATTGAGGCAGAAGCCTGCCTTGCGTACCTCGAGTTGCACGGAAGTGTCTAAGGTACAGCTCCTTGAGTCCATGCTGAAGACAAATTTCTTCTCTCTTCCCTCCACCTGGATGCGGATGGTGCTGTCATCGGGGATGACCACAGGACGCACCGTCAAGTTATGCGTGGCGATAGGCGTGATGACAAAGTTTTTTGCATTTGGCGCGATGATGGGACCGCCTGCACTCAGCGAATACGCCGTGGAACCCGTCGGGGTAGCCAAAAGGATGCCGTCGCCCCAATAGGTATTAAGGTAGACATTGTCAACAAACACCTTGATAGCCAACAAACTATGTTCAGGATTACGGATGACATTCAACTCGTTGAGGGCATATTTCACATTGTCAAAGACCTTCTCGGGCGAAACCAATTCCAAAAGTGTGCGTTGCTCCACGGTGTAATCGCCAGTGAGCACGCTGTTGACCGCATTAACAATCTCATTCTTTGAGATACTGGAAAGGAAACCCAAGCGTCCCAAATTAATGCCCAACACGGGAATACCCGAGTCGAGGACAAAGGGCACCGTGTCAAGGATGGTACCGTCGCCACCGATGGAAAACAGCAGGTCGGCATTCAGGTCTTCATGTGAGTGGAAAACACTATATTGCACTCCTTCGGGGACATAGGTGGCTACAATGTCAGAAAAAGGCTGGTACACAACGATTTCAGCTTGATTACCAGCCAGTTCCTTGAATAGTTGCTTCATATATTCCCCGTTTTCGGGGGCAAGGGTCTTTCCAAATAGGGCGATGGTTTTCATATTCCTTCTTCTTTTACTGAATCATGGCTTTCGTCGGTCATCATGCGGATGTAATTCACATAACGCCAGTCAGCGATATCTCCGTTTTCAACAGCTGCTTTCACTGCACAGCCTGGTTCATGGGTATGAGTACAGTTGGCGAAACGGCACTCGCTCATCAAATTGCGCATTTCGGGGAAACGCTGCGCCAAGGTCTCTTTCTCAAGGTCATACAGCACAAACTCCTTGATGCCAGGGGTATCCACAATCCAAGCACCGAAATCAAGATGATGCATAAAAGTGGTGGTATGCTTGCCTTTCTCATGATAGTCGGAGATGGCTCCGATGCGGACATCCAAAGAGGGATCGAGGGCTTTTACTAAAGCCGACTTGCCAACTCCGGAATGACCCGAAAAGAGGCAAATCTTATCTTGCATCAAGTCTTTCAGTTGGTCGATTTGGAAGCCCGTCTTAGCCGAAACACCGAAAGAGGTGTAGCCAAGGCTCTGGTAGTATTCCATCAACACGCACATCTCCCCTATCTGCTCATCAGTGTAAAGGTCGCACTTGTTGAAAATCAGCGCAGCTGGGATATGATAGGCTTCAGCGGTGACCAGAAAACGGTCGATGAAACCCGTGGAAGTACGCGGTTGGGCAATGGTAGCCACCACAATGGCCAAGTCCACATTGGCGGCGATGATGTGCGAGGCCTTGCTCAAATTGACCGACTGGCGGACAATCACATTATCGCGAAGCTCAATCTTTTTGATGACGCCAGTGTCCTTGCCTGGTTCCTGCTCAAACTCCACATTGTCGCCCACGGCTACGGGATTGGTGGAGCGTATGCCGTCCAAGCGGATCTTGCCGCGCAGTCGACACTCCCACTGTCGTCCCGTCTCATCAAGGACGATGTACCAACTACCCGTCGATTTGATAACCTTGCCTAACATTTCTGGTATCTTTTACCTGGCATGGCCATCAGCACGCCGTCAAATTCCAAGGTCAACAGAATGGCTGCGATTTTCGTGGTCGGTAGCTCAGTCTTCACGATGATGTCATCGAGACTGACCATGGCATTCGCGCCAAAGCAGTCCATGACCAGCTTTTCCTCGGCGGTGAACTCACGGAACAAAGCAGTTTGTTTTTCGCTCTTCGACTCGGAATCCCAGCGCATGATATATCGCAAGTTAAGCACGCTCTCCATGAGGTGGGCGCGGTTGGTACGGATGAGGTAGTTGCAGCCTTGGCTGTAGATGTCCAACACGCGACCAGGATAGGCGAACACATCGCGACTGTAGGAGTTGGCCAAATCAGCTGTAATGAGCGAGCCGCCTTTCATCGCCGACTCGATGACCACCACGGCATCAGCCATGCCTGCGATGATGCGGTTGCGACGCGGGAAGTTCTCTCGGTCGGGCAAGGTGCCACTCATGCACTCTGTCAGGATGCCGCCGCCTTGCTCCACCATGTCAGCAGCCAACTTTTTGTTAGGCGCGGGATAGATTTGTTGCATTCCACTGCCCATCACGCCTACGGTCGGGATGCCTTGCTTCACGGAAGCTTTGTGGGCACAGGTGTCGACACCGTATGCCAAACCACTCACAATCAACACATTGTCATCCTTCAAATCCTCGACCAATTGGAGGCAGTTTTCCTTACCGTGCCGACAATGGCCACCACACGGTTGGCGTTGAGGTTGGCCTTGCCTTTGTAATACAGCATCATCGGTCCGTCATCGCATTGCAACAAGCGGCGTGGATAGTCGGAATCAAGGAAAAACAAAGGTTGAATTCCGTTTTTCTCTATGAACTCAATCTCCTCCTCTGCCCTTTTCAGGTATTCCTTAGGCTTACAAATGGCATCGATGGAGGCCTCGCGCATTCCTGTGATCTTCTCCAACGACTTGCGCGTCTCCTTGAAGATGGCCTCAGCGCTACCGCAATACTGCACGAATTTCTTCCCGCTGATATCACCGATACCAGGCAAGAGTGTTAGGGCGATTTGGTATTGAAGGTCGGTCATTACAATTCTAGGTTGGTAGAGACGTAGCGCGCTACGTCTCTACATAGATTAATCCAGTTTCAACACGGCAAGGAACGCCGACTGCGGCACCTCGACATTGCCGATTTGACGCATGCGTTTCTTACCTGCCTTCTGTTTCTCCAGCAACTTGCGCTTACGGGAGACGTCGCCACCGTAGCACTTCGCCGTCACATCCTTACGCACCTGGCGCACTGTCTCGCGAGCAATGATCTTCGCACCGATGGCCGCCTGGATAGCAATGTCGAACTGGTGTCTTGGTATCAATTCCTTCAGTTTCTCGCACATGCGACGACCGAAGTCGTAGGCATGGCCACGGTGAATCAAAGTCGACAAGGCATCGACGGACTCGCCGTTGAGCATAATGTCTAGTTTCACCAAGTCAGCATCTTGATAGCCAGCAATATGGTAGTCGAAGGAGGCATAGCCCTTCGAGATGGATTTCAGCTTGTCGTAGAAGTCGAATACGATTTCGCTCAACGGCATTTGGAAGGTCAGCTCCACACGGTCGGTGGAGAGGTACACCTGGTTCTTCAACACGCCGCGCCTGTCGATGCAGAGCGTCATAATCGGGCCAGTAAAGTCGTTCTTCGAAATAATTTGCGCGAGGATATATGGTTCTTCGATATGGTCAATCTTCGTCACCTCGGGCAAGCCGCTGGGATTGTGCACCTCTATCATCTCGCCATCGGTCTTGAAGCACTTGAACGAGACATTGGGCACCGTGGTAATGACATCCATATCGAACTCACGATCAAGGCGTTCCTGCACAATCTCCATGTGCAAAAGGCCCAAAAAGCCGCAGCGGAAGCCGAAGCCCAATGCCGCCGACGACTCAGGCTCCCAAACGAGGGAAGCGTCGTTGAGCTGCAACTTTTCCAACGAAGCGCGCAGTTCTTCGTAGTCATCCGCGTCGACGGGATAGATACCCGCGAACAGCATGGGTTTCACATTCTCGAAGCCAGCCACTGGCTCGGCACAAGGTCTTTCGACATGTGTGATGGTGTCGCCCACCTTGACCTCCTTCGAGGTCTTGATGCCCGAGATGATGTAACCCACATCGCCTGCAGAAAGCTCTTTCTTAGGCACCTGCTTCAGTTGCAGCACACCAATCTCATCGGCGTTGTATTCCTTACCCGTGGCGAAGAACTTCACCAAGTCGTTGGTATGCATGGTGCCGTTCATGATGCGGAAATAGGCGATAATGCCGCGGAACGAGTTAAACACCGAGTCGAAGATGAGGGCCTGAAGCGGTGCTTCGGGGTCGCCTTTGGGACAAGGAATGCGTTCCACGATGGCATCGAGCACAGCGGGCACGCCTTCACCCGTACGGGCGCTGACCTTCAAAATTTCCGAAGGGTCGCAACCCAGCAGATCCACCATCTGGTCCTCCACGATGTCGACCATAGCGCTGTCCATGTCGATCTTGTTCATCACTGGGATGATTTCGAGGTCATGTTCAAGGGCAGAATACAGGTTGGCAATCGTCTGGGCTTGAATGCCTTGTGTGGCGTCCACCACCAGCAAAGCGCCTTCGCAAGCCGCGATGCTGCGCGAAACTTCGTAGGAGAAGTCAACATGGCCAGGAGTATCGATAAGGTTGAGGGTATATTCCTCACCCTTGTAGTTGTATTTCATCTGGATGGCGTGGCTCTTGATGGTGATGCCGCGCTCGCGCTCAAGATCCATGTCGTCGAGCACCTGGTCGATGAGTTCTTTGTCGTTGAGCGTATGGGTCAGTTCCAAAAGCCTATCGGCCAAGGTCGATTTGCCATGGTCGATATGGGCTATGATGCAAAAATTACGGATGTTTTTCATTTTACCTCTAGTTACGCTCGTTTGCCAACTTTTTGTGTACTATCATAAACATAATTGCGGAACAACCAGTTCTTACTTTGCTCGG
>CACXXW010000129.1 GCA_902771635.1 uncultured Bacteroidia bacterium | reverse complement strand
TTTTTCACGTTACTCGGGCGAAGGGAAAAAAGTGAGCTGCAATTATCTCACCAAAAAACAACTGACCACGACTAGGAATGTCTTTGACGAAACGGTGAAGCCCACTGAAACCTGGACCGACCTGCCTGATGAGCCATTGGAAAGGCTTGGGGCAAGACTGTTGGATTAATTCTTGATCGAATAACATGCTTGTAGGGCTGCCACATCGTGGCTGCCGCATCGGAAATCACCCTGCGGCTGCCATGGTACGGCAGCCCTACAAACATAAAATCAAACAATCATTCAGGTCTTCTGAAACGATCACCGGTCTGCTCGATCACGGCCTTCTTCCAAGAATCCGGATAACCGGGCTGTTTTGGTTTGGCAGGATAACCGTATCCGTTACGCTTGAACTGGCCGTTTTCCTCTTGCTTGACATTGCTGTCAAGATATTTAACTAACAGGTAATTGTCCAATTCCTTCCAAGTGGCCACGGTATTGTGTCCGGCTTGGTTGGAGAAGTCGGTGAGGTAGGCGATAGCCTGCTGTGGGTCATTTGCAAAGAGGCTCAAGGCTTGGTTGTCGACATAGTTGACCTGCTCCTGATATCCGCTCTCCAATTCGTTTTGCACGGCTTGGATGTCATCGATGACGCGGTTGTAGAACAAGTATTTGAAATGAGCCAATCTGTTGAAGACCCAGAAGGCGGCATTGTCGCTGTAGGTTAGCATATCGCCGTTGCCCACGCGGTATTCGATCGGTACATCGGTGATGGAACAGTAGAAGGGCGTGTAAACGGTGGAGTTGGTGTCGTCGACGCCGAACCAGATGATGCCTCCGATGGGATTGGGCAACCAACTGCGGCTCTGCGCGATGAAAGAGAAGCCCGTCTGCACCACTTCGATGCTGCGCTCGTTGAGAAAGGTGAACCGAAGGGACCTGCGCCTACATCTTTGGTCTTGTCCAGCTCAGTGCCTTGGAAGTGGTCGCGCTGAAAACTCATCATGTCGCTCAAACTGATTTTTCGGTTCGGTTTGACATACAGCGGCATACGATGCGTCAAGTCCTTGCCTGTGACATAGTCCCAGTATTCGTCCATGCCGTCGCAGACCTTGTTGAACATGGTCCACACACGAAGGTCGCACACGCGGGCGGCACTGAAATCGACGGGAGCGTAGGCGGCGGAGAAGTCGAAGTCCTTGTCCTTGCCGTTGAAGTACCCTTTGCGGCGGGCAAAGTCGATGATGTCGTGCTTGTAAATCACTTCAACTTGCTCATTATAAAGCTTTTTCCAGTCCTTGTCGGTGATGGAGGTCTTGCCGTTGCGCAAAGGGAAGGTAGTGATTCTTGCGGCATTGGCGTGACCGCTCACATAACCGTCGGGGATGCGGATGGCCACCCACACCGCACCTCGGTCGGCGTTGATGGTATCGCCAGCCTTGGTCACCTGTGGCGTGAAGCCCTTGGGCATGATTTCCATGTACCACACCTCGTTGGCATCGCTGATGCTGAACGACTCACCGTCAGAGCCATAGCCGTAGGCTTCCACCAAATCGGCCATGATTTTGATGGCTTCGCGGGCCGAGGTGCTACGCTCCAAGGCGATGAACATGAGGCTGCCGTAATCCACGATGCCCGTCGGGTCCATCAGCTCTTCACGACCACCGAAGGTGGTTTCGCCGAGGGCCACTTGGTTTTCATTGATGTAGCCCACAACTTGGTAAGTGTGAGGCGGTTGCGGCACGCTGCCACGCGGCGCATTGGTGCCACGGTCGTAGCACACGCGCATGCTGCCCGCCGGCCAGTCGGCGGCAGGGGTGAAGTAGAGCTCGCCATAGCGGATGTGCGAGTCAGCGCAATAGCTGATGAAGTTAGAGCCATCTACGCTGGCGCCTTTGGTAATCAGGAAGTTGGTGCAAGCCTGCGATTGGCCGAAAGCGACAAGCAGGACAAAAAAAAGAAGGGTTTTGATGTTTTTCATTGGTGAAATTTAACTTCGTTGAATGTTTTACATTTCTTTGGTGCAAAGGTAGTGAAAAAGTCGGTTTTTCCTGTAAAAGTGTTATCTTTGCCAAAAATTTATGTAATGCAATCAACCATCCCATTAGCGGAACGCCTGCGACCGACTTCGCTTGACGACTACATCGGCCAGAAGCACATCATCGGTGAAAACGCCGTGTTGCGCCGTGCCATTGAGACGGGGCGTGTGCCTTCCATGATTTTCTGGGGACCTCCTGGCGTGGGCAAGACCACCTTGGCCTACATTATCTCCAAACAAGTTAAGCGACAATTCTTTCAGTTGAGTGCCGTCAGCAGTGGCGTGAAGGAAGTGCGCGAGGTCATCGACCGCGCACGCATGGCACCCGAGGCACCTATATTATTTATCGATGAAATCCACCGCTTCAGCAAGTCGCAGCAAGACTCCTTGTTAGGTGCTGTGGAGCGTGGCTTGGTCACCTTGATTGGTGCCACGACGGAAAATCCCTCGTTTGAGGTCATCTCGCCCTTGCTGTCACGTTGTCAGGTGTATGTGCTCAAATCACTGGAGAAGGAAGACTTGGAAATCCTTTTGGCCAAGGCCGTGAAGGCGTTGGAATATGACTTTGGCAAGAAAATCACCGTCAAGGAGCCTGAGGCCTTGATGAAAATCAGTGGTGGCGACGGGCGCAAGCTGTTGAATGCCATTGAGCTGGTCATCACCTCGTTGAACGACTTGGACATGGCTGCAGAGGAACTGGTTGTTACGAATGACTTCACCACAAACTGCATTCAGAGCAATCTGGTGAAATACGACAAGCAGGGTGAGATGCACTATGATATCATCTCGGCCTTCATCAAGTCGATGCGCGGAAGCGATCCTAATGCGGCCTTATATTATCTCGCCCGCATGATCGAGGCAGGGGAGGATCCGCTCTTCATCGCCCGCCGTATGTTGATTCTCGCATCCGAGGACATCGGCAACGCCAATCCCAATGCCTTGTTGTTGGCCAATGCCTGCTTTGATGCTGTCAACAAGATTGGTTGGCCCGAGAGCCGTATCATCCTCTCGCAGACCGTGACCTATTTGGCCTCCTCACCGAAAAGCAATGCCGCCGTGGCTGCCATTGATGCTGCGCAAGCCTTGGTGCGCGAGACGGGAGACTTGCCAGTGCCTTTGCACCTGCGCAACGCCCCGACGAAATTGATGAAAGACTTAGGCTATCATGACGGTTACAAGTATGCCCATGCATACGAGGGCAATTTTGTGGAGCAAGAATTTTTGCCAAGTGAAATTTCTGGCACGGTTTTGTATGTACCACAAGATAACCCTCGCGAACGGGAATTGCGCAAGAATTTGAGGGAGAAATGGAAGGAGAAATATGGGTATTAACCTTGTAGGGACGCATTGCATGCGTCCACTAAATCAATAAAATAAAATGAGTGAAGCGACCAACAAAAAAAACACCCAGAGCTTGACCCTATGGAACAGGGTGCTGGCCACCAGCGTGAAGATGCCTTTTGTGAAGGTTGACCGCGACGAGTTCCTGACGAAGGAACTGTCGAAGTTCTGCACCCCGATGGAGGTGATTACCGCCATCAACGAGAGTCCATTGAATGTTCTGACCAAAAAGGAGATTGACAAGTTGGCCAACCAATGCATCAGCTATCATCTGACCATGGTGAGCGGCACATCGGCGTTGATGGGCTTGCCTGGAGGCTGGTGGATGGCGGGCACCATTCCTACCGATTTGGCACAGTTCTACGGCCATATCCTCTCGTTGATGCAAAAGCTCCTCTATCTCTACGGCTGGCCGCCATTGACCGACGCCAAGAATCAGTTGGATGAGGAGTCGCTCAACATTATGACCCTGTTTGTGGGTGTGGCGATGGGCAATAAGTTGGCAGTGGAGGCCATAGGAAAGGTTGTGTCCCAGGTCTCGAAGACCGCGAGTATCAAGATTTCGGAGACGGTCATGGCAAAATATGCCATCAAGATTGCGCAATGGATTGGCGTCAGCATGACCAAGGAAGGTTTTGCGAAGGGTGTAGGAAAGGTGATACCTTTAGTGGGTGCACCTATTTCTGCCACCATCACCTACTATACCTTCCGTCCCATGGCGCGTCGGCTCAAGAAGCACCTTGATGAGTTGTATGACATGCGCCACTTCCCAATCAAGCGTATTGAATGAAGTTGGAACATCAATAAAAAAACACGTCCATAGATTTCCGATGGAATGATATGGACGTGTTTTGTGGTGTTGTAAAGAATCAGTGTTTGAACTCTGACAGGTACATGTCGTGCAGCTGATTGTCGGGCGTTTGGAGGATAGCCTTATAGTTCAGCTTCTTTTCGTTCATGAGCCAGTCGACATATTCGTCTACAAAATCCTTGATTTCGGATTGGTTCATCTTGATGTAAACCAAGTTGAGCTTGGCTTTTGCTTCGGTTTCGGAGAGGCCGTCGTTTTTGATGATGGCTTCAGTGAGCTTGTCCATGAATTTTCCCATATTACGATTTGTTTTGCGTTTTAGGTTGCAAATATAAGGGGAAAAACTGTTTCTGTCAAGAGAAAAAGAGATAAAAAGTCAATTTTTTTCATCAAAGGGCTTGCATATTCCAAAAAAAATGTATTTTTGCAGCGGTTCTTATCATAAAGACCTGTAGCCGAGTGGCTACAAGTAAAAGGTTTCATAAATTTTGGTTTTTGGTTCTTGAAAATCCTGGCTTCGCCGGGATTTTCTTGTTATGGGGTGTCGAGGGCTGAATTTTTTTTTGTCGCGAGGGTGAAAAAATGCTGAATTGTTCATATATTTGCACAATAAAACAGAACCATGTCAATTAGTTGGCCTTTTTAGTTTTTCTTTTTAATAATCTGTTTAAAATCAAAATATTATGGATCCAGTTAACTTGATAGAAAAAGCCATTGAAATCCGTTGCCAAGACAAATTTGGGAATGTTGTCGATGAATTCAAGTTGGATAAACCCCTTGGTCAAGATCAGGTGAGAATTGAGGGCAGCAAGTTGTTTGTTGCCGAGGATTATTCTGAGACAATAGTGGTGGTTGTGATACCGAGAGGGGACAAATTCGAAAAGAAACAGATTGAATTTCGGCTTGAAGATGTCAAGGGAGATGCTTTTACGGTTGTTTTGGAGCCGGTACGATATAAGGTGGTCTTTAGGATTGGAATTGCCGAATTTGATGCCACGGAGACCATGAACCCTTCGGAGGTAAGAACGAAATGGGGAACGTATGACTATGAGATTAATAACACTAACAGGACAATTTATATTAGGGTTCATGGAAAACCTGTGGAAAAGGTGAAAAATGAACCCATACACACCGTGGTGGAGAGACGGTCTGTTTTTAGAAGCCACGGAAGACGTTCTTCAGGGAATCGGAAATGGTTACTTTTGCTGCTCTTGCTGCTTCTGGGATATGGCATATATGCCTGTGTTTCCAAATACGTCTACGAAAAAACGCCTTGGCCGTTCAAGGCTAAGACTGTATCCCAACTCGATGGTTCGTTTGATGATCAATTTGAAGATCCAATTGATAATCAAGGTGAAGCCCCAGCTGAGGCTGAATCACTGGCGGAAGAGCAGGCAACAGTCCCTCAAGGTGATGAAGAGCCAGCGACTGTTGCTCCAGAGGCTGTCAAGGTAGCAGATTCTGATCACCAGCATGATATTGACTATTTGAAGCGGGAAAAGAAATGGAATGTGGATAGCCTTAGGACTCCGGAGTACAGGGCATTGTTTGATGCCTTGAGAGAAGGCAACGTCGATCAAGTGATCCAACTAAAAGATGAATTGTTTGACAGCGTAAATATCCAAAATGATTTCAAGAAGGTTGTCGATGGCCTCAGCAAGTTCAAGGCTAATGATGATCAGAAGAGATTGAGCACGTCAAAGAGTGAGATGAAAAGGCTAAGCAAAAACGGTTCGTTTGAAATAGGGGAGTTGAGCTATTGCATCTATTTGATTGATAAGAGGAATTAGTTTTGCGCTGAATCCGAATCGGTTGACAAATTGCTGCGTTTTTGCGGGCATGGTTTTTTGAAATGGGTAATGCCTGATGTAAAACAAAAAGAGGTAATGTTGCCAAAAATGGTTGGTGACGGAGATCAAGAAACGACATAATATGATAGGCAGAGATAAGTCAAAAAGCGTATCTTTGCAGTGCGAGCT
>CACXXW010000128.1 GCA_902771635.1 uncultured Bacteroidia bacterium | reverse complement strand
ACCAATGGCAACTATGCCTTCGACCGCATCACGGAAGGCTCCACACCGAGCGCGACGCCGCATGAAGGCAGCCAATACATGGCGCGATTCTACACCTACACGAATCCTTCGGGAGGCTCGGCTGAATTGGTCTCGCCCAAGATGAACCTGAACGATCATGACAACATTGTTCGCTTCTGGATGTTCCGCAACAGCAACCCGAACATCAACAAGGATGACCGTATCAATGTGTATTACAATGTGGTGCCGCGTTCGGAAGGCGGGCAATTGCTTGGTACCATCCACCGTTGCACCTATAAGGAACCCGTTATCGCCGATGTGGACGACTGGTATGAATATGCTTTCACCTTCGATTGCCCCGATGACTATGGTTTCATCATCTTCGAGGGTGTCAGCGACTACGGCTGGAACCTGTATCTTGATGACATCTTCATCAATAGCTCTTCGGAAGACCATGAGGCTCCCACGGTGATTGCTGTCAACGGCAACCAAACCTACGCCGACACCGAGATGAACCTCACTTTGCGTGTCCACGATGCATCTGACATGCCTGCTACGCTGGCGGCCACCTATACCATTTGGGGTGTGACTCGCGATTTGACATTCACAAGGACTGGTAAGGCCAACTACGACTACACAGCCACCATTCCTGCCTACGATAATCATACCCATGGCACATTGACCGTGCAACTCGTGGATGCCTTGGGCAACAGTGCGACTTCAGAAGAGATCCCAATCCGTTGGGATTACCAACGCCCGTTGCTCTATGAGACCTTCGAGGAATGCAGTAGCATGTTTACCATGCCCGAAGGTTGGACCACCGACGGCAACCCGACGTGGTGGGATTGGACCGTCCAAGGTACGGTGTACTACACGGACTATTATGAAGAAAACTTTGTTGTGAATCCTCATCGCGGCAACAAGCACGCTGTGTTGGAGTGGGACAGCAGCGAGAGTCCCGCGGCACAAGACCAGACTTTGATTACGCCCGTTTTGACCATCACGAGACCCACCGTTTTGCAGTTCTGGACCTGGGTGCAGTATGGCACCGATGGCTACGACCGTTTTGTGGTCAGGGTGTACGACACTTACAACGGCACATGGGAGGACAAATGGGATGCTGCCGACATGCCTTACGGACAAATCAACGCATACGATGAGCCGATTTCCATCAATTTGGATGAGTATATCGGTCGCAACATCAAGATAGGATTTAGAGGTTACAACACCTTTGGCGAGTGGCTGGCCTATGACTGGTTTGTCGATGATGTGAAGGTTGTTCCGACCGATACCACTGATGTGAATGTCAATGAATTGACTGCTTTGAAATTCAATGTCTATCCCAACCCAGCGAAGGAAAAGGTCATCATTGAGGCCCAAAGCAACATCCAGCAGGTGACGCTGATGGGCATCAAGGGTGAGATGCTTGTGGACAGAAAGTCCAATTCGAACAAAGTGGAACTGAACCTGGAAGGCTATTCCAAAGGTATTTATGTCGTCCGCATCGTGACTGAAGACGGCGTGGCGACACAAAAAATCAACTTGATTGAATAGGGGAGAAGCACATAAGAAACGTGTCCCGCTCTATGCCAAGATCTTGCTGGGCATGGGCTTGGGTCTGGGCTTTGGCTTCTTGGCCATGGCTTTGCATTGGGAAGGCTTTGTGCACGACTGGGTGGCGCCTTGGGGCACCATCTTCATGCGGCTGCTCAAACTGATTGCCGTACCATTGGTATTGGTGTCGCTCATCATGGGCGTCGTCAATCTAAAGGACATCCGAAACCTGTCGCGCATCGGCTTGAAAACCATTTTGATTTATGTCTGCACTACCATATTGGCTGTGAGCATAGGTTTGGGCATGGTCAGCGTTATCAAGCCGGGAAAGGTCTTCCCGAAAGACCGGCAGACGGAGTTCATGGAGCGCTATCAGCAGACTGTGGTGGAGCGCGAGGCGCAGATGCAACAGGTGAAGGATGAATCGCCTTTGCAGTTTGTGGTCGATATGGTTCCTGAGAACCTTTTTCAAGCCTTGGGCGACAACTCAAAGATGCTACAAATCATCTTCTTCGCATTGCTATTCGGCGTGGCTTTGATTGTCGTGGGACCTTCAAAAGTGCCCTCGCTGGTGCGTTTCTTCCAGCAGTTGAACCTTGTCTTACTCAAAATCATTGATTTCATCATGGCCTTTGCGCCATATGGTGTATTTGCTCTGATGGCCGCCCTTATTGTGGACTATGCGGGCGATGTGGGCATTTTCTCCGCCTTGGGCTTGTACGCCTTGACGGTGGTGTTGGCTTTGGCCGTCATCATCTTGTTGATGTATCCGTTCATTATGCGGGTCTTCGGCAAGCGGACGATGAAGCAGTTCTTCCATGCGGCAGCGCCCGTGCAGATGCTGGCCTTCACCACCAGCTCGAGTGCGGCCACCTTGCCCTTGACCATGGAACGTACGCAGAAGCATTTGGGTGTCTCTGAAGAGGTCTCATCATTTGTGCTGCCCGTAGGCGTGACCATCAACATGGACGGCACAAGTTGCTATCAGGCGGTGGCGGCGGTGTTTTTGGCGCAGGTCTTGGGTTTGGATTTGACCTTCGGTCAGATGCTGCTCATTTTGGCCACGGCCACCATCTCATCGATAGGCACGCCAGGCATCCCTGGGGGCAGCGTTGTGATGCTAATGATTGTGCTGGATTCGGTCGGCATACCGATTGAGGGATTGGCACTCATCTTGGGCATCGACCGGCCTTTGGACATGTTGCGCACCGTGGTGAATGTGACGGGCGACATGACGGTGTCATGTGTGGTCGATCATGGGAATAAAGGTAATTGATTGAAATGAAAGAAGCCGCAGGTTTTTGCGGCTTCCTATGATAATACTCTAAGATGTACTGTTAAAAGAGCTTGAAATCATCTTCTTCGCAGCCCAGTTTGTCGGCTTGCTTTTTGAAGAGTTCCTCAAAGCTTTCGCCATACTTGTCGAGTTCTGCCTTTTCAGCTTCCGTCATCTTTTCATTGTCGGCATACTCGTTGTCATCAGCGAGGCCCATAAAAAGCATACCCATCAATGCAGCGCTCAACTCATCGCAAGTTTTGGCGTTTTTGATGGTTTTTTCAACCTCTTTGTACATTTTCATGTTGTCTTGGTACTCTTTGGAGCCACTGACTCCTCCGCCGCACTGTGTGAATGCGAACATCATAATGCCAGCAAGGGCAATAATTATTGTCTTTTTCATAGTGTTGATGTTTAAGTAGTTGATGTAATTTGTGAATAATCGCGACAAAAATAGGAATTATTTTTAATAATACAAGGTATGATGTTGTTTTCTTATCTATTTTTGCACCTAAAAGAATTAAACCAGACTGTTCTCAGAATTCGTTAAACAATAGCAATATGAAAAGGTTATTTTTTACATTAGTAGCGATGGCCATCTCTGTTGTCACGATGGCCGGCAATTTCGTGATGCTTTCCTATTCGGGTCGCGCCGAGCTGGAAAAACATTTCTCTGATCCCAATCTGACGGTGCATTTCTACACTGATTCTGAAGTTTTTGCCACGGCAGAACGTTTCGATGCAATCCGTATGGTTATGCTCGATGAAGATGCTTTCTCGAAGGCTGGAACCTACACTTTGGTGTACTGTCCGAAAGATCAGCAGCAACGTTATGATGCATTGTATGCGACACAGAATTATGTCATTGTGAGTGGTTCTGCCGAACCTTACAAGAACGACGGCGCCGTGGCTATCTTCAACAAGAAAGCCAGCTTGCCCAAGTTGACCCGCGATTTCCCGGTGGTGACGGAAGAAGCCCCCCGTATCCGCGAGATGCTGAACCAAGTCAACATGGACTCGCTTGAGGCCACGGTTCAGCACTTGCAGGATTATGGCAGCCGCATTTGGAACTCCGATAATGCCTTTGCCGCTTCCGATTGGATTGCCAGTCGTATGGAGGCCCTTGGGCTTGAGGTCGAGCAGCAGCCTTTCAATGCCAATACATGGATGGGCAGCGGTGCGGCGGCACCTAATGTCATTGGCATCCAACGAGGTACGCTCTATCCCGACACTTATGTGGTGTGTGGCAGCCACTTCGATTCGTTCTCGTACGAGGCTATGTTTGGTAGCGGCACAGCTCCTGGTGCCGACGACAACGCCACGGGTGTGGCCAGCGTGCTTGAGAGTGCAAGAATTATGACTCAGTATGAGTTTGAGTACAGCATCATCTACTGTGCCTATGGCTGCGAAGAGATGGGTCTGTATGGCAGTGAGGCTTACGCTTCGCGTTGTCAACAACAGGGCATGGATATCATCGGCTATTTCAACAACGACATGAACGGCTACCTCTATGGCGACCAAATCCACATCGACTGCATCTATCCCAACTCGGTGGAGCCCATCGGCACCTATTATATGAATGTAGGCGAGGTGTATTATCCCGAGTTGCCCATCCGTCACGTCAACTTCAACGAAGGAGACAGCGACCACACCTCTTTCAATAATCACGGTTACATGGGCATCTATCCCTTTGAGGACTACCAGAACTACAGCCCTTACATCCACACACCCAATGACTTAATTGGTACGAGCGTCAACAGCTTCGCTATGTCTCAACAGTACTGCCAGATGAACATTGCTTGCTTGGCAGAGATTGCCAATCCTGTGGGCGAAACGCCTCAAGTGTATTGCAATCCGGTGATTTATTTCGACTTCCTTCAGCCCGTCAATAAGGAAGTAATCGAATTAGTTATGTTTTGGGAAGCGCCAGAAGAAGGCTCATCGGGCGAACTTGAGCATTTTGATGTGTATCGCGACAATATGGTGATTGCTACACAAGAATATGATCCTAATTATAGTGGCTTGTATTATTTTGAGGATACAATAAGCATTGGCGCTACAGCGGAGTATTTCATCATGTCCGTGTATAGCGATGGCTGCGAGGCTCCGTCAGAGACTTTGATTGGTGAGGGCATTCCATCAAGTGTGAATGAGTTGGAAAGCGGCAGCACATTGGTCTATCCCAATCCCTCCAACGGCACCTTCAACCTCAATCTCGGCGCAGGTCAATGGGATGTGGAAGTTTACGACATCTCGGGCCGCAAGGTCTATGAAAACCGCATGGATGGTCGTTCCGTCCTTGATCTCGGTAAATGCCAAAAGGGCGTTTATTTCTTGAAAGCTATCAGCGAGAGCAGGGGAGTGACAGCGAAAGTCATGGTGCAATAAGCTTCGGCTGAACATAAAACTTCAAAATTCTCCGTTTCACATTGTTGGGACGGAGAATTTTGTATTTTTGATGCCTAAATACTACGCTTATGAAATACCAAATTTCACTTTT
>CACXXW010000127.1 GCA_902771635.1 uncultured Bacteroidia bacterium | reverse complement strand
CCACCCTGCCGATGTTTGACGAAACGCTGACCTTCAGCGCTGACACCATTAGCCTGACTTATGGTGAAATGAGTTGGATTACAGTATACAACAACACCATTGACAATGTTACCGTTACGGGCGGTTGCGATGCTTTGGGAATGTTGGTTTTCAAGATTGGCGGCGAGTTTTTCACATGCCAAACCTCTCCTTTTGAGTTTGAAGTCCTGCAAGGAGAATCATTCCAGCTTGGCGTTATATGCAGTGATGTAATATCAGGCAAGAGCATCGTCCCGGATGTGGTAACCCTGTCGAGCAACCGGCCCGATGCCAATTTCGTGGTTATGGTGGACGACACTTGGTCGGTGGATGAAAACGAGGCTTCAATCACCCTCTTCCCCAACCCTGCCAACGACTTCGTGACCCTCAAGGGCGAAAGCCTTGGCACGGTGCGTGTCTATAACACCCTCGGCCAGAAGGTGGATGAATTCGAAGCCAATGGCAGCGAACTCCGCATCAACACGACGTGCTATGAGAACGGCGTTTATGTCGTGAAGGTTGGTGAACAGACAATGAAATTTGTGGTGAAACATTAAACGAGAAAAGACACTCTTACGCCTCTTGTCCTCATGGCGGAGGAACATCCGCCATCCCTCGTGCAGAATCATTGTCCAAAAGCACGAGGGATTGCGGGTCAAGCCCGCAATGAGGACAAAGGGCATAAAGTACCCCATATCCCATGAAAATAATCATCCTTCGTTCCTCGTTTCAGAACGATGAATTTGTCAGAAACGAATATGCCGACCTGATCCAAAGGTTGGAAAACGAATGTAATGCCGAAATCAAAATCATCGGTGACGAATCCGTAGAGACGCACGGCCGTGCGTCTCTACAGTCGTTACCCGATGCATTTATGATTGCCACCGGCGGCGTGGAAAACCTGTTCAAACGCATTTGGTCGGCCATCGATGTTGAAACCATGTGTGGGCCATCGCACCAAAAAACCGTCACCATGATCGCTGACGGACGCAACAATTCCTTGGCGGCCTCATTGGAGATATTGACCTATTTGGGAAATATCGGGGTGGAAGGAAAGATTTTGCATGGGACGAATGATGAGATTATGTCGGCCGTTGTAGAGACGTACGGCCGTACGTCTCTACAGGGCCGAATCGGGTTGTTCGGACAACCCTCAGATTGGTTGATTGCCAGCGGTGTGGACCGCGATTATCTTCGTCAACAATACGGTATCGAAACCGTTGACATAGATTTACAACGCCTCATCGACGGCATCAAGGTGGTGCCTCAAACTGAGGCCGAGGAGGTGGCGCAAACTATGGTGAAATGTTCCAAGGCCGTCAAAGAGCCTTCGGATACCGATATGCTGGAGGCTGCCAAAGCCTATCTTGCCATCAAGCGCATCTGTCAGGAGGAGCGCTTGGATGCCATGACCATCCGCTGCTTCGACATCGTGAAAGCCTGTGGTACGACGAGTTGCTTGGCTTTGGCATTGCTCAACGATGAAGGCATCGTGGCAGGTTGCGAAGGTGATATGCAGACATTGATGAGCATGTATTTGGCCAAACGTTTGTGCGGCGAGGTGGCATTTATGGCCAACCCGTCACAACTCACGGATAAAACCTCCATGTTGGCACACTGCACCATCCCGCTGAACATGTGCAATGAGACTGTGGTGCGCTCGCATTTCGAGTCGGGTATAGGCGTGGCCATACAGGGTGTGTTGCCACTGAACGACTACACCTTATTTAAATGGGGTGGCCCAAAATTAGACCGTTATTTTGTCACCGAGGCACAAGCCATAGAGGCACCTTACAGCAACCATTTCTGCCGCACGCAAATCACGCTCGATGTGAATCTGAAACCTTATCTGCTCCAACACTCCATCGGCAACCACCATGTCATCATCCGTGGAACGCACGCCGACGCAATCCGCCGATTTATGCAGTCCAACGGAGTTCAGAACGTGTAACCGAATGAGAAATAAGCTCCAAAACGGTTCTCCGAATCTCTTCTCGACCAATGTGCTGTCAGTGAAATGGGACCCAAAGGACTGTTGTAGGAATACTTCAATCCCGCGCCTTGTGCTTCAAGGGGCTTAAACATATTATCAAACTGCATCAGAGGTACCAGATCCCAATTTATCAACAAATTGTACATGGCAGTCAGATAGTGGTTTCCATAAAAGTTGTAACGTAAGTCAGCACGAAACACACTGGCATTGTCATCTGCCGACTCCACAGAGTTAAACCCGATGAAAGGCATTTGGTCATAGAAATGGCGCCCTGAAATCTCGCTGCCATAAACGTTCCACAAGTTGAAATATCCAGGTATCCCTGACACATAGCGGCCATACACTTGAGGTATAATGGTGAATCTCCCGCCTCCTGGTGTGATGTAGGATTGAAAACTGTATGCGAGATCAAGGTATCCCTTTTCTGTAGTAAATCCTTCTTCAGATTCAGAATGATGATTCAAGTTGATATGATAACGACCTGTCAAGCTAGCCTTGATGCCATGGTTGGCAAAATAGGTGTCATCTAGATTGTCGAATTCCATGTTGACAAACGGCGAAACCAGCTGGTTGGACACGAAGAATAAGGAATCAAAAATATTACCAGTTATAGAGGAAAGATCAAATGTCGTATTAGTGTATGATACACCGACTTTGGTGTTGAAGTTGAGAAGATGGAACTGTGAGATATAGCCACTTAGCTTATGCTGTCGGTAACTCAGATTGAACATCTTACCCACGATAGCTGATGTTCTGAAATGCTCGTTGCGGTAGTCGTAAGCCAAGTTAAAGTTGGCCACGGATGGCACAGAATAGGTATAGGTGAGATTGATTTTTGGGCTGTAGCTGAGCTTGAAATTCGCGTTCAACTTTGAGCCGTTGAATTTCTTCTCGTTGAGACCAACGTGGAGCAACAGAGCAGCACCTTCTTCAGTGTCATAGCGTACACCTAGGCCAAAAACATGGGGTTTGGCATATTTCATATCGATATTCAAGTCGTAGGCATCCGAAAGCTGATCATTCTGGTGGATGGAATCGCATTCCTTGATTTGATAAGTGATTTCATCGAAGCAGCCTGTACCACGATAAATCTTAACGGCGTTTTCGATGTCTGCTTCCGAATACGCTTTATCGACCTTCAGTCCACCTTTTCGGATCAGCCAATTGCTTTCCCGAGGGCTCACATTGTTGAAGGTGATGGAACGGATGAGTACTGACTCTTTGTCCAAATTCTTGGCGTTAGGCGCACGAAGTGTCTTGCTGACAGGATGTCCTGCCGAGGCATCGACGGCCTTTTTGATGGCCAGGAGCTGGTCGTGGTACTCGCTGGCTTTTTTGTAGCCTCTACCCACGAGTGTGTCGATGGCATCTGGGGTGAAGCTGAGCATGCCGAAGCCGCTGATGTCAGGGATGATATGGACATCGCACAACTGACGGTTTTCCACTCGCTTGGCACTTGTGCTGTTGGTGACCAACCGGAGAAACACTTGGGGCAACGACTTCAAATCGTTGATTGTGACATCCTTAGTGGAAGTAACTTCAATACCAATGATGATATCAGCGCCCATGTCACGAAGTACATCGGCGGGGAAGTTGTTCACCAAACCGCCGTCAACGAGTACTTTGTCACCAATCGTGACAGGAGAGAATACGCCTGGAATGGCCATACTGGCCCGCATGGCTGTAGGCACGCTACCACTACGCAACACCACTTCCTTGCCGGTAATCATGTCGGTGGCCACGCAGGCAAATGGGATGGGCAGGTCGTTAAAGTCCATTTCCTCCTGATAACCGACACATAAGTCGTTGAATAAGTTGATAAGTGAACTGTTGTTGACGTAGGCACTAGGCAACTGGCTGATAAACTTCGAATTAGGGTCGTTGTCAAAGAGACTTTCTGTGTTGAAAGGTACTTGAAGCATTAGAGTGCTGTTACGTTGCCTCATTTCCTCCGACATCATGGAGCGGTCAATCTTGTTGCCGATATACTCTGACCAGTTCATGCCTGCAATGAGTTCGGTAAGCTCATCGGGAGAATAGCCTAAGGCATAAAAGCCACCGATGATGGAACCCATGCTGGTGCCGGCCACATAATCAACGGGGATGCCCAATTCTTCGATGTATTTCAGTGCGCCGATATGCGATGCGCCTTTGGCACCACCACCGCCTAAGACCACACCGACTTTGAGGCGGGGCGGTTGGATGGTGGTATTGGTTTGGGCTTGGGCCACGAGAGAAACTAAAAGAGTTGCGATGAGTAAGTAGACTTTTTTCATTGTTACGGATTTATTAACCGTGCAAAAATAAGTTTTTTTCGTTCATTATTGATTTTTATTGCAAAATCAGCAACACTAACCAATCTGACTCCAATCAAACGTTTGGGCAAACAACTCCTTGTAATGCTCGCGAAGCATCCTGTTTTCGGGTTTGATGAGTTTCGGATCATCCGCCAAGAGTTTGATGGCGGCCTCGCGGACTTGCGGGATTAATGGACCGTCTTTCTGCAAATCTCCGATGAGCATCTCGATTTGTCCGGATTGGCGTGTGCCGCCCGTTTCACCGGGGCCGCGCAGTTCTAAGTCGACCTCGGCGATTTCGAAGCCGTCGTTGGTGCTACACATGGTCTTCATGCGGGTCTTGCCATCGTTAGTCAATTTATGGTCGGTGACGAGGATGCAATACGACTGGTCGGCACCGCGACCTACGCGACCACGCAACTGATGCAACTGCGACAAACCGAAGCGGTTGGCATTCTCAATGATCATCACCGTGGCATTGGGTATGTTCACGCCTACCTCGATGACCGTCGTGGCCACCATGATTTGCGCGTTCCTATTAATAAAGCGTTGCATCTCGAAGTCCTTGTCCTCGGCAGTCAATCGGCCGTGGCAGACGCAGAGTTTGTATTGCGGCTCGGGGAAGTCGTGCAGCAAGGCCTCATACCCTTCCTGAAGCGCAATCATATCGGTGTTCTCCGACTCCTTGATGCAGGGATAGACCACATAAATTTGCCGCCCAAGCGCAATCTGCTGCTTCATGAACATCATGATGCGATAGCGGTCGTCGCTGTAAATGTGATAAGTCTGCACGGGCTTTCTCCCTGGTGGCAACTCATCGATTTTGGAGACATCGAGGTCGCCGTATTGCGTCATGGCGAGGGTGCGCGGGATGGGTGTGGCGGTCATCACCAAAGTGTGCGGAGGAATCTCGGTTTTCTCGTAGAATCTTGACCTTTGCTCCACGCCAAAACGATGTTGCAATCAGGGCGTGGGTGCCCACCACGATTTGCATGGTGCCGTCGGCCAGACCAGCGTAAATCTTCCGTCGCTCCGCGATTTTGGTGGAACCCGTCAGCAGGGCGAAGTTGATGTTCATGTCCTTCAGTTGCTCCTGAAGCGTGGCAAAATGCTGTGTGGCCAGGATTTCGGTAGGTGCCATAAGGCAGGCTTGGAAGCCGTTGTCCAAGGCCAAGAGCATCACCATGAGGGCAACGATGGTCTTGCCACTGCCCACATCGCCTTGCAGCAGGCGGTTCATCTGATGCCCCGAACCTAGATCTTTTCGTATTTCCTTGATGACACGCTTTTGAGCATTAGTCAGCGGGAAAGGCAAATGGTTTTTGTAAAAATCGTTGAAATAGTCGCCCACCACGCCTGGAAGAAGAAATGCTCCTCGTATTTCAGTCGGCGCGTGGCCTGCTGGATTTCGATGTTGTTGGAGGGCAGGTGGATCTCGTAGTAGGCATAGCGGCGAGGGATCAATTGCTCTTGCTCAATGAGGGACTTCGGTAGTGTTTCGGGAATATATTCGTAGACCTGTTGCAGGATGAGTTTTTGCAGTTTGGCGATAGTGCGCGTGCCGAGGCCGTGGTCCTTCATCTTCTCGGTGGTGTTGTAAACGCCTTGCAAGCCTTCGCCGATGAGTGGGTCCTTTGGGTCGTATTCCTCGATTTCGGGGTGGACGAAGTTGAAGTTGTGGTTGAACTCAGAGGCCTTGCCAAAAAGCACATATTTCACGCCAGGTTTGAAGCGATTCTTGATCCATTTCAGTCCACGGAACCACACCACCTCTATGCTGCCCGTCTCATCGCTGAAAAGTCCCGTGGCGCGTGTGGCCCTCGGTGCGCCAATCATCTTGATATTGGAGATGGTGCCAACCAACTGATAATAAACGCTATCGTCGTTGATGTAGGCCACCTTTTGGATCTGGCTGCGGTCGATATAGCGGAACGGAAACTGGTTGAGCATATCCTGATAGGTGGACACGCCCAACTCCTTCTTCAGGACTTCGGCCTTCTTCGGCCCGACGCCCTTCAGATAGGCAATGTTCGTTTGCAGCAGGTTCATTTCCATGGCACAAAAATAGTGTTTTTCGGTGATGGCTATTTGTTTATATGTCTATAATTGACAATCCCGTTGAAATCAGCATTGACTTCGGAATCTCCATTATATATAATGCAAGTGCTGATGACATCTTCACCATACAATTTCCTAAAATAGTCAAGATTTTTGTAAAAATCAGGATGATAGCTTTGAGCCGACTTGATTTCAAAAGCACGCAATTGCATGGCATATTCCTGCACCAAGTCGATTTCGTGTTGCGAACGGTCACGATAGAAAAACAGATTATTCCGCTTTCCTTCATTGTATCTGCCTTTCAACTGGTCGCATATCACCATATTCTCAAACAAGGCTCCTCTCAAAGGATGTCGGTTCAATTGGTTGGGATTTTCGATTCCCAACAAGAAGCAGGCTAATCCCACGTCATAAAAATAGATTTTCGGCGTCTTTGAGAGTCGTTTGCCGATATTTCGATAATAGGGAAAGAGCCTGAAACCGGTATATGAGGTTTCCAAGATACTCATCCACTCTTGAATGGTTTTGTACGAAACCCCAATCTCGCCTGCAATGCTATTGGCACTAAACTCGCATCCGATGCGTCCCGCGCAAACCGTCACAAATCGTAGGAAAGCAGCCCTGTCCTTGATGTTAATGATTTGGCGTACATCGCGCTCAATATAAGTGGTCAGATAACTGTCATACACCTCATTAGGTGTTTTGCCATCACCCCAAACACCGGGGAAGAATCCTGAAAACATCAATTCATCGGTGCTGACCGTGTCGATATCGCCTAATTCCTCTATGGATAATGGGAGCAAACGCTCGACGGCTACACGTCCTGCCAGGGATTGGGTGATGTTTTGCATCAGGAGGAAATCGCTACTGCCCGATAGGATATAACGCAATGATTTATCTTCATCCACAACGACTTGAATGGCAGAAAAAAGCTCTGGTAGATACTGGGCTTCGTCAACAATCAAGCCGTTACGATGCGACAGCAGAAAAGCTTTGATGTCATTCTGAACCATTAATCTAACGGCAACATCTTCCAAATTTACATAATCGTAGGTTGGAAACGCCATCTTGCATAGTGTGGTTTTCCCCGATTGACGTGGACCCGTCAAAGAAATAACGCTCCATTTCCTCGAAAGCGTACGACAAAAGGAGCATGTTTTTTCTCTAATTGTGTACAAAACTATGATTATTAATCACCAATTAATGCTTGGAGACATCTTGCCCTAGCTGTCCCGCCGCCCGGCTTTGGTTGACGATCCAAACACCGGTGAAGACCAACACCATGGCAATAGCCTTCTTCCAAGTGAAGTGGTCCAAACCAATGACGATGCTGATAATGGTGGCGATGATGGGTTGCACATAATTGTACATGCTGACCAGCGTGGGTCGCAAGCGCTTCTGCCCGATGGGGATGAGGAAATACGCGACAAAAGTGGCGAAAAACACCACAAAAGCGATTTGCCACGCCACACTGCTCTCAATATGTCCGAAAGGAATGTGTATCAATTTTTTGACATTGAAGGGCACGGTCACCAGCATGGTAAACAGGAACATCCACTTCATGAAAGTGACCACATTGTATTTCGAGATGAGCGGGCGGAAAATGCCGAGATAGAGGGCGAAAGTCAGGCCGTTAACGACCACGAGGACGATACCCAGAGGTTTGGTTTCTGAAGCACCGCCGCCAAGTCCTACCGAGTTGAAAACCAAAATCAAAACGCCGGCCAGACTCACCAAAATGCCACCCACTTTCTTGAAGGTGATGGGCTCCTTCAAGACGATGGCTGCCACAATCATGGTCAGGATGGGGGTGCAGGTGTTGGTGATACTCGTGTCGATGGAGGTCGTCATGGTGATGGCCTTCAGGAAACTCCATTGGGTGAGGAACAGACCCAGCATGGAGGCTATGAAGATCTTCCACAGGTCGTTCAGCGGCACTTTTTCCTTGGGCATGAACAAGGAGAGAATCCAGAACAACAGCGTGGGGTCATCACATGCGCGTTGGAGATATTCTTGCAGCAAACGATGTTGAACCCGAAGATGCAGTAGGCACCAAAACAAGCGAGGTGCCCCGTAAGCGTTGTCTTATTCAATCCCATAGACCAGTTTCTAAGAGGCTGCAAAATTACGGATTAAAACCCTCGCTTTGACACTTTTTGGATTTTTGCTACTTTTGCGCCATGATGAACCCGCCTTTTGTTGACATACACACGCATACAGCAAAAAACAGCGTCGACTTGATTCAAGTTGTCAATTTGGACTTGAGCCAACAAGGCCCCGAGCAAGGCTATTTCAGTTCTGGCATCCATCCATGGATATTGGATAATACTGATTTTCAAGAGGAAGAAGTGTTTTCCTTGTTGGAAGAAAGACTGCAATCACCGAATGTCCTTGCCCTTGGCGAGGCAGGTTTGGACAAGATGCACAAGGCGAGTTTTGAACGACAGGTTGCCGTTTTCGAGCGACAAATCGAGCTTTCAGAAGCCTTGCAAAAGCCCATGATTTTGCATGATGTGAGAAGCCATAACGAAATCATAGCCTTACGGAAGAAACACAAAGCCAAGCAGCCTTGGATTGTTCATGGTTTCAGCGGGACGGAACAAGATGTGCGGCAACTCATCGGTCAGGGGATTTATCTTTCCGTTGGTGAGAGTCTGTTGCATCCTGAAAGAAAGATTTATAAATCATTCAAATTCATTGATTTGGATTATCTCTTCCTTGAAACCGACATGGCGGGGATCGAAGTGAAAAAGGTGTATGAGGCTGCAGCAAAACTATTGGAAACCGACATTGTTACTTTACAAAAACAAATCTTTACTAACTTTGCGCGGTTATTCGGACTCGGGACAAGAGACAGGGAAACACTACACTGAGCCTTGATCCTCATAGCGGACCGTCATTCCGTGAAAACGGAACGCTATCTCTCAAGCGCGAAGACGAATTCCTATCGCGTAGGAGATTGCGAGTCTGCGCCCGCAATGAGGGTAAGAAGCGGAAGGATAGTTCCGTGGTTTCGTGTCCCGCAGTCCCGTTTCAAACAAGAAACACCTATGGAACACTGGCAAGACAGAACCCGCCTATTAATTGGCGATGAAGGCATCAACACCCTGAAATCCAAACATGTTCTCGTGGTTGGCTTGGGTGGTGTGGGTGCGTATGCTGCCGAGCAGTTGGCTCGTGCAGGCATTGGCCGCATGACTCTCATCGACGGCGATGTGGTGAACGTGACCAATCGCAACCGTCAACTGTTGGCCTTGGAGAGCACTGTCGGCAGACCGAAGGCTGAAGTGATGGCCGAGCGCATCCGCGACATTAACCCCGACATCGAGTTGACGGTCCTCAACCAATACCTGAAAGACCAGGCCATCATTGACTTGATGGCGCAACCTTTCGACTACGTGGTGGATGCCATCGATACGGTGGCACCCAAGGTGTTTTTGCTTTACTACGCCAAACAAAACAACCAGCGCATCGTGAGCAGTATGGGTGCGGGAGGCAAGTTCCATCCTGAGCGAGTGGAGATTTGCGACATCTCCAAAACCAACCACTGCCGTTTGGCGTTCTACATTCGCAAGCGCCTGCATCGTCTCGGCGTCTTCGATGGCATCACGGCGGTCTATTCGCCTGAGCCTGTCGACGCTTCGGCCATCATTACCGAAGGTGTTGAGGAACAGAACAAAGTCTCCAACGTAGGCACTATCAGTTACTTGCCTGCCACCTTTGGCCTTTTCTGCGCCTCGGTGGTGATTAATGAATTTCTTGGAAAATGAACAAAACAAAGATACTATTCATCTGTCACGGCAACATCTGCCGCAGTCCCATGGCGGAGTTCGTGATGAAACACCTTGTTGAAGAAGCTGGCTTGAGCGAACAGTTTGAAATCGCCTCAGCGGCGACATCGACGGAAGAAATCGGCAACCCCGTCTATCCGCCCGCGCGGCGCAAATTAGCTGAGCATGGCATAAGTTGCGAGGGCAAAAGGGCGAGGGTGATTACCAGGGATCTATACGATTATTATGATTACATCGTGGCCATGGACCATGAAAACCTGCTTGGCCTGAAATGGTTATTTGGCAAAGATACCAAGCACAAAATCAGTCTCTTGATGGATTATACCCATCGACCAGGCGATGTCGCCGACCCTTGGTACACGGGCGATTTTGAAGCCACTTGGGTGGATGTGTTGGAGGGATGCAAAGGGCTGTTGGAACACCTTGAGACGCGATAAATCGGTGTATCTATAGGGTTGCGGCAAACGGCTCCATCACCCGCTCAAAAATGCCGTTCATATAAGCCAAAGCCATTCCGTAATTGCTAATCGGAATACCTTGATTGACAAAGAGATTCGTGCGGTTGAGCAGCTGCTTGCGCGTGCTCATGCAGCCGCCGCATTGGATGGCCATGGCGTATTTTTCGGGGTTGATGATGGGGGAGAGACCCGCTACATACTCGAAATGGATGTCTTTTCCTGTGAACTTCAAAATCATACGGGGTAACTTCACACGACCGGGATTCGAGTAGCAAAACCGTATCGCCGTCCTTCAACTGTGAGAGATGAGGCGTGCCTTTCACATAGTTGTTGAAGTCGCCGCGCAGGCGTGCCATGACAATGCTGAAACTGGTCAAAGGAATGTCGTGAGGGACAATCTTACTCACAAAACCAAATACCTGGCTGTCCGTGACAATCAAAGCTGGCTTGGGCATGGTGTCAAGGTATTGCTGTAAGTGGGTTTCTTTCAGCACCACGCAGATGCATTCGTTGTCGAGCACATCGCGGATGGCCATTACTTGTGGCAGGATGAGACGGCCTTCGGGCGCTTCGCTGTCGACGGGGCAAACCAAAACGACCACCTCGTTGGGTTTTATGATACCTCCCAACAACGAAACCCTCTGATAGGCACTCTCTGGGATGGTATTTTTGAGCAGCTCAATTAATGGAGCAATATCCACATCCTTTACAACGCTATAGTTCAGCACTTTGGTGTCGTAGTTCTTTTCAATCATCGCCTTCACTACGGCAAGGAGCGACTCTTGGTCGGATTTGTTGTGGATGACGAAAAACGGCACCGCCCTTTCCTTCATGCGGGCGATGAGTTGCTTTTCGGGGTCGCCGAAGTTGTTCTCCGTGATGACCAAAATGGCGCAGTCGATTTCCTCCAGCACCTTCATCGTCTTTTCCACACGTTGCTGCCCCAATTCACCAAAATCATCAATGCCTGCAGTGTCGATAAGCACGCATGGCCCGATGCCGAAAATCTCAATACTTTTCTTGACAGGGTCGGTGGTTGTGCCCGCCATGTCACTTACGATGGCGATGTTTTGTCCCGTAAGAAGATTAATGAGGCTGCTTTTGCCGCAGTTTCTGCGCCCAAAAATGCCGATATGAGGTTTCAAATCCTTTGCCATTTTTCGTTGTGTTTCAATTTTGACGCAAAAATAATAAAAAGTTGTTGAAAAATTATAAAAAAATATATCCGACAGCAAACGACAACAAACGACTACTGTCGACAACAAACGTTTGTTCAACGGCTTAGTCTTGACAAGTGTTGTTACTTTGCATCGTCAAACCGATTGGTAGGGCAACTTGCCGAGAAGGATGACGCGACAAATCAAACTTATTGACTACGTCGAATCTACGATTTCATTAATTACTAAACACACACAACCATGAGTACAATGAGAAATTCGGTCATGCTGATTGGCCGCCCGGGTGCAGAACCTGAAACGAGAACTTTCAACGACAACCGCATCGTCACGCGCTTCAACCTCGCTGTGAACAACATGCGTCGCAATGCAAAGAACGAACAAGTGAGAGACACACAGTGGTTCACTGTAGTTGCATGGGACAAAACCGCTGAGCGCGTTGCGCTGGCGGTGAAGAAAGGGAAGCAGATTGCCATTGACGGCACCTTGCGCAACAACGAATGGACCGACAAGAATGGCCAGCGCCACTTGTCGACGGAGATCCATCTGAACAACTTCATCCTTTTGGATTGGGGTAAAGAACAAACAGCTTAAAAACACTTAAACACCTTTAATTATTAATCTCTTAAACACACACAACCATGAGTACAATGAGAAATTCGGTCATGCTGATTGGCCGCCCAGGTGCAGAACCTGAAGTGAAAAACTTTAGCAACAACAACAAAGTGGCGCGTTTCCGCCTCGCCGTCGACGAACGCCGTATGAACGCCAACCGCGAATGGGTGAACGACACGCAATGGTTTACCCTTGTGGCATGGGGAAAAACCGCCGACCGCGTCGAACGCTATGTGAAAAAAGGCATGCAAGTTGCCATTGACGGTAGCCTGCGCAATAATGAATGGACCGATGACAAGGGTCAACGTCATTCCAACATCGAAGTATGGGTCAACGACTTGTTCTTGATTGATAAAGTCAAGGAGTAAGATTGCCATCCACACGCAGTAAGCGTGATTTGTCCGCAGAATTATGGGTGCCGACATTGCTTCGCATTGCCCATAGTTCTGCGGTTTTTTTGTATGAATCAATAGGTTTTTTGTGCAAACCTTTGATGTGTCGTAAATTTCCTTATATTTGCAGCCGTATAAACTGTTGTCACCATGTTTCATCTAAATGAATCACCTCGATGCCGTTCACTTGTTGTCGGATTATTTGCTTTGGTTTTTATGGTTAGTCAACCCCAAGCCAAGGCTCAGGACACTTCTCCCGGAATAGATTTCTTTTCGGGTGTTAACTTCAGTTTTGCAGATATGAATTTTTACAGGCAGTATGATGTGTTGCTTCATCTTACCCCAGGCTTCAAGTGGAACATGGGGCATCATTGGCAACTGGCTGGACAAGCGATGATTCCTGTTGTGAACACCTTCAATGATCAATACAGCAAGTATGTTCAAATAGGTGCCTTCAATATTAGCAAAGAGCTTCGTGTCGACAAGTTGTATCTCAAAACCACGGTGGGTGTTTTCGACATGTACCGTTATGGGGCGGATATGAAAGTTTTTCTGCCTTTTTCTGAAGTGGTTGCCGCCGAAGGACAAGTAGGGTACGTTGGCGTGTTGTACTTTGATCCTTCGCCCCACATTTACAAACCCGACCGTTTTGTGTGGACGGTAGGAGGCGACATTTATTTGCCCAGATGGAACACCCAGTTCCGGGGCACCGTAGGAAAATACTTGTATAGGGATTTCGGCTGTGAGGCTGAGGCCATGCGCCACTTCAACCATACCACCGTCTCGCTCTATGGCCGATGGAGTGGCGAATATGGTTTGGATGGCGGGTTTCGGGTCGTCATCATGCTTCCGCCTTATCATCGCAAGCACAGGATCGTGAATTTCCGTCCGGCTTCCAACTATAGGATGGCCTATAGCGTCATGTTTAAGAATTATTCCAATTGTATGTACCACACCGACCCTGAGCAAAACGAACGTGACGGCTGGTTCAGTCGCGACCTGCTGCATTGGGGCAGCCATACCATGGAACCTGATTTCATCATCACCAACAAGTCTGACCAACAATGAAACACCTTATTAATATTAAAGTATTAATCATGTTTGTGGCCTTGTGGCTTTTTTCTATGACAAGCCAAGCCCAACAATATACGGGAACGTCTGGAATGGCCCACATCCCCACAGCCGAGATGCATCACGAGGGAGATGCTCTCATCGGTGCGCATTTCCTCAACAAGGCCATGACACCCGACACGGGTTTCCTTTTTGCTGGAGAAAAATACAACACCTTCGACTATTATGTGGCGTTGACTCCCTTCAGCTGGATAGAAATGAGCTATGTGTGCACGGAAAGGATACATGCCAAGGATGAGCAAACGGGGCATATCAAATGGAGCAAGGATCGCTATGCATCGGTGAAAATACAGCCTTTGAAAGAAGGCAAGTATCATCCTGCATTGGCCATTGGCTGCAACGATGTTTTGACTTCGGCTTTCTTCAAAGACAAGCCAGACGTGCAGCTTTATTTCACGAACGCGTATGTGGCAGCCACCAAGACTTTCACATTTTCTGGCAATGAGTTGGGTGTGACTGTGGCCTACCGCCATTTCTTCCGTAGCTACAATGCCAAATGGAATGGCATAGTGGGCGGCATCACCTTCAGGCCGTCGTTTTTCCCGCAGTGGAGGCTGATGGCCGAATACACAGGCAACGAATTCCTACTGGGCACTGATGTCTTGTTATGGCAGCACTTGCGCCTGCAAGCCAGTCTGAAAGATTTCAAATATGCCAATGCCGGGCTTTGCCTACAGTTCAATCTCCTCGGAAAGAAATATCGTTATTAATAGTGATGTTGAAAATTGAAAAAAAAAGACAAAAAAAATAACCAGTTTGAAAAATATCCTTATCTTTGCTGCGTCGAATGTGATGAAAATGAAGCCCAAAAAAGGTGGAAATGACTCACTTTCAGTGAGATATTATCAAACAACTGAGTATTAATCAATAAAAAACATAGAACAATGATGAAGAAAAGAGTATTAATGCCCTTATTAGTGGCAAGTATGTTGATGGGTTTTGCCGTGATCCATTCATGCACAAAGAATCAAGACAAGAATTTGAAGAATATTTCTTTCAAGGCTCTTTATGAGAGTC
The DNA here is from genome assembly GCA_902771635.1 of uncultured Bacteroidia bacterium. Lineage (GTDB taxonomy): Bacteria > Bacteroidota > Bacteroidia > Bacteroidales > F082 > Limimorpha. The sequence continues at coordinate 7,594 of CACXXW010000127.1, read as the reverse complement.
TAGATGAAGATTGTCCTTATATGAGGAATGAAATGAATGGCGACCGCGACGCTTCGATACCGTGTCCTTATTGCAGTGTTCTTATTCACAGCGGTGATTCGCATTGGCATTATTTTGGAGAACCTGCTAGCATGAAACCGCCTTATGGCGATGATGAAGAAAAAGGTTTTGATCCAAGTGAAATGATGCCAGTTGACCTACCAATTGGTGAAGATGGTCAACCTCACCCGCATTTCTATGCTGTTGATGCTTGTTTGGATGGTTTGTTTAATGGTTCTATACCAATTAACGATCCTTTAAAGGCTAGTTGGATGTTACTGCCTCGTTTCCATGCACACAAAATTAAGTACAGAGCAGTCGTAAATGGTGGTATGAATAATACCTGGCATACAGGTGGAGGAGTTCCTGGTTGGCCTGATCCAGCACTAGAGCAACCGAATTAATAACAATCCATAAAAAAAGAATGACCGCAAGCGCGGTCATTCTTTTTTTATCCTGTGACCATAAACACACGGGAGTCTTTCCACTTGGAATGGCGCAGCATCTCGTTGGTGAAGTGCGTGCGGCTGCCCACCTGATCCAATAGTTCTTTCGCCTTATCGAATTGGCGCAACTCACGGTAGATCTCTGGCACTTCAAGGTCGATCTGTTCGTCTGGGTGCTTCTCAAGCAAAGCCAACAAACGTTTCAGGTTTTCGGTGAAATCTTTGTGGTTCTTGAGGAACAGCTTTTCACCCTCAAGAATTAATTTTCGATTGCAGTGCCAAACACCAAAACTCATGAAACCGTTGAGCAGGTATTTCAGACGCACGTGCTGGTGGTTGCGGTGCAGGTCGTTGTAGGCCCACCACAGGAATCGGCGCAAGTAAATCTCCTTCTTTGGGTCGTAATGACTTTTCTTCAAGAAGGTCTTGTAATGATTAATCAAGGCCATCTTTCCCTTATTGTCCGAGAAGCTGATACCGAAGAAACGCCAAGTGTTCCAGGAATAAACTTCGACGTCGGGCTTTTCATAAGTGATTAATGGCTCAACGGGATGTTCAATCCAGAAAATGTGTCCGCATGATGGGCACATAATCATTTTCTGTGGTGTAGTTATTAGGTTGTCATTCAACACCTTCCCATCAGAATACAAGATAGACTGATTGACCATCTCGGCTTTCAGGTTGCGACCTTCGAGCCAGGCTTGGCAATGCGGACATTGGAAATAATATGAATCGTATTTCAGCATTCTTGTATTGAGCTTGTCGAGCTATTGTTTCGGGCGGTAAAAATAGTGTTTTTTTATTTTCTGCCAAAATCTGCGGGAATTTCACCCCAAATTTCGGTTTTCCATTTGATAATTGGCACTTCAATTACATTTTCGTTCAGCCATTTTTCGGCACGTGCAATGAGCTCGAAGAGATATTTATTTTTAGCGTTTGGCTGTAGCTTGGTTTTACATTTCTTCTGCTTGATCCACAGTTGGGCATTGACCGAATCGCTGTAGATGGGATATTGGACGCGTTTCTGCTTCATCCAAGCCAAAGCATGTACAATGGCCAGGAACTCCCCGATGTTGTTGGTGCCATTTTCAAAAACTGGACTCTTAAACAGTTGTATGGTCGTGGCAGGCTTTGTGCCGAAATCTACAAACACACCTTGATACTCCATTTTCCCTGGATTGCCTGAGCAGGCGGCATCCACGGCAACAGCGGGACTGACAGGTTGCTCCTTAGCCTTTGAGAAATCGACTGATGGGGTCACATCTTTGCCCCAATAGTTGTCGGGGCCTTCCTTGAAAGCGGTTTCGGCACTCGTGCGGTCAGGAAAGCCTTTGTATTTGGCACCTTTGACGCCCTCTATCTCCTTCTTGCAGTCCTCCCAACGGTTGTAGACACCTGGGTTGCGGCCTGTCCAAACGACATAAAACTTGCTTTTCGACATGGGTGCAAAAATAGAAAATATTTACGATAAATCATGATTACAGAAAAATCACTATTTTTGCCCCAAACAAATTATTAATCCGATGAAAAAACTCTATCTCATCACCCTCTTGAGCCTCATGTTGTGTTTTTCTTGCACAAAGAAGGCTGAAACCGATCCCGAAGTCATTGCCATGCGCGGGCTGGTGAACCGTGTGGTTCCCGAATATTCGGAAAACATTGTCCTCGAACGACTTGCGACGGATACCGTCGATCGCTTCGAAATTGAGACAAAGGGTAAGAGCCTTATTATTCGCGGCAACAACGCCAACAGTATGGCTGTCGGCCTCAATCATTACTTGAAATACTACTGCATGGCGCAATATTCTTGGTTCAAAGAGGAACCTTTGCAGATTCCTTCCGCCATGCCGACAGTTCCTGAGAAGGTGAGTCTAAGTGCCCGCGTGCCCGAACGCTTCTTCCTTAATTACTGTACTTTTGGTTACACCTTGCCTTGGTGGAACTGGTCGCAGTGGGAGCACTTCATCGATTGGATGGCGCTCAATGGCATTAATTTGCCCTTGGCCATTACGGGACAAGAGAGCGTGTGGTATGAGGTATGGAGCGACTTCGGTCTTACTGATGAGGAGATTCGTAGTTACTTCACGGGGCCTGCGCACTTGCCTTGGCACCGCATGCAGAACATCGACCGCTGGGGTGGACCGCTGCCTATGTCATGGCTTGAGAACCAAAAGGAACTGCAAAAGCAAATCGTTGCCCGTGAGCGCGAACTCAATATGAAGCCGGTATTGCCTGGCTTTGCAGGTCATGTGCCGCCTTGCATTACGAGGATTTACCCCGATGCACCTTTAGCTTCCTTGGGCGACTGGGCGGGCTTTGACAGCATTTGCTGGTGCAAGTTCCTTGACCCAGAGTGCGAGTTGTATTCTGAAATCCAGAAGAAGTTCATCGAGAAAGAGATTGAGTTCTACGGTACCGACCATATCTATGGCATCGACATCTTCAACGAGATGATTCCACCCAGCTGGGAGCCTGAATATCTTGGTCGTGTGAGCCGTCAGGTTTATGAATCCCTTGAAGCTGCTGACCCAGAGGCCAGATGGCTTGAGATGGCATGGCTGTTCTGGAACGAACGCCAATATTGGGAAGTCGACAACCGCATCGAGGCCTACATCACCTCCATGCCGAAAGACAGACATATCATGCTCGACTACTACTGCGAACGGCAACCCGTGTGGGAACGCACCAACGCCTACTATGGCGTGCCTTATATTTGGTGCTATCTTGGCAACTTCGGCGGCAACTCCATGCTGGCCGGTAACCTCGACACGGTGAATGTCAGGATTGAGCGTGCCTTTGCCAAAGGTGGCGACAATTTCGTTGGCATAGGTTCCACGTTGGAGGGCTTCGACTGCAACCCCTTCATGTATGAGTACGTCTTCGAGAAGGCTTGGAACAATCCGCTCACCAAGGATGTGGACGCATGGGTGTTGCGTCTTGCCGATCAACGTGCTGGAAAAGAAGACCCGAATATGCGCGCCGCTTGGACTTTGTTGGCCGACAGTGTATATAATAAGGTATCATCGCCGGGCCAGACTGTGCGCATCAACCAAAGGCCGACCATGGGTGACATAAAAGAGTACCGCCAGTATTATGTTGCACCAACTTACAAATACAGTAACATCACCCTGTTGGATGCTTTGGATGAGCTGCTCAATGCCGACTGCAACACGCGTACGCGTCATTTCGATGTGGTCAACATCACGAGACAGCTGTTGGGCAACTATTTCAGCGACCTTTATGCTGATTATGTGAAGGCCTACCGTGAAGGCGATTATGAAACCTTGCATCAAATTGAGCAAACTATGACCAATATCCTTGACGACACGGATGCAATTCTTGCCACTGAAAGCGCTTTCTTGGTGGGTCGTTGGATTCGTGATGCGAGAGCCATCGGTACGACTGAAGAAGATAAGGACTACTTTGAGAGCAACGCACGCAATATCATCACCACTTGGGGCGAGGAAGACGCCTTGCTCAACGAATATGCCAGCCGTGCTTGGGCGGGTCTCACCGCGACTTACTACGCCTACCGTTGGAAGGAATTCTTCAAGGATGTGGATGCTGCCATCGATGCCAAAAAGCCTTTCGATGAGAAGGCCTACCACGAGCGCATCTGCAAATACGAAGGCCAATGGTGGCGTGAGCGCCTCGGTACCTTCAGCGCTGAACCGCAAGGCGATGGAATTGCCTTGGCTAAAGAGATTGCCGACAAGTATCGTACCGAATTGGAGACTAGGTATAGGAAATGAGCGGAGTCCCGTAGGGACGACGGACAAATAGGCAGGGGTGAAATGTAATGGAACCCCTGCCGACAATAAAAATAAAAACCCAATAAAAATAAAGAATAGTTACATGAATATCGCAGAACAAGATAAAACCTTTATGCGAGAGGCCATTCGGTTGGCCGATGAGAGCGTGCAAAACGGCGGCGGTCCCTTCGGGGCAGTCATCGTGAGGGATGGCGAGATCGTCGCCGGCAGTGCCAACAGCGTCACCCGCGACAACGACCCCACCGCCCATGCCGAGGTGAACACCATCCGCCAGGCCTGCCGCAAGTTAGGCACTTTCGACCTTTCGGATTGTGTCATATACACCTCGTGTGAGCCTTGCCCGATGTGCCTCGGTGCCATCTATTGGGCACACATCAGCCGCATCTATTACGGCAACACGAAAAAGGATGCCGCCGCCATTGACTTCGCCGACGACTTCATCTACAAGGAGTTGGAACAGCATATAACCGAGCGTTCCGTACCGTTCATTCCTTTGCTGCGCGCGTTGACATCAAGGCCGCTGCGGGAATCATAATCATCTGATCCGGAGGACATTCAAATGGAAAGGAGAATAGGCTCAGTCCTTATTTATGTGGGAAATCGTGAAGCCGCACCACAAGTCAACGCGGTGCTATCCCGTCACGCAGGCATCATCATCTGCCGCCAAGGCTTTCCCCGTGGTAATTATAGCATCATTTCCGTCATTTTCGAAGGTACCACCGATGAGATAGGTTCCCTCACTGGCCAATTGGGTCGCATTGAAGGCATTGAAGTGAAGTCGGCCCTATTAAAAGGACGCGAGACTACGTGACTGCGAGACTGCGGGACAAATAGAATGTCTCGAAGTCACGCGTCTCGAAGTCTCGAAGTCAAAAACTGAACAACTGAACAACTTAAAACTAAAAACTGATATGCAATTTCATCCCGAAAAATGTCGCATTCCCGACGAGCCCAACCGCCCGTTTATCTCCTCGGAAGAGATTTGGGACTACATCAACAACACCAAGAGCACCCCTGAGCGTGTGCACGAAATCATCCAGAAGTCGTTGGACAAGAACCGCCTGACGATGGAGGAGACCGCCGTCCTTGTCAACACCACCGACCCTGAGCTGGTGGAAGAGATTAAGGAAGGCGCCCGCGAACTGAAACGCCGCATCTATGGTAACCGTATCGTGCTGTTTGCCCCGCTGTATGTGGGCAACTACTGCGTCAACAACTGCGTTTATTGCGGCTTCCGTTCCTCCAACAAGGAACAGATCCGCACCACTTTGACTGATGAAGAACTCATCCGCAACGTGGAGGCTCTCGAAGATGACGGTCAGAAGCGCCTCATCCTTGTCTATGGCGAGTCGCCGAAATACTCGCCGGAGTACATCGCTCACACCGTGAAGGTGACCTACGCCACCAAGAAAGGCAAGGGCAGCATCCGCCGCGTCAACATCAATGCTGCTCCTTTGGATGTGGAAGGCTTCCATGTTGTGAAAGAGGCTGGCATCGGCACCTACCAGATCTTCCAAGAGACCTATTGCCCTGAGATTTACAACGAATACCACCCCGCCAATACCAAGAAGGGCGACTACAACTACCGTCTCACCTCGATGGACCGTGCCCAGCAGGCCGGCATCGATGACAATGGCCTCGGTATCCTCTTCGGCTTGTACGACTGGCGTTATGAGGTGTTGGCCATGATCCGTCACACCAACCATCTGGAGGCTTGCTTCAACGTGGGTCCGCACACCATCTCGTTCCCGCGCATCAAGGATGCTTCGGGTCTGAACATCGACAAGAAGTATTTCGTGGATGATGACACCTTCGAGAAGATTATCGCCATCTTCCGTTTGGCTGTGCCTTACACAGGCATGATCCTGACCGCCCGTGAGGATGCTGCTTTCCGCGCCAAGGCCATCGAATACGGTATTTCGCAAATCGACGGCGGCACCAACCTGCAGATTGGCGACTACAAATACCACCACGAGGAAGAGGAGAAGAACAGCGACAAGCAGGAGGACCAGAACCTGCACCGCGAGCAGTTCAAGATTGGCGACGACCGCTCATTGGGCGACATCATTGATAAACTCCTCGACCACGACTTCATCCCGAGCTTCTGCACAGCTTGCTACCGTTTGGGTCGAACGGGTGAGCACTTCATGGAGTTCAGCGTGCCTGGCTTCATCAAACGCTATTGCACGCCCAATGCCATCCTCACCTTGAGCGAGTATCTGGTGGACTACGCCACCCCCGAAGTCGCGGCCAAGGGCTGGAAGTGCATCGAGAACAACTTCAAGAACGTCGATCCGAAGTTCTTGGATGAGCTGAAGAGCCGCATCGAGCGCATCAAGAAGGGCGAGAGAGACCTTTATTTCTAAAATCAAGGTCCCTGAGCCAGTCGAAGGGCCGGTTTATTACAAGTCGGGCCTTTTGACAAGCTCAAGGACCCTTAAACCATCCATTTAAGATTATTAGATAGTGAAAAAGCCCTCTGCTATTATTACAGCGGAGGGCTTTGTTGTTTGTTGGCTGTAGGGCTGTCACACTGTGGCAGCCGCATTTGGAAAACCCAAGGTGGCTGCTGTGGTACGACAGCCCTACAATCCATTACAGATTATCCTTAAAATACTGCGTAATCTTAGTAATCAGATGAGCTCTGTCGGGACCAGCAACATTGTGGTCATGGCCAGGATAGACAAAGTAGTCGAGTTGCTTGCCATTGTGGATGCAGTTCTCCACGAAGACAAGGCTGTGCTGCCACATCACCACGGGGTCGGTGGTGCAGTGGATCATCAGGAGCTTACCCTCCAGCTTGTCGGTCTTGTTTTCGAGGCTGGTAAGTTCATAGCCTTCAGGATTTTCTTGAGGTGTGTCCATGTAACGCTCGCCGTACATAATCTCGTAGTACTTCCAATCCAGCACGGGACCACCTGCCACGCTGACCTTAAACACCTCGGGGTGATTGATCTTCAGAGAGGTCGACATGAAGCCGCCATAGCTCCAGCCGTCGCTGCCGATGCGGTTGGCATCAACGTATGGAAGGGTCTTCAGCCAATTGATGCCCACCAACTGGTCGCGCATCTCAAGTTGACCGCACTGGCGGTGGATGCACTGTTCAAAGGCCTCGCCACGGTCGGCGGAGCCGCGGTTGTCGAGGGTGAAGACAAGGAAGCCTTCTTGGGCGAGGTAGTTGAGGTAGATGCCTGCGCCAGCTGTCCAAGTGTCGGTAATCAGTTGGGCGTGGGGACCACCATACACATAGACAATGACAGGGTATTTCTTTGAAGCGTCGAAGTTATAAGGCTTGATGAGGCGGGTGTAGAGCGTCTGACCGTCTTCGGCTTTCAG